>CBFHVG010000102.1:0-22321 GCA_965659005.1 uncultured Balneolaceae bacterium
TCCCATCATGACTTGATTATTTCTTGTATCCCCACGAGCTAAGTATGATCCCTGAATGGTTGCACCTGCGGATGAGCCAGCAATTACGCCTCCACGATCAAGTAGTTTAAACATTTCCTCATGGGCTTTTGTATTCAGAAACCCATCAGCAATTCTCCATTGTCTACCACCTAAAAAATAAATTCCTGTAGCTTCTTTTAAGGGAGCAATAAATTCATCCTGATTCGCCATGTTTGGATCGGATGTATGTAAGATTGAAATGTCATTAAGCCCGTATCGATTAAAGTATTCTTGCCATCGTGCGGTATCTATGCGTCCACTAGTAACAGATGCAGTTGGTATAACAACAATCTTAGCATCTGCTCCTCCGGCTTTCTCAGCAAAAGTTTCCATCACATTTTGGGGCACCCGACCACCACCGATTATAATAAGAGTGCCATTTTCAGGTCCTTGAGTATCCGTGGTTTGAGCATAGCTATCCAGTCCGAATAGTGTGCATATAATCAGAAGTAGTGTGGTGAATTTATTCATAAGAGTTTTATTGTTTCCAGAATGCGGGAGAGAAGAGGATGAGAACGGTAAAGATCTCCAGACGGCCTATCATCATAAGTAAGATTAAAACCCACTTCCCAATGAATGGAATCTGTGCAAAATTATCGGTTGGTCCAAATTCACCCCAACCGGGCCCTATGTTACCTAAGCAGGCAATGGATGCTCCAAATGCAGAAGCAAAATCATATCCAAATAAACTCATAACAATGCCACCAATGGCAAAAATGAGCATATATAAGACAATAAAGCTAAGTACAGTTCGAAGTATATTTTGATCTACTGTTTGATCCCCAATACGAACAGGCAGTATAGCTTTTGGATGAATGATCTGCTTTATTTCTCTGAAAGTGTTTCTGACAATGATCATGATGCGAATCATTTTTACACCACCACCGGTTGAGCCTGCACAACCTCCCGTGAAGAAAAGTAGGAAAAGAAAAAATGCGCCAAAGGAGTACCATACTTCATAATCACTGGTTCCGAAACCGGTAGTTGTAATAATTGCTACAGCCTGGAAGGCACCATAGCGAAGTGCTTCCCAGAATTCATACTTATCGAAAATGAATAATGAGAATGAAATTACAACGATTGCAATCATTGTAATAGTAGAGTAGAATCGAAATTCTCTATTGTCAAAAAAGGTCTTGAATTCACCTTTGAACAGTCTGAAATGCATGGCAAAGTTAATACCTGCAAGAAACATGAATATTGTAATTACAGTATCAATGTAAATGGAATCAAATGCAGCAACACTAGCATTTTTAGTTGAAAAACCACCTGTTGCTAGGGTTGCAAAGGCATGATTAAGTGCGTCGAACCAATCCATAGATGGATGAATCCAAAGTAAAACAAATTCAAAAGCGGTTAAGGCCAGATAAATGACCCAGAGTAGTTTAGCGGTTTGTTGTACCCTTGGAGTAAGCTTATCCGTGGTTGGACCTGGAGATTCAGCTTGAAAAAGCTGCATTCCCCCGATACCTAATAAAGGAAGGATAGCAATAGAAAGCACGATGATACCCATTCCACCAAGCCAGTGTGAAAGTGAACGCCAGAACAAAAAACTTTTTGGGATATCCTCAATAGCAGGATTAATAAATCCAGCTGCATTCTCACCACCGAGTATAGTTGCACCGGTGGTTGTTAAACCACTCATGGTTTCAAAAACGGCATCGGTATAGTGGGGAAGTACACCGGATATAATAAATGGAAGTGCACCTACAAGCGAGAGGAATAACCAAGTAAAACTTACAACCATGAATCCTTCTCTGATTCTGATTTCCTCCTTTGGTTTAAAGAAGTACCAGAGGGTTCCTCCAACGACGAAAGCAATGCCGGCTGAAATTAGAAATGCTGACCAGGTATCTTCCTTGTAAATGACAGCTATCAGAGCGGGTATCATAAGGGCAAAGCCCAAAAAGAAGACAAAAGCCCCAAGTATTCCCAGAACCACAAAAATGTTCATTTGTGGGCGTTTAAAGCTAAGTGAGCTTTTCTTTACCATCAGTGATTAGTTAAATAGCTGGGTTATTTTTTCAACGGCTTCAGGCAAACAGAAAATCATAACTCTGTCGTCAGCTTCAATAACCGATGTACCAGTTGCAATTTCAAGTGAATCACCTCTCAGAATTCCACCAATTATACAACCTTCAGGAATGTTCACTTTTTGTATTTGTTTCCCAATAATGCTGGAGGTTCTGGTAGCCATTAGCTCAATTACTTCTGCTTTTATACCCTGAAGCGATGTTACTGATATAACACGACCATGCCTTACATATCTATGGATTTCATTTGATGCAGCTGATTTTTTATTAATGGCAGCATCAAGCCCAATAGTTTGGCTAAGTGGGATATAATCTGGTTTTGAAACTAAGGCAACAGTTTTTTTCACCTCAAGATGTTTAGCCATCAGGCAACTTATGATATTGGATTCCTCGTCATCAGTAACACCGAGAAATGCGTCCATATCCATTATACCTTCTGTAGCAAGTAAGTCCGGATCAGTGGGATTTCCGTGCAATACAAGGGCATTTTTTAATTCTTCTGCCAGCTCTGTTGCTCGTTCATAATCCGGTTCAATAAGTTTCACAGACCATGTTTTGTCAGAATCATTACATAGCATACGTGCGATCATAGATCCAACAGCTGTACCACCGGCAATCATGATATTTACAATATCTGTTTCTTTTTTGCCTGTAGATTCAACTATTGCGGGTATATCTTCAGTTTTAGCAAGTACAAAAACCTGATCAAAAGTCTGAAAGCGAATAACCCCAGTTGGGATTATAGTAAGACCTCGACGGCCAATGGCAACAACCCTGAATCGGATATTGTCATATTCACTGGCATACTCAGATAGAGTTTTACCCATCAGAGGGGAATTTCTTTGTAATCGAATACCAATCAATTGCATTCTACCCTCAGCCAAATTAATGACATCAGATGCTGCTGATCGTTTAACAAGCTGAACAATTTCCTGAGCAGCACTTAACTCTGGGTGAATCATGACATCTATACCCAGATCTATAGGTGTTAGGGCAGAGTCACCACGTGATAATTCATCTGATCGTACACGAGCGATTACCATTTTCGCTCCTAATCGCTTACTCATCATTGAAGCGATCATATTAATTTCATCAATACTTGTTACGGCTATAACAATACTTGCATCCCTTACTCCCGCATCGACAAGGGCAGAGGCAGACGTGGCATTACCCTCAATAACTAACACATCAAGTGTGTCGTTAACATGGCTTAACCGTTCTTTATCTGTATCCAGAACGGTTACGTCGTGTTTCTCTTTCGAGAGTACACTAGCGAGATCATATCCGATTTCGCCGGCACCAATGATTACAATCTTCAATCAGCTGTGATGAATTAAAAAACATAAAAAACTAAGGTCTTTTTGGGTAAAAATGAACTAGTATTTTACTCAGTAATTACAGTGATGAAAACTGATATTGATGTCGAAGGTACTCCATTAATGTATTTTGGCATAAACTATTTGAAGACTATGCCTCGTGTATTAATACTGGGTTAACATTTTATTAATGATAACTTCAGATAATAGGTCATCTTATTCATTGCATTCTAAATTGATCTAAGCATGCTTATTGGAGATAGTTTTAATAAGAAATACAAGAAGTTCTTAAGGGAACTAGCTGAAACTAGTGAGTATGAAGCTGGCAAAAGGGTTGAGGTATCAACATTGCTTCAGATGATTGACTTAGAGAAAGCAGAATTTAAATCAATGATGGAATTTCTTGAGAGTCTGGGCTACCTCAAAATTGAGACCATAGGAGGGAAATTCTTATATGGTCATGTCTCTATAACTAAAAAAGGACTGGCCAAGCTAAGTAAATAGCTTAACCAGCCTCTGGAATACCATATTAATCTTCGATATCAAGAATATCATCTATTCTTGTCACAGCATCATCAAGGTGAGCGAGTGTGGCTCTATCGTTGATACTGCTTCTTGCTCTACCTATATCTCTTTTAAGTAAATTCAATTCATACCTGAGAGCAGGACGTATATCCGATTGCTTCACATCAACATTTCTTATTCTATCGGTCATAAACATGTTCTCGATTTCTGAGAGATAAACTCTTTGAAGATTTCTTCTGAAGACATCTATCGACGATGGGTTATACACTTCAGACCATAATCCTCTTCTCAGTTCTCTTAGCATGTTATAAAGACTGTAAGCATTCTCATCCACAGCTGCCTGTTCACTTAGTCTCATCATTGCACCACCATTCATGGTAGCTAATAACAAGCCTCGTTGTAGATTTCTAATTCTGTCTAAGGCCCCGGCATGTTCAATTCGTCTTAGGATTTCTTTATCCAGCAACCAATCTGGGGTACTGAATGCATGTTCATTCATAAATGCCATAGCCTTACGCTGATAATCTGCAGGTACCGGGGTGTAAAGAACACCCTCTTGATCAGATGCTTTTCTTGACTGGTAAACACCACCAATATTTGTGGCTACATGTCGAGCATACCTGCTCCACTGCCCAATCAATTCACCATATATTTCATCGAGATCATCATAACCTTTACCATCTGTAGCCGTCCATTCAATAAGATTAGGAACAACTCTTTTAAGGTTTGCAAGTCCATAAGAGCTGGCTTTCACAGGATCGTTTGATAAATCTTCTGTTTGTGAAGATGGGTCATATCCTGTTGAAGATGCAAACCGGTAAACAGGATCATCAGCTTTTGCCTCGATCCAAGAATCAAGTACTGGTTTTTCTTCTTCAGCAGTAGGAGTATCAATTACTCGATAACCCCAGTTTATAACATAGTCATCATAGGGGCCTAACTGACGTATAAACCTGATGTTTTCGTCACCTGGTTGAGCTACATAATTTTGTCTGGCATACTCCATTATGGTAGTTGCAATGCCCCACTTTTGGGTGAAAGAGCCTGATCTAAGAGAATCTGCAGGATAAGCCGAACTTGCTTGCATGTTATGTGGAAGTCCCAGGGCATGACCAATTTCATGCGCAATAACCTGGCGCATTGTTTCTCCAATAAGGTCATCATCCAGTTTCAGACTTCTGGCAGCAGGGTTTGCTGCACCAGTCTCAATCATCAATCGGTTTCTGTATGATCGCATATGATTATGGAACCATACAATATCACTTTCAATGATTTCGCCTGATCTTGGATCGCTCACACTTGGACCAACGGCATTTCTAATAGTAGTAGCTACCCATCTCACTGATGAATATCGAATATCTTCAGGACTCCAATCAGGATCTTCTTCCGGAGTAGGAGGGTCTAGCGCACGAATGGCATTTTTAAATCCAGCTGCTTCAAAAGCCTTGTTCCAGTCCTCAACACCTTGTTTTACATACTTTCGATATTTCATCGGTGTAGCAGGGTCAAGGTAGTATGTTATAGGCTTGATGGGTTCAACAAGCTCTCCTCTGAAGTAGGCTTCTTTGTCTTTTGGCTCTAGTCTCCATCTGCGAATAAAACTTTTGGTAGCAGCTTTTTGCTCGTCTAAGCCATAATCAATCTGATCTACTGTAAAATAACCCACTCTATAATCCTCATATCGAGGTCGCATCGGTTCTTCAGGAAGCAATACCATTGACTGACTCATCTCCAATGATAGTGTGGCTGTATTGCCATCTGCTGGAGGAGGATTTGAAGCTTGATAGGTCATTACATGACGTACTTCTACGTTTAGAGGGAAACTCTTTACAGATTCAATGTAGCTTCTTTTGGGATCCAAACGACGCACCTGATATTGTCTTCTCAGGAAACTGATCATTCCACTAATCGCTTCAATGTCAGTTTTGAAGAAGTCGGTAACATCAATAACAACACCACTTGAGTCTTTGCTCAATGCTGCAATCGGAAAGGCAGCTAATACTGGTTCGAAGTTATTCGCACGAACGGATTGGTAAATAGGCAGGGTATCCGCAGCAACGGCATTATAACTGTTTTTACGAATCAGGATCTGATCATCCTGTCTGCTAAATGTAAGTACTTGTTCTGCTGTTTTGGCACCGCCGGTAAAAAATCCAAAGAAACCACTTGGTACTTTGGCTACTCTACTTACCATAAGAAACTCTCGACCTAATAGGGAGTCAGGAATTTCATAATAAACTTTACCATCTAATTTGTGGACATTAAAAACACCTTCATCACTAACTGCTTTTGCAGTTATGACTTTATCAAAAGGTTTAATTCCATCTTTACTCGCAGCTGGGCGACTTGGTTTACTAGCTGTGTTAGCTGTTGTATTTTTTGAACTTGAACAGGCCGAAAAAGTGAACATCAGGCCTACTAGAAGAAGACTTAGTTTTAAACGCATAAATCCTTAATTGTTATTTGAAAGCTGATAGAAGTAAAGAAGATAAGTCGACAAGCAAAAGCCCCTTAACAATAAATAACATGAGGATGAATGAAATAGGTAAAATTAATCGTTATGACTTCCCGAATTTTCGGAAAATTCCCTACATTTGCGCACCTTTTTTTAGCCTAACTAAACTTTACTGATATGATCATCGGAGTACCTAAAGAAATTAAAACTCATGAAAACCGCGTCGCACTTACACCAGGTGGTGCACTTAACCTGGGGCGTAATGGTCACGACATCCTTATAGAAAAAGGAGCCGGTCTTGGAAGCGGTTTCACAGATGAGATGTACATCAATGCCGGAGTAACCATTGTCGATGACGTAGAAGAGGTTTGGAAGCGTGCTGAGATGATCATGAAGGTAAAAGAACCAATTGCTGTTGAATACCCTCGCATGAGGAAGGATCAGGTTATCTTCACTTACTTCCATTTTGCGGCAGAAGAAGCACTGACTCATGCTGTTATTGAATCAGGATGTATTGCCATAGCTTACGAAACTGTAGAAAAAGCAGATAGATCACTTCCCCTATTAATTCCTATGAGTGAAGTAGCTGGTAGAATGGCAGCTCAGGAAGGAGCTAAGTATCTCGAAAAAGCTTTTGGTGGTCGTGGTATTCTAATGGGTGGTATACCAGGTGTGCCTCCAGCTAATGTTTTGGTACTTGGTGGTGGAATTGTTGGAGTAAATGCAGCTAAAATTGCCGCTGGTATGGGTGCCAACACAACTATCATGGATATCAGCATGCCAAGGTTACGTCACCTGGATGATGTAATGCCTAAAAACGTGACTACCATGTTCTCATCTGAGGCCACAATCAGACATATGCTGCCAGAGGTAGATTTGATTATTGGTGCTGTACTAAAGCCGGGAGCAAAAGCACCACACCTGATTACAAGAGACATGCTTAAAGAAATGAGACCAGGTACAGTGTTGGTTGATGTTGCTATTGATCAGGGTGGGTGTTTCGAGACAGCGAAAGCTACAACGCATGATGATCCGATTTATATCATCGATGATGTAGTACATTATTGCGTAGCTAATATGCCTGGAGCAGTACCTTATACCTCAACAATGGGCTTAACAAATGTTACCTTGCCATATGCGGTAGCTCTTGCAAACAAAGGCTGGGAACAAGCTATCAGAGACGATGCTGAGCTATTGAAAGGTCTGAATATTCTGAAAGGTAAGATTGTCTACAAAGATGTAGCAGATGCCTTTGATTTGGAATACACACCTCTCGAAGAAGTATTCAATTAAGAAAATAGCCCTGATTTAGTTATTTCCCGTATGAGATCACTTTGAGTGGATTCATGCGGGAGGCTATTCTCGCTGGAAGCCAAGAAGAGATTCCACAAAGCACGAAGGTCACTATAGTAACAATCAGAAAATCTGTAGCATGCGGTTCTACAGGTGCTGCAGACATATAATAGTTCTCTTCTGATAATGGAATGATTTGAAACTCTGATTGCAAATAATTGAAGATCAGAGAAATGATTATTCCAATGAGTAAACCAATAAAAGCTACAAAGACGCCTTCAAAGAGGAATATTCTTCGAATTGCGGCATCCTGAGCTCCCATAGTTTTTAGGATACCAATATCCTTTGTTCGTTCTAGGACCATCATAAGAACGGCGCCAATTAAATTAAAGGCAGCCACAATAACCATTACAGAAATAACAAATGGAATGGTCTGTTCCTGCAGATCAACCCATGCGAATATATTAGAATAGCGTTCATAAATGGTCTGGGTATAATACGGAAAGGAGATGGCCTCGTTTAACCTGCTATCAAAAGATGTTGTTTCATTGAAATCCTCGAGTCTAATTTCAATAGCATGCCCTTCATAGGACTCCAGATCGAAGAGCTTGAGTGTATTTTTTCGGTCTACAATACCAAAAACTTCATCAAACTGGTCAATACCGGTTTTATAAATTCCGGTAAGAATGAACTGTTCAAGCTCTGGTGAGTTTACCATAGATGGAATACCGTCTACAGTGTATACTGTAATTGTATTTCCAACTTCAGCATTTAATTCTGTGGCTATTCTCTCTCCAATTACAATGCCTGGATGAGCCTTATTTTCTGAACCTAAATCAAGCTTACCTGCAATAATGTACTCGTCTATGCCGGTTACATCACCTGTTTCATCGACACCTTTTAACACTATACCCGTCACTTCGTCTCTGGTCTGAATCATAACTTGTCCCTGAGTTACGATCTGGCTCTGAGCGATCTCTGGGTAGCGTTCTAAATATGTATTCAGAGTATCTGCTCTGTAAATCGGATTATTAGTGAAAGATGTAACGGTTATCTGCGGAGCAAATCCCAGAATCTTTTCATTAATAACAGATTTGAAACCATGAACGATTGAAAGTGCTATGAGTAGTCCAGCTGAACCAATAGCAACACCGGCGATAGACATGTACTTGATAAAGGACAGAAAACCTGATCCTTTTCGTTTACCACCGAAGTAGCGTCTGGCAATGAACCACTCGAATGACATCCGACTATTCCGGCTTCATTTGAGGGAAAAACAATACATCTCTGATCGAGTCAGAATTGGTCATAATCATGGATAGTCGATCGATACCAATACCTATACCGGCAGTAGGAGGCATTCCATATTCGAGTGCTTTAATGAAGTCCTCATCAATATCCATTGCTTCCTCATCACCAAGATCTCTTAGTTTGAGTTGCTCCTCAAATCGCTCGCGCTGATCAACTGGATCATTTAGCTCCGTGTAGGCATTAGCAATTTCTTTTCCATTACAGATGCACTCAAACCGCTCAACTAATCCCTCTTTTGAACGATGTTTTTTAGTAAGCGGACTCATTTCAATTGGATAATCAGTAATGAAAGTTGGTTGAATTAGTTTTGATTCAACAAATTCTCCAAAGATTTCATCTATGATTTTACCAGTGCCAAATGACTTATCAACTTCGATATGGAGTTCCTTGGCAATTGCTTTCAACTCATCAAGCGTTTTTCCATAGAGATTGTGACCAGTTTCATTCTCAATAGCTTCAAATAATGTAATTCTTGGCCAGGGTGCTTTGAAATCAATTTCATTTTCACCCACAGTTACTTTTGTTGATCCATGTAACTCCAGAGCTACTTTCTCGATCATTTGCTCTGTAAAATCCATCATCCAGTTGTAATCTTTATAGGCTACATAGAGCTCAACTTGTGTAAACTCAGGATTATGGAAACGAGATAGACCTTCATTTCTGAAATCTTTTGAAAACTCATAAACACCATCGAAGCCACCAACAATGAGTCTCTTTAAATACAACTCGTTTGCTATTCTGAGGTATAGCTTCATATCAAGAGTATTATGATGGGTCACAAATGGACGAGCAGCTGCGCCACCATATACTGGTTGTAAGATCGGAGTTTCAACTTCCAGATATTCACGTGCATTCATAAAGTCACGCATTACCTGAACCATTTTAGTTCTCTTTCTGAAAGTATCTCTAACCTCTGGGTTAACGATTAGATCAACATAACGCTGACGATAGCGCTGTTCTTTATCAGAAAAGGCATCATAGATGACTTTCTCTCCATCTTCATTTTCTACTTCCTTAGCAATGGGGATAGGTTTTAAGCCTTTGGATAAAAGCTCAAAATGTTCAGCATGAACGGTAGTTTCACCGGTTCGAGTTTTAAAAACGAAGCCCTTAATTCCCACAATGTCACCGATATCGACCAGCTTCTTAAATACAGTATTGTATTCTTCAACACCAACATCATCTCGTCTGATGTAAATCTGAATAGTACCCTCACTATCCTGTAAATTGAAGAAAGCGGCTTTGCCCATAATTCGGCGTGTCATCACCCGGCCGGCAACTGATACTAAATCTGAATCAGGATTATTTTCTTCATCACGCACCAATTGATCATTTTCTTTAATACTTTCAGAGGTGTGCGTAACTTCGAATGAGTAGGGGTAAGGGTTTACACCCAGATTATGTAGTTCGGTTAGTTTCTCCCGACGTATACCTTCTTGTTCGCTTAAATTTAGGTCTGTAGTGCTCATTTGCTTTATTTGTTGCGGAAATAATAATCGCCAAAAAATACCACTTTAATTGGTAAATATTGCGCTAAATATAGAACTCCATTTTAAGGCTCATTGATTTTAATCGATACTAAAAATATTGAAGGTTGGCCAGTAGATGTCTTCGTCGGAATGGTAGAAATCACAAGCAGTTCTGACGCCTCATTTTTAAGCCCAAATGAAAGTCTAATCTATAATGAGCTAAATCATCCAAACAGAAAAAATGAATTCCTGACCGGACGTAAACTTTTTCGGGATATGGTAGAGGAGATTGGCTGGAATTATTCAAAAATCAACACACTCAAAGATGAGTTGGGAAAGCCAAGTGGTTTAATTGATGAAAAATCTGTACACCTCAGCTTTACACATTCCAACAACTGGATGCTTTGTGCTTTGTCAAAAAAAAGAAATGTTGGCATTGATATTGAACATAAAGATCGAAAATACAACCCAAGTATTATCAATCGTCTAGCCAATGATGATGAAATTGATATTATGCCTGTATTAAAGTTGTGGACTGTAAAAGAAGCCGCTCTGAAAATGAAAGGAATAGGGATTCGAATGGACTTAAAAAGTCTTAAGCTTGTCTCTAATAAAAATAGAAATCAGGTCCATTTTAGCGATGATAGCATGTGCGATTTTTGTACTTTTGAGAAACAGAATCATTACATCACACTGGCATACAAATAAACATTATGGCCATACCAACTAAAGCTGAAATTGAAGAAAATCTGGATTATGCTCTTGAAGCTGAAAAGAAAAATGTTCGAATCCTTTTTTCACCAACTCAAATAGACACAGGTAACTTATTCGAAGTATGCGATGTCTATTCTAATGTCAGAGATCAGCAATATGAAAGTATTGTTATTGTAGAATCACACAATCGGATTCTTGATAAGAAGCTGGCTATGTCTTCACATGATAGCTACACAACCGATTTAGGGAGTGTAGAAGTGAATGACAAATTACGTAATGAGTTTTGTGATGAGGAAGATGATTTCTTCATTTCGGATGATGGGTTCAACGATGATATGAGTCTGTTTCATCAACTGAGAATACTTCAAGCTGCCATAAAAGATTTTAATGTAGTTAGTCTTCAGATAGGAGATTATGACCCAGCCATCATCAGAGAACTCGCCTATGTTCTTTCCGAATTACTTTCTACTCGAAATATTCTTCTCATTGTGTGCTGTGATTTACCAGTTGATAATCAAATAGAACTGCAATCATTACGGGATATGATTGAAGACAATAATGAATCCGGGTTGCTTCATTATTTAAGCAGTAATGATAAAAATATAAAAGGTGCACGTGCTTTTATGTCAGGTGTAATGGTTGCAAGAGAATGGGATCTGGAAATAGAATTATTTGAGAGCGATTCATCTGAATCTATTACAGGTTATGCTGCGCGAAAATTAGTTGTCTAATGAAAAATCCGGTCGTATCCATATTGGGAATGGGAGCATTGGGAACAGCTATAGCTGCTGATTTGACCAGAAACGGATATGACATTCAACACCTGATAGTAAAAGAGAATATTGAGGCTGTAAGTGAATTGCTTAGGTATAAAGCTGTTCGCTTTGATGATTTAAATGAACTCAAGACGGATATACTTTTTATAACAGTACGTGATGATCAACTCAAAGAAGTTGTCGCTCTTTTATCTCACTTCAATACCTTAGAATGTAAGCTATTCGTTCATTGTTCGGGTGCGCTCACTTCGGATATCCTAAAACCTCTATTAGCAAAGGGTTCATTAGCTGCTTACCATCCCATGAAATCCTTTGTGAAAGGCCAGGGTAACACTTCATTTGGTGGTGTATATGTTGATATCGAGACCGAAAATGATGGAGATTACGAGATACTCAGACATCTCGCTGAAACTCAAGGTGCCATTCCTTTCAGAGTAAATAAAGAATCGAAGATAAACCTACACACGGCTGCTTCTATGGTTTCGAACTTTGGAGTTGCACTAGCTGATGTTTCATCAAAACTGGTTGACATAAATGATTCAAAAATTGCTGATTCAGCTCTTTTTAATCTAATGTATCAAACAATTGGTAATGTAACTGCCATTGGAACTATTGATGCATTAAGCGGTCCCATACTTAGAGGTGACTCTACTATTATTCGGCAACATCTGGATTCTATATCAAGTGATGCAAATGTCCTTAGGATATATATATCACTAGCCAAGCATACTTTGAAAATGGTGGAGGATTCGGAGCGACTTTCTAAGGAAAGAATTGATGCTATGAATGCTATTTTAAAGGAATATGAGTGATTTTTATGATAGGGTTTATGAAGTTGTTGAGCAGATCCCTGTAGGAAAAGTGACTTCATATGGAGCTATTGCAGGTTATCTTGGTGTGGCGTCAGGAGCCAGAATGGTGGGTTATGCTATGAATAATTGTCACCATAGCCCTAAAGGTGAACATATACCAGCGCATCGTGTTTTAAATCGTTTAGGTCAGTTAACAGGGCGTCACTTTTTTGATGGAGACACTATGCGCGAACGTCTTCAACAAGAGGGAGTTAACTTTATCGAGGAATATCAGGTCGATATGAGTAGCCATTTTTGGAATCCAAATGACTTAGATAATGATTAAAAAGATTATCTCACTATTAATTACTGTAATTCTGTTCAATGCTTGTTCTGATAAACAATCAACCGTTAGCGAAAGCAAAAACATACTGGTTGATGCTGATGTTCATGCAATTAAAGCTAGGATTAATGAGCTTGTGGGCGATAAACCTGTTTTGGTTAACGTATGGGCAACCTGGTGTATTCCATGTATCGAAGAGTTTCCATACTTAATGAAGCTAAATAATGAGTATGGTTCTGAATTTGAAATGATCCTAATTAGTGGGGATTTTCCTGAGGCAAGAGAAGAAGCGAGGGGCTTTTTAAGTAAGCAGGGTGTTGATTTTGAAACTTATTTCAAAACAGGAAAAGACAATGAATTTATTATAGCACTTTCTGATGAATGGACCGGCGCAATTCCTTTTACAATGATTTTAAATCGGGATGGTAGCCTAAGTTCAAGCTGGGAAGGTGCTGCAGATTTTAAGAAATTCGAATCTGAACTATTGAAGGTTATAGACTAGAAGAAAATGATATTATTGACCTAATATGGGTTGATTAATATCCAAAGAACTAAGTAATTGAATTACAGGATATACAAAAGAATGAGGTTGATATATGATGAATAATAAGATTCAGCGAGTACTATCATTTTTACTAATTGCCATATTTATTTCTGCTTCATCACAAAATCTAAAACAGTTAGAAATAGGCGACGAAGCACCTATGACAGGGCATCAGGTTGAAGATGTCTCAGGAAGAACACTTACCATGGCTGAGGTAGCAAAAGAAAATGGTTTGTTAGTCATTTTTACTTGTAATACCTGCCCATGGGTTTCAAAATGGGAAGACAGATACAATCCCATTGCAAATAAAGCAGAATCTTTAGGTATCGGTGTTATAACACTGAATCCAAATGAAAACATCCGCGACAGAGGTGAATCTATGGACGATATGAAAGCAAGGGCAAAAAAGATGGACTACAATTTCTATTATGCAATGGACAAAGATCACATTATAGCTGATGCATTCGGAGCAACAAGAACACCGGATGTATTTCTCTTTGATAAGAATATGAAACTAGTATATAAAGGGGCGATAGACGATAATGCAAACTCAGCTGAAGGTGTTGAAAATCCATATTTGTCTAATGCTATAGATGAATTAGTAGCTGGTTCTGCTATTTCTGAACCTGTTACTAAAGCTTTTGGTTGTACTATTAAGCGCACTAAGTAATTGAAGTTGAAAAGTCTTAATTTTAAGAAGCTCCACAGTGTGGAGCTTTTTTTGTTTACAATACATCAGATATAAATCATAAATGCCGACCTGGACCCTACATACTGAATTTACATTTGACGCTGCACATCTCATCGAAGGTTATGATGGGAAATGCGGTCGTATGCATGGACATACTTACAAAGTTCAAATGATCGCCAAATCGAATAAACTAAATCCTTCTGCACATCTTAAAACACCAGATATGGTGTGTGATTTCAAAGAATTGAAATGGGCTGCCAGAGATTCAGAAAAAGGTGGTCTTGATCATGGTGTATTAAATGACTTGATGGATGTAAACACAACTGCTGAACGTATTGCAGAGTTTATTCACAAAGAAACCTCGAAAAGAATTCCAGAAGGAATTGAGTTAAAAGTCATTCTTTGGGAAACTCCGACAAGCTGGGTTGAATACACAGAATGAGAATTCTTAATACTGAAATATCATCTGATGGCTTGAATGAACTACTGGAGTCTGACTACCCAATAATGGAACACTTTTATACCATTCAGGGAGAAGGATTTCATACAGGTAAAGCGGCATACTTTATTCGAACAGCCGGATGTGATGTAGGTTGCTGGTGGTGTGATGTGAAAGAAAGCTGGGAAGAAGAAGGTCACCCAATTTTAAAAGTTTCAGCATTAAAAGAAGCCGTATCAGAAAGTGAAGCTCCAATTGTAGTAGTTACAGGAGGTGAGCCCTTACTGCATAACCTGGATTCACTAACCCTTGCACTCAAGGAAACTGGGGTTAAGACTCATATAGAAACAAGTGGATCTTCTCCAATGAGTGGATACTTCGACTGGATAACCTTATCGCCAAAGAGGTTTAAAGCTCCATTGGAAGATATTTACCCTATGGTGGATGAATTAAAAGTTGTTGTTCTTCGTAAGAAAGACCTTCAATGGGCTGAGCTGCACGCAGAAAAATGTCCGGATGACACAAAACTCTTTCTACAACCTGAATGGACCACTCCTGCATCTGTTGAATTAATAGTGAACTATGTTAAAAAGAACCCTAAATGGGGAATAAGTTTGCAGACTCATAAATTTCTGAACGTACCATAATGGAATTCTCAAAGACAGCTGTAATCATTTCAGGTGGATCCAAAGGTATAGGATTATCGATAGCAAAAGTTTTCTCTAGAGAAACCGAACACCCAATTGTTCTCATTGCGAGAAATAAAGAGGAACTTGAGGTTGCCTCTGAATTATGTGAGAAAGCAGGTGCTAGTGAAGTCATTATTAAAAGTTGTGACCTGACAGATATTGACTCAGTATCAGAGATTGTTTTACCTGAACATATCGCTCCGGGGATATTGATTAACAATGCTGGCTCATTTCTTCCGAAACCTCTACACGAGACATCTATCGAAGAATTCAATAGTCAGTATTCTATAAATACAGTTTCGGCATTTAATCTCACTAATCACTTTCTTGATACACTTAAAAAACAAGACAGAGCTTTTATAGCAAACATATGCTCTAGGGCTTCATTATATGGATATGGGGATGCCGGTGCCTATGCGATGTCTAAGCACGCTTTACTAGGATATACTCGTTCTCTTCGTACAGAACTCATGGAAAGTGATATTGCAGTAACTGCCCTAAATCTTGGTCAAACATTTTCAACTTCATGGGATGGCAGCGGGGTAGACCCAAAACGATTGATCAATCCAGAAGATATCGGAAGGCTGATTCTAGCATTTTCCGAATTATCGGCACAGTCTGTAGTAGAAGAAATTACGGTGATGCCACAATATGGTGAGCTAAACTAAAGGGCATAAAAAAATACCCGGAACTCTTTAATCAAAATCTTTCGGTTTGAAAGGGTTTCTAATCAACCAGGCTTCGGGATTTTCAAGCCTGTGCACCAATTTCGCCGTAACGTCCTTGATGCCTTTGTTCACTATCAATTAAACAAGGCAGGCAACTCTTTTCAAGGAAAAAATGCATTACTTTCCCACAACTTTTCCACTGACTTATCCACATTAAGATCAGAAAAACACGATTCTGAAGCCTGGGCGCATATCTTAGTATACCTGATCAGAAGTGATTAAAAATTGCTTGAGCGAGTATGAGAAATATTTAAAAAAATATTGAACCCAAGTGTCAGATATATTTTTTGAAAATCTGATCTAATTGATGGTCCATATTCTTTTCGATATGGGGCTCGAATGCTTTCCCAGTTAATAGCTTAAATAACTCAGCATAACGCTCAAATACTTCAAACCTGAATTCATCAGGTAAATCAGGTAAAACCTGACCCTCCAATCCCTGGAAGTTATTCGAAATGAGCCATTCCCTTAAAAACTCTTTAGATAATTGTTTTTGAGCCTCTCCTTTAGCTTGTCTCTCTTGATATCCATCAGCGTAGAAATATCGGGATGAGTCGGTTGTATGAACTTCATCAATTAGAGTTAATTCGCCCTTGTTTAATCCGAACTCATATTTGGTATCAACTAGAATAAGACCTTGTTCTCTGGCTACCTGTTGACCTCTTTCAAATAGCTTGAATGCTACTTCTCTAATCTGCTCCCAAAGCGCTGGGTCTACAATTCCTCTGCTGATGATCTCAGCTTCTGAAATATCCTCATCGTGACCTTCTGTAGCTTTAGTAGCTGGTGTTAGAATAGGTTCAGGAAAAGGATCGTGTTCTTTTAGGCCTTCTGGCATTCTGACGCCACAAAGCATGCGCTCACCTGATCTATAAACTCGCCATGCATGTCCGGTTACGTGTGCCCGCATTACTACTTCAATGGGAATAGGTTCACAGGCTTTGGCTATAGTAACATTAGGATGAGGTACATCAATAATGTGAGTAGCAACAAGATCTTTTACTTTTTTAAAAGAAAACTCAGCCAATTGATTCAGAATTTGTCCTTTGAAGGGGATAGCCTGCCTCATGATGTAATCAAATGCTGAAATCCGATCGGATACAACTATACCCAGTGTTTCGTTATTCAGTTTATAAACTTCTCTTACTTTTCCTTTGTAAGGCTCAAGTTTAGTGGCATTGGTTTCAGTGATGCAGAATTCTAGAGCTTCCTCTTTACTGAATGAAAACTTAGTCATTAATAAACTGATTAAACTTTTTTAGAAGAACCACGCTCTACCAGAAGCGGATTTTGATTTAATTGTTCAAGTTCGGAATCATTGATTTCAATGATTTGACTGAGTCGCTCAGTTGCCCTAACACCTACATCATACATCTTCTGATCTATAGTCGTGAGATCGAGATACTTAGATATTTTGATATTATCATAACCCATGAGGGCAATATCATCAGGCACTTTCATTCCTAAATTTGATAGAGCATGCAGAGCTCCAAGTGCCTGTGTGTCATTAGAGCAAAAGACAGCATCCGGAAATTCGCCCATTTCTTTATACTTATAAATAGCTTCAAAGCCAGCCTCTTCAGTGAAACCGGCATGTTTTTGAGATTCACCTGATACAAAGAATTTATCATGAACCGGCATTTTGAATTCCTTTAATGCATCAATAAAGCCACGCTTACGATCACTGGATTGTTGATTTTCATGAACGGTTGTAATCATCCCAATCTTTTCAAAACCCTGTTTTACAAGGTGTTCACCTGCAATAAAACCACCATGATAATCATTGATGTCGTAGTAATTGTACTCGGGGTGATTTGTGCCTACCAAAACAATAGGAATTCCTGAACTCTGGATAATTTCATTTACTTTGTCAGTGATGTTTATTGACAATAGAAGAGCAGCATCAGCAGTTCCTCTGTCAAAAAAATTCTGAACAGCTTCTTCTGGATTTCTAGATCCTGTATTGTAAATAATAATGTCCAGATCCATTTTTTGTATTTCATCCTTTACTCCCTTTAAAACTTCATTGAAATAGGGGGTTGTAAAGGTCGGGACTGCAATTGCGAGCATCTGAGGTGAACCACTTGCTAATTTTCTGGCACTGACCTGTGGACGAAATTTTAATTCCTTAATAGCTGCACTCACCTTTGTCTTAGTACCTTCAGAAACATTTGGTGATCCGTTTAATACTCTTGAAACCGTTGATATAGCTACCCCAGCAAGCTTTGCTACTTCATAAATAGTGACTTTCTTATTCATCTTGTTCAATTAAAATTGTATCCCTTAGGGATTAATAGCCTAAATTTTGATATCGTTCTTAAAGCGAATTTGTAATAAAGAAAATAGTCATCTTATATGAAAATGTTATATGCCAATAACTTAAAAGAATAGAGCTTGGAACTATTTAGTATATATTGTTCATTGTAGTACTGTAATTTAATTACCTATGACAAACATTCTTCGCATTCCATATTCTCTTATAAAGCCTGTTTACAGGAAGACCAGCTTCCATAAGTCTGTGATTGAAGAGGTTGAGGATGAAGAGCTTAGAGATGCTTTTGAGCATTGTCGGCAAATCACAAGACACTTTGCAAAGACTTTTTATCTGGCTACGAGATTTCTGCCTAACGAAAAGCAAAGAGGTATTTTCGCGATTTATGGAATCTGCAGATATCTGGATAATCTTGTGGATGATGCCGAAGATTTGGTATTAAGTAAGCAAATTTCGATTCTCGAAGTTGATGAGAAACTTCAAGAATGGAAATCATGTCTGGAAGATGTTTTTGCCGGTAAATCATGCAATGATCCTAATCTAACTGCATTCGCAGAAGTACTCAATAGATATAATATCTCAATTGAACTCCCGCTACTTCTTATGGAAGGTGTAAGGCAGGATCTCACGAAAGATCGTTACAATAATTTTGATGAACTATATGATTACTCATATAAGGTCGCCTCAGTTGTTGGACTAATGACAAGCGAGGTTTTCGGGTACTCACAACCTGAAGCTCTTGAACATGCTGTTGATTTAGGGATTGCAATGCAGCTAACTAACATTCTCAGAGATGTTGGAGAAGATATTGGGAGAGGGCGCATTTATTTACCACAAGATGAACTTGCTTTATTCAACTTAACTGAGGATGACATACTCAATCGCAGAAAAAGCGAAGATTTTGTCAAATTCATGAAGTTCCAGATTAAAAGAGCACGCAAGTATTACGAAAGTGCTGATAAAGGCATTACAATGCTGAATAAGGACTCCAGATTGCCAGTATATCTTGCTCGTTATAATTACAGCCGCATCCTCGATAAAATCGAAGAGAATGATTATAACGTCTTCGACCAGCGAGCTTTCTTAAACTCTACCGAAAAGCTCTCAATTCTACCTAGAATTCTATATCAGATTCGTTCAGCTAGCTAAGATTTATACCCTTCTTATCTTGGCTTAATTCACCTAAAGTGCTATCATTCAGTCTACTATCTAATGGAGTGATATGGCTGAAATAAAAAAGATTTTAATTGCTAACAGAGGGGAAATTGCGGTAAGAGTAATTCATACTTGCCGGGAACTTGGAATTAAATCAGTTGCAGTATATTCCCGTCCGGATGCCGGTTCACCTCATGTATTACTAGCCGATGAATCTGTATTCATTGGTGAAGCTGCTTCATCAGAAAGTTATCTTGTCATGGATAAGATAATTGATGCCATTAAACTCACAAGTGCTGACGCTGTTCACCCCGGTTACGGTTTTTTAAGTGAAAATGCTGAGTTTGCCAGACGCTGTAAAAAAGAAGGCATCATCTTTATCGGACCTAGTCCCGAAGCAATTAAAACAATGGGCGATAAAACGGAAGCCCGTGAGCTCATGAGCAAAGCTAATGTTCCATTTCCTCCAGGTACGCAAAATGCTCTTGAAGACGTCAAAGAAGCCGCAATCATAGCAAAAGAGATTGGTTATCCTGTACTGATAAAAGCAGCTGCCGGTGGCGGGGGAAAAGGTATGCGAATTGTGGATGATCCTGCTGATTTTGAGAATAGTATTGATGCTGCTAAATCTGAAGCCAGAAATGCTTTCGGTGATGATCGAGTATATATCGAGAAATATCTCGAAGAACCAAGGCATGTTGAGTTCCAAATCATGGCTGATGCTCATGGTAATGTTCTGCATGTATATGACAGGGAATGTTCAATTCAACGCCGTCATCAGAAAGTTATAGAAGAAGCCCCATGTCCGATATTATCTGATAAAATGAGAGCTGAAATGGCGGAGGCAGCAATTATGGCTGCAAAAGCTTGTGATTATGTTGGTGCAGGTACAATAGAATTTCTGGTAGATAAGCATATGAACTTTTTCTTTCTGGAAATGAATACTCGACTTCAGGTTGAACATCCGGTTTCAGAAATGATCACCGGCTTAGATCTTGTTGCACTCCAGATTCTGGTTGCTGAAGGGAAGGAATTACCAATAACGCAAGATGACATTGTGAAAAGAGGGCATGCCATCGAATGCCGAATTTATGCTGAAGACCCTGAAAATAATTTCCTGCCTAGTACTGGTACACTTTCAAAACACCGTATTCCAACCGGTTCCGAAGTCAGAGTGGATTCAGGGGTTGAAGAAGGTTCCGAGATCACGATCAATTATGATCCGATGATTTCAAAACTATCTGTTCATGCACCAAGCAGAGATCAAGCAATAGCAAAAATGCTAAGAGCTTTACATGGATATGAGATTGCCGGATGTCATACAACCATTCCATTTTGTGAATATGTATTAAAACACGAAGCCTTTAAGTCTGCAAACTATGACACTCATTTCGTAAAGGATCATTTCTCAGTTGAACAGCTTCAGGCTATGGATGAAGTCCCGGATGAAATTAAATCCCTTGCTGCTGCACTTCTGCAAAGTCAGTTTTCCGGTGAGAATGGGGCAACCGCTGTTTCATCAAATGGAATTGATGAATCAGTTTGGTGGCTTAACAGGAGATAGTATTGAAGGAGGGTGAATCACTTTTCGATGAAATTAAGAGACTGTCTACAGAACAGCGAAATGAACTAACTTCAAAAATCGATTTATCTGATTCACTTGAAATTGCCACGATAATCAATAACGAAGATTTAAAAGTTGCTTCTGCAGTTCAGAAAAAGCTTCCTCAAATTGCAGAAGCCATTGATGCAGCTTTCCGGCAACTAAAAAAGGGTGGAAGAATACTCTATTTTGGAGCAGGAACAAGTGGCCGATTGGGTGTGCTTGATGCAGCTGAATGTCCTCCTACATTTGGAACAGAGCCTGATATGGTTCAGGGCTTCATTGCCGGTGGAAAGGAAGCTATGTTTGAAGCACAGGAGGGGGCTGAAGACCAACCGGAAACAGGTGCTCAGGATATTCGCGAGATTGGAGTTAATGAGAATGATCTGGTTGTAGGTTTGGCAGCGAGTGGCAGAACACCATATGTACATGGAGCCTTAAAAGAAGCTCAAAAAATTGGTGCAATTACAGTTTTTATTACCACTGTTCCAAAAGCTCAGTTGAATATTGAATCTGATATTATCATTGATGTCCCGGTTGGTCCGGAAGTAGTAATGGGTTCAACACGCATGAAAAGTGCAACAGCTCAGAAAATGATTCTAAATATGATATCCACCGGAGCAATGATCAAGTTGGGTAAGGTGTATGAAAATGTCATGGTTGATCTCATGCAAACGAACAAGAAACTGGTTGAAAGATCAAAACGAATCATTATGATGTTCTGTGTTGTGGATTATGAAGAGGCTGGAGACCTGCTTGAATCTGCTCAGGGTAATGTTAAAACAGCTATTGTCATGTCTTTAAAAAAGATGGATGCTAAGTCTGCGAAAAAAGTTTTAATGGAGAATGATGGCTTTATCCGAAAAGTTATAGAGAAATAGTTCGGCTTTATAAAATTAATCCCGGTTTCAACAGTTAATCAGATTAATACTGACCCTACATATTTGAACAAACGACGACTAAATAGGATCGTGCTCGATTTCCCTTATCACCTTCGTGTGATGAGCTGTATCGTTTTGTCTCAAATTCTTGCAATAGGCGTTTTTAAATTTTGGCCTGAAAAAAATCTCGATGATGATATATACCAGGCTATTGTGTATCAGGATGCTGTTGC
>CBFHVG010000103.1:0-21738 GCA_965659005.1 uncultured Balneolaceae bacterium
GAAGAACGGGTAAACAGACGATTAAACCGAATGATGAGAGAATCATTTGATAACTTGTTTAAAGTAAGTGAAGAGTATAATATTACCCTTAGACAAGCTGCTTATGTATTTGCTATCAAGAAAGTTGCTGATACATTGCTACTGCGTGGTATTTACGCTTAAATTTATACATGACCTACACAAAGCAAATAATATTTAAATCTACTTTTGAAGAAGTAGAACGTTTGGAAGGATTTCTGAACCAGCTTCAAAAAGATCTTAGTTTTAATGATGAACTATACGCTAAACTGATGTTAGTCGTCAGTGAAGCAGTAACAAATGGGATTGTTCACGGAAATAATCAAGATGCATCTAAAAAAGTTTATCTGGATGTATCAGCTGATTCTTCAAAGCTTCAATTCACAATTAAGGATGAAGGTGATGGATTTGAACCCGATGATGTTCCTGACCCACTCGCAGAAGAAAATTTGTTGAAGGCAAGTGGTCGTGGTGTATTTCTTATGGAAGAATTTGCTGATCAGGTTGAGTATTCAGATAACGGCACTACACTTAAGCTTGAATTCTCACTGGCTTCCTGAAATAAAAAAAGGCGATAATTCTATCGCCTTTCTCATACTCATATAATTTACTTTACTCAATTAAGCTAGTTGAGCATCAAGTTGAGCTTTAAGTTGTGGTTTAGGAACCGCTCCAACAATCTGATCAACAACTTGTCCATCTTTGAAAATTAGAAGTGATGGAATACTGCGGATACCATATCTAACAGACACTTCAGGATTATGATCCACATTTACTTTTCCAACCTTAACTTGACCTTCATATTCTGTAGCTAACTCTTCAACGATCGGACCAATCATACGACATGGACCACACCATTCTGCCCAAAAATCAACCAGAACAGGGTTATTTGAGCTTATTACTTCTGTCTCAAAGTTTGAATCGGTAAATTCTACTGCTTTACCCATAGTATTTTTTCCTTATTAGTGATTACTTTTTTCTTGATATGGTCGAATGATACTAATAGCAATAATAAGATTCATATTGCTAATGATTATTGATGTAATTACTTGTGATGATACACCCTTTAGACTTTAATGAGCTGTACGTTATCCTCAGTTAGTATTTCTCTGAGTGACTTTAATAAATCATCATTTGGGTCAACAACAAACTTACGCACATTCATTCTGAATGGAGCTTTTGCCTCTTCACTTTTTATACTGAGCTTAACATTGGTTTCTCCTTTATTTAAGGAAAAAAGTGTGGCTATTTCATTAATCTCATCCTTGCTAATTTTAGAAGTATCAATTTGGAGATTGAGTCTTAACTGATTCTGGAATTTCTCCCTCAGGTTTTCAACTCTTTCAAAACTTTTAGCAATTAGCTTGGGCTGACCGCTTCGCATATCCACATGACCATTCATCAGCAAGATATTATCCACTTGAAGCACACCTAAATGTCTGTCATAAATATCACTGAAGGCAATGATCTCAATAACTCCATATTTATCCTCGGCCTGTATGAATGCAAAGGGACGTCCTTTTTTATCTATCACTTTCTTAATAGCAGTGATTATCGCAATGAATTGAATATCAGTTTTATCTCTAAGGTCATTTAGACTATCAGAGCTTAAGGTATGAGTAGAGAAAAGCTTTGTGTCATCTCCATATCTGTCAAGTGGATGACCGCTAAGGTAAAAGCCAATGTATTCACGCTCCTTATTGAGCCTTTCTATATTCGACCAGGGTTCAGAAGGTCTTAGTTTTGGCTCTTGCTGCATTTCTCCTGAACCGGCTTCACCAAACAAACTAACCTGATTCAACCTTCTGTCTTCTTGTATTCTTGAGGCATATGCCAGGATATCATCAATACTATATAATAATTGAGCTCTGTTTTTATCTATGGTATCGAAGGCACCTGCAATGATTAAACTCTCAAGAGTTTTTTTGTTACAGATTCGTGTATCAACTTTCGAAGCAAAATCAAAGATACTACTGTATGGTCCTTCCTCAGTTCGGACACTAACAATTTCATCAATAGCATGTCCACCAACACCCTTTATTGCTGCTAAGCCATATTGAATTCTACCATCCTTAGCTACAAACCGACTTTCACCGGTGTTTACATTTGGTGCATCAACAACTAAACCCATGCGATTACACTCTTCAATGAAGAAAGAGACTTTTTTGATGTCCTTCATATTATGGCTTAACACAGCGCTCATATATTCTGCCGGGTAATTGGCTTTAAAATACATGGTGTGGTAAGCTACTACTGAATAAGCGGCTGAGTGTGATTTATTGAATCCATAGCTGGCAAACATGGACATTTTGTCAAAGACATCCATGGCTGTTTTTTCGTCAACATTATTCTTAGCAGCACCTTCAATGAATTTTGGCTTTTCAGCCTCCATTACCTCATGCTTTTTCTTACCCATTGCTCTTCTGAGTAAATCCGCACCACCTAGAGAATACCCAGCGAGTTTTTGAGCAACATTCATGATCTGTTCCTGATATATCATGATACCAAAGGTTGGTTCAAGAATATTTCTTATCAAATCATGAGGATAATCAGGAGCTTCTTTGCCGTGTTTCCTATTGATATAATCAGGAATGAATTGCATTGGCCCAGGCCTGTATAGGGCATTCATTGCAATCAAATCATTAATATTTGTAGGCTTTAAATCTTTGAGGTATTTACGCATCCCATCCGACTCAAACTGGAATGTGCCTATGGTCCCACCTTTCTGATATAACTTGTAAGTATTCTCGTCATCTAATGGAATATCATCAAGGTCATACTCCACACCATGATTATTCTTCACATATTGAATTGCGGTTTTTAAAATGGAAAGAGTCTTTAGACCAAGAAAATCCATTTTTAGCATTCCCGCGTTTTCAATTACGGACCCATCAAATTGAGTGGATACCAGATCAGCATCTTTAGCAGTTGAAACGGGTATATACTCGGTCAGGTCATCTGGGGCTATAATTACTCCAGCTGCATGAATACCGGTATTTCTGATAGACCCCTCGAGTACTTTTGCCAT
Organism: uncultured Balneolaceae bacterium; assembly: GCA_965659005.1. Classification (GTDB taxonomy): domain Bacteria; phylum Bacteroidota; class Rhodothermia; order Balneolales; family Balneolaceae; genus CAYPTY01. Next base: position 3,047 of record CBFHVG010000103.1, read on the forward strand.
TTTCAGGGTATTCGCTTCAAGACCTTCCCCCTTCTCAATTTCAACCAATTCTTTTACTTCCTGAAATGCTTTATCCAGCGAAATACCAGGACGTTCAGGCACTAACTTGGCAATTCTATCTGCATCAGATAGAGGTAAATCAAGCACCCTGGCTACATCTCTAACAGATGACCGTGCAGCCATGGAACCAAATGTTATAATGTGTGCCACCTGATTCTTGCCATATTTTTCAACTACATAGTCTATTACTTTTTGCCTTCCTTCGTCATCGAAATCAATGTCAATATCAGGCATACTCACTCTTTCAGGATTCAAGAACCGTTCGAAAAGGAGATCATATTCAAGTGGATCTATATTTGTAATCCCAATACTGTATGCAACCACTGAACCTGCAGCAGAGCCTCTTCCAGGACCAACAAAAACACCCATATCCCTGGCAGCAGCAATAAAGTCTTGTACAATGAGGAAATAACCGGCGAAACCCATTGATTTAATTATATTTAACTCCAGATCAATTCGGTCACTTACTTCCTGATTTACTTCATCATATTTTATCTTTGCACCCTCAATGGCTAAGTGTCTCAGATACTCATCTTCTGTTTCAAAGCCATCAGGTAAGTCAAAGTTAGGAAGGATAACTTCTCTGGCTAATGAAAAAGGCTCAACTTTATCAGCTACCTCTCTTGTATTTAGAATAGCTTCAGGTAGATCTGGGAAGAGCATTGCCATGTCTTCAGCCGATTTGAAATAAAATTCCTGATTTGGAAAACCAAATCTAAAACCTCTTCCTTTGCCAATTGGAGTATCAACCAACTCACCATTATCTATACATAAAAGTGCATCATGCGCATCTGCATCTATCTTATTCAGATAAAATGAATTATTTGTTGCTACCAGCTTGATATCATATTTCTTGGAAAACCGCTTAAAGATTTCAATTACTGCTTTTTCTTCTTCAAGCCCATGATTCACAATTTCCAGATAGAAATCATCACCAAACACAGAATGCCACCATTGCAAGGCTTCTTCAGCATACTCTTCACCTCTGTTTAATGCAAGATCAGCTATTTCACCTCTAAGCCCGCCACTTAAGCATATAATATCTTCACTGTACTGCTGAACAATATCTCTATCGATTCGGGGAAATTTATAATAATAACCCTCTGTAAACGCCAATGAACTCAGTTTGGCCAGGTTTTTATACCCATTCAGGTTTTTAGCGATCATAGGAATCTGGTATCGTTTATCCTTATGATCCTTTGTGAATTTTTTCTTTAGACGATCCTCAACAAAATAAAATTCACAGCCAACAATAGGTTTAATACCAGCTTGTTCTGCGGCAGAAACAAATGAAAAAGCACCATACATATTACCAAGGTCAGTAAGCGCTACGGCATCCATATCCATTTCCTTGGCCTTCTGTACAAGATCTTTTACTCCACTTGTTGCCTGAAGAACTGAAAATTTTGAATGATTGTGTAAATGAACAAATTTAGAATGATCAAATTCTTGATTTGTTACCTCATCTTTTTGTTCATCCTCACTATTAGTCTTTGAGTTTTTTTTCGAATTCAGTCTGGTCGGAGACTCAAAATCGATATAGTTATCACGCTGAATATAGGATGCCGAGCTATCGTGAAGGCCTGCACTTACAGGAAAAGAAACCGAAATAACGCCTAACCTAACCAGTTCGAGAAATGCCCTGGTTGTAGCTTCTACATCAGCTGCTGCATCATGTGCATCATCAAAGCCCTCACCAAACAGTTTTTCATGCAATTCTGTAAGTGTTGGCCATTTATAGCCACCCCCTCTGCCACCCTCAATTTTACAGTAATCTGTAGCATCATCTTTAGTATCGATACTGTTCAGCTCAAGTAATGGCCCTTCCACATTCATTCTGAGATATTCCGCACCCATTACATTTTTATCGAAATCAATATTATGACCAATGATAAATGTGGTTTTATTCAGGTCATTATTGAACTGTTCCAGAACGAATTTTAGATCATGCCCTTCATCTAAAGCGCGTTGTGTAGAAATTCCATGAACTTTTTCAGCGTTAAATGGAATGGTAAATCCATCAGGTTTGATTATGTAGTTGCCGCCTGACAGATAATTGCCTGCTTGATCGTGAAGTTGCCATGCTAATTGAACAACTCGGGGCCAATTATCTAAGTCAGATATAGGTGCTGAATAATTTTGTGGCAATCCGGTCGTTTCAGTATCGAAAATTAAATACATGAAATACTGTAAAAGAAGGTCTGTTTAGTTGAAAAATGATGTTGTTAATCTTAAACTATCAGCCCTTAAAAACCAATAAATATTCATCATTATTTATAATGAAAAAACTATTACTAATTCCCGTACTTGCATTACTAATTCCAATCACTGCTTCAGCTCAAACTCAGCAAGATGATGAGATTAGAAATCAGATGGATCAAATGCGTCAGGTCAAGGGTCAAATGCTCAATAGGCCAGCTTCTGATGTTGCGGGATCTCCATATTTGAATGAAAAATATCAAACAGGTCGGGTAATTTTTCCTGACAATGCTGTAAGTCAAGAGCTTCGAATGAACTACGATATCTTTAAGAATCAGGTTCATTATCTGGAAAATGGCCAAATTTTTGCCATGAGTTTTGGGCAGATAGCAGGCTTTATGCTCTATGAGCCTAATGATTCAAGAAATAAGAAAGTATTCAAAACTGGTGAATTCGATCAGAAGCTTGATATTACTAAGCAAACTCCGCTAGAAGTGATCTATGATGGAGAGCAAGTAAAGCTCTATCGCCAATACAATACCTTTATATATGAGGAAAGAACTTATTCGGGTGAGAATATCACGAGATATGTGAATAAGGATTACATTGTATACAAAGACGAAAATGGAGAGTTTTTTAAAACTAAAATTAAGAAAAAAGATCTCCTCAAAAGAATCGATAAAAACTATAAAAAGCAGGTTGACAAACATCTGAAAGCGACTAAAAACAAGGTTAAATCTGACGAAGATGCTGTTGCTTTTTTCTCTTATTATGAGTCACTTAAGCTAAATAACTGATGAACGCTTTTTATTAATGACTCTTACCCAGTTATCATACATAGTGGCGGTCGATAAGTATCGCCACTTTGCAACTGCTGCTCAGAAAATCTTTATTACGCAGCCTACACTGAGTATGCAAATTCAAAAACTTGAGGATGAACTGGGTGTCCTCATTTTTGACCGATCAAAATCACCTGTTATACCAACTCAAATAGGTGAAAAAATTATTGATCAGGCCCGAGTTATCCTTAGTGGAGCTAAGCACATTGAGGATATTGTAGCAAATGAAGATCTGGATAATCTAAAAGGCGAATTCAGAATAGGTATTATTCCTACCATTGCACCCTATCTTATCCCCTTATTTCTAAAGAATTTTACACAGCAATATCCAGACCTCAAATTGATATTTGAAGAGGCACTTACTGCTGATATTCTGGAAGGTGTTGGAGAAGATTATTTTGATGTTGGCATCATTGCCACACCTGTTCAAAATCCCCAAATACATGAGATTGATTTGTATCTGGAACCATTCTGGGCTTATCTCTCCACAAGCCATCCTCAGATTTCAAAAGAAAAACTAACTATAGATGAGCTCGAATCAGATGATCTTTGGTTACTGAATGAAGGCCATTGTTTCAGAGAACAATCTATTAAGGTTTGCAGGCAAACAAATGAGAAACTGAGAGCCAAAAATATCTCATTCGAGTCTGGCAATCTTGAAACGCTGAAAAGACTTGTAGAACAGGAGTACGGCATGACTCTAATGCCTTACCTAGCCATTAATGAGCATGATACTAAATGTTCTGTCGCTGTTTTAAAAGAGTTTGAATCGCCGGTACCCAGCCGAAAAATCAGACTTATTTATGGTAGGGAAATTCTCAAGCAAACCATTATTCAGGCATTTGCAGATGTAATTAAGGAATCTATTCCTGATGAACTGAAAAATGTCAAAGCAGAATTAGTTGTTGAATAGTGTGTGACTGAAACTGTCACTGCTATGCTTTATGTTCCGGTGTTATGAAGATTATTAAAGCTGGATATAGTGGAATTCTTTTACCCGAACTAGGCATTGGTTTAGATTACTCAGGTTCTCAAGCCAATTATGTATTTATATCTCATGCGCATGCCGACCACATGCCCAGAAGAAAAGGAATGAATGTATATGCAACACCAGCTACCTGTAAGCTAATGGAGTTGAGAGGATTCAAAGATGGTGTGCATGAGCAGGATTTCGGAATTCCAATTGAGACAGATGATTTCAAAGTTACATTCTATCCAGCCGGACATATTCTTGGCTCAGCCATGACTTTCATCGAAAGTGAAAAAGGAAATTTATTATACACTGGTGATTACAGGACACCACCTTCACCTGCATCAGAAGGATTTGAACTTCCAACAGCTAAGATAAATCATTTTATTACTGAAGCCACATTCGCTTTACCCATTTATAAATGGAAATCACACAGTGAGCTAAAGACACTGGTTAATGGATTTGCATCAGCTTGTTTAGAAGACAGCTATACCCCAATCTTTTTGGCCTATAATCTTGGCAAGGCACAGGAATTGATGTTCTGGCTTAAAGAACTCAATCACCCTATTCAAATTCACGGCGCTGGCTATAAACTTTGCTCGGTTTATAATGATTTTGGTTTTGATCTGGGAAATTATGAGGCCTACAATCGAGAAACATGTGAAGGGAAAATTTTAATTACACCTAGTTCTGCACTTGGCACAGGTTTCGCTTCTAACGTAAAAAAGCAAAAAATAGCCTATTGCTCAGGATGGGCCGATCATGAAGCTCGAAGATCTCAAATGACCGTTGATGAACTCATCCCTGTTTCAGACCACCTAGATTTTTTTGAATTAATTGAGGTATGTAAGAAGCTCAATCCGGATATGGTTCATATCACACACACACCAAACCCAGATGTTGTTCGCCATTTTTTAGAAAAGGAAGATATCAGATCTACATACCTTGATCTGGAGGTTGAAATAAATGACTAATTCATTCCTTCATTTTTGCGAGACTGCACAAAGAATTCTGGAAGTTCGAGCAACAAATTCTAAGATAAAATATTGTGCAGATTACTTTGCTCAGCTTAGCGATAATGAAGATATAGCTCTGTCAGCTCAGTTTTTAGGTGAAGGTGCATTTTCAACATCATCAGGAAAAAGAGCCTCTGTTGGCCATAGAACTATAGCCACACTTTCTGCTGAGTTTTGTGAAATCGATTATGAGAAGGTTTTCAGGCCATGCAGAACGGCAACTGGAAGTTCATCGGAAACGATTGAGAAGCTGCTTCGAAATTTACCCTCAGCAATAAAGAAAATGAATCCAATCGGGCTTACACTTAAAGATGTCAGTCATATTGCTGAACAACTTTATACCACCTCGAAGAGAGATTCTAAGCATGCTATTCTTATAGATACCTGGAAAAAGATGACCCCGCTTGAAGTGAAATATTTCATTCGCATACTTGGTCAGGGTTCACTGCGTATTGGCTTTGAATCCAAGAGTGTTGTAAATGCAATATCGAAGGCCTTTTCCCAAAAACTAGATAAGGTTAGATTGGTTCATATGCTTACAGGGAGTCTTGCTAAGACAGCTCTTCTTGCTAAGCAGGACAAATTGGATGAGGCGACTTTTAAATTATTCAGTCCCATCGCATTTATGCTGGCATCTCCTATTGAAAGCCGGAGCGTTGAGAATATTCAGAATTATGTAGCCGAAGAAAAGTTTGATGGTATGCGTTGCCAGGCTCACGTAGAAGGTGAGCAGGTAATGTTATTTTCAAGAGACTTAAATGATATCACTTCTTCCTTCCCTGAGATTATTGAATTCTTTCAACAACGGTCTCTTCCTGAGATAGTATTAGATGGTGAAATATGTGTATTTAAAAACAATACCATTCTACCCTTTCAACTTCTTCAGAAGAGAATGGGTGTGAAAAAACCGTCTAAGGAATTGCTGAATGAATTTCCGGTTCTATTTATCGCTTATGATTTATTGTATTTCGATGGTGAGACCATTTTTAATCAGGCTCTTTCTTTAAGAAGAAAAAAGTTAGAGCAGCTCTGCTCACAATTCGATATACCAATTACCTCACAAAAAGAATTGAACTCAGAATCGGATGTAAAAGATTTATTTAGTTTGGCTATTAAGCATGGAAACGAAGGTTTAATGCTAAAAAGGAAAGACTCTACTTACGAATATGGCCAAAGAAAGAAGTCATGGTTAAAGGTTAAACAGCCTAGTGGCTCAATTGATACTGTGATCCTTTATGCTCATGCTGGTAGTGGAAAGCGTGGGGGCACCTATTCCGATTTCACACTTGGTATTTCAGTGAAAGAAGATGAGCGATACGAAGAAGAATTCATCCCAATTGGTAAAGCATATGGTGGATATTCAAATAAGGAATTGAAGGAGATCAATAAACGAATTAAGAATCTAGTTCAGGAAAGATTTGGCCCCACCCTTCTATTAGAGCCTGAAATTATTGTTGAATTGGAATTCGATGAGATCCAGGTAAATAAACGAACCAAAGCAAAGTATACTCTTCGTCTACCCCGGTTCAAAGCAATTAGATGGGACCTGTCCACTCAGGATGTTGATACCTTAAAGCATGTTGAAGAATTATTTCAGCACAAACTGAATCAGAAGAGATTGAGTCAGGATAAGAATCCATCGTTTTATTTTGAATTAACTTAGGACGTTCTATTTTTATTTCTCGTTACACTAAATTCATGGGATTAATAAATGAGAATTTGGCCTAAAATACATTCAACCCTTTTTATCAACTTATTCTATAGGCTAGCGAATGAAGTGACCGACTACATTAGCACGAAAAAATGCTCCTAATCAAATAATTATGTCTAGCTGGACCCTAAAATCTATACCACCTCATGATTGGTTTTTATGCCTTGATGTAGATTCGTATTTCGATCATGAACATGATCCTGAATCAATTTTTGAAGAAGGTTTTACAAGGCCTTTACCTATAGGCGAAACTGATGTGATTGTAACTGTATTCTTTAACGGTGATCCAGAAAATCCCGAGTTCCATATAAATACAAAAGAATCTCTATCAAAAGAGGAAATTGATGAGGCTAATAAGTCTCTTCAAAAAATTCTTGGAACTGAAATGGACATTCGTCCACTTTATGATAAAGCTTCAAAAGATCCCGTTTTAGGTGATAAACTGGAAAATCTCTATGGCCTGAAAAGAATGACCAGAGCTAATCTCTTTGAAGATATACAGTATAGAATCGTTGAAATGCAGATGAATCATAAGCCCACTGCAAAGAAAATGATGTACAAAATCAGAGAAGCTTATGGTACTGTACTTGAACATGGAAAAGGAACACTCGCTGCTTGGCCAAGACCAAATCAACTTATGAAAGCTGATCCTGCTAACATCAGAAAACTTGGACCAACAGTTAGAAAAGGTGAATATCTCACTGGCCTGGCTTCCGATATCGTTGGGGGAAATGTAGATATGGATTTCCTATCAAAATGTGATCCTTTAACCTGCTATAATACTCTTGTAAAAGTAAGAGGAATTGGCCCTTCAGCAGCCCAGGACTTAATAATGATGCGAGCAAAGACTGATTCTATCTTTCCTAGCAATAAACAAAAGGGGGAAGAAAAAGGCTTAAGACGCTGGATTATTTATAGCTATGGAGAAGATCCCAATAATACATCTGAGGATCGATTTCAGGAGATAATTAAAAACTGGAAAGGTTATGAATCGTCTGCTCTAGAATTTCTATATGTGAATTGGATTCACCATTACAAAGAAGAACAGGCAAAGAAAAAACAGAAGAAATAAAAAAGCCCAATTGATAACAATCGGGCTTTTAAAAGTCTGGTATGATGAAATTACATCATGCCACCCATTCCACCCATATCTGGCATTGGAGGCATTGCAGCTCCACCACCTTCTTCAGGCTTCTCTGAAACAACAGCTTCAGTAGTAAGAAGAAGACCTGCAACAGAAGCCGCATTTTCCAATGCTGTTCTGGTAACCTTAGTCGGATCAATAACACCAGCTTTGATTAGGTCTTCATAAACCTCAGTTCTGGCATTGTATCCAAATGCGCCTTTACCTTCTAGAACTTTCTGAATAACAACAGCGCCTTCTACACCAGCATTGTCTGAAATTGTTCTTAAAGGAGCTTCAATAGCTCTTCTGACGATTTGGAATCCTACAGCTTCATCTTCAATATCAGCTTTTAGGCTGTCAATAACAGATGCTGTTCTGATTAAAGCAACACCGCCACCAGGAACAATTCCTTCTTCAACAGCTGCTCTGGTTGCATGAAGTGCATCTTCAACTCTTGCTTTCTTCTCTTTCATCTCAACTTCTGATGCAGCACCAATATAAAGTACAGCAACACCACCGCTGAGTTTAGCAAGACGTTCTTGAAGCTTCTCGCGATCATAATCAGATGTTGTTGACTCAATCTGAGATTTAATCTGATTTACACGTGCTTTGATATCATCTTCTTTACCAGCTCCATCAACAATAATAGTATTGTCTTTATCGATAGTTACTCGTGCAGCCTCACCTAAGAAATCAAGAGTAGCATTTTCTAGTTTATAGCCTCTTTCTTCAGAAACTACAGTACCACCAGTAAGGATTGCGATATCTTCCAGCATAGCTTTTCTTCTATCACCAAATCCCGGGGCTTTAACTGCTGCGATTTTTAGAGAGCCACGAAGTTTGTTAACAACTAGTGTTGCCAGTGCTTCACCTTCAACATCTTCTGCAATGATAACAAGAGGTCTGCCAGTTTGAATCACTTTCTCAAGAACTGGTAGCAAGTCTTTCATATTTGAAATCTTCTTATCGAAGATCAAAATATAAGGTTGCTCCATGTCCGCAGTCATGTTATCTGAATTAGTAACAAAGTATGGAGATAGGAAACCTCTATCGAACTGCATACCCTCAACAGTCTCAAGATTAGTATCTGTACCTTTCGCTTCTTCTACAGTGATTACACCATCTTTACCAACTTTCTCCATTGCATCTGCAATCAGGTTTCCGATAGTTTCATCATTGTTTGCTGAAATTGTTCCAACCTGAGCAATCTCAGATCTGTCCTGAATATCATTTGAAAGTTTTTTCAACTCTTCAACGATCGCGGCAACAGCTTTGTCGATTCCTCTTTTCAAATCCATTGGATTTGCACCTGCTGTTACGTTTTTCAGGCCCTGGCTTACAATAGCTTGTGCAAGAACTGTCGCAGTAGTAGTACCGTCACCAGCATTGTCACTGGTTTTAGATGCTACTTCTTTAACCATCTGAGCACCCATATTTTCTACTCTGTCATCCAGTTCAATTTCTTTTGCAACCGTTACACCATCTTTGGTAACATTTGGTGCACCGAATGACTTTTCAATTACAACATTTCGACCGCGTGGACCCAGTGTTACTTTTACTGCGTCAGCAAGTTTATCCACTCCGCGCTTTAGAGCATCTCGAGCTTCAATGTCATAGTGAACTAATTTTGGCATAGTTCTATCCTTTATGATTTTTAGTTATTAATAAAATTTTAAAAAGAGCTTAAGAGATGATTCCCATAATGTCGGATTCTCTCATAATCAGGTAATCCTGACCATCAAGGCTTACTTCTGTTCCAGAGTACTTACCATAAAGCACTACATCGCCTTCTTTGACAGTCATGTCAATCTTGTTTCCGTTTTCTACTTTACCTGGTCCGACAGCAACCACTTTACCTTGTTGTGGTTTTTCTTTAGCAGTATCCGGAATAATGATACCGGAGCTGGTTACTTCTTCAGCAGCGTCTGCCTGAACCAAAACACGATCACCAAGAGGTTTAATACTAGCCATTTATTATGACTCCTTATTTAGTTATTGGTTTGTTTAAAATCTTAATGGGATGTCCCCAAACGTGTGCATCATTATGCAAGTACCGTACCAAACCCAAAAAGTCCTATAATGTCTCCCTTCTTTAAAAAAGACTTTGAAAAGCTGACTTAATTAGGTGTCAATAGTGCCATTTTGCTCTAAATAATCTGTCAACTTTTCATATAAGTCAGGAGACCAGTGCTCTGCTCTATCATCAAAATTGAAATTATCAGGTATTTCTTCACCTATAATTGATTTTAATGAGTTGCTCAGCTTTTTTCTTCTCTGATTAAAAGCAGTTCTGACTACCTTTTTTAGGTTTCTATCAGAACATTGAAGCTTAGGTTTATCGAAAGTTAATTTTATAACTGAACTATCAACTTTTGGAGGCGGACTGAATGAATTGGGTGAAACATGAAAAAGAATCTCAGGGCTACTCATTAATTGAGTCTGGACACTTAAAATCCCGTAATCTTTTGTACCGGAATTAGCAACGATTCTTTCAGCTACTTCCTTTTGAATCATAAAGTATGCTGAATGCAGGTGATCTCTAATCTCAAGGATTTTGAATAGAATTGGGCTTGTAATGTAGTATGGCAGATTACCAACAATAGTCACATCTTTAAAACCCTGAATCATAGAAAGCCAATCTACTTTCAAAACATCCTGTTTAATTATATCTAATGAAGGATGCTTAACTCTTAAAACTTCGACTGCTCTTTCATCAACTTCAATCACCTTATAGTTGGAATATTTCTCTACAAAAAAATCAGTGATCGCTCCTGTGCCCGGTCCAATTTCTATAATGAGATTTTCTTTACTTACATCAACTGCATGATAAATTTTACTAATAATATTTTTATCAGTAAGGAAGTGCTGACCTAAGCTTTTTTTAGTTTTAAACGACACAGAGATACTTAATTCTATTTAGTCTCAATATATGAATAAGGAAATTGGAGACTATTATAATTTTATAGCCCCAATATGTATCTTAAGTTAACTTAAATGCTTGTGGCTTATGGAGATTACCCCTCTCGAAACTGAACAAATTGGAATTAAAACTCTGGAGAAACACCTGATCAAATCAGATCAGAGTGTATCCTTAAAAATTGGGTTGCCTAAAGAGTACTCTAATGACGAATTAAGAATTTCTTTAACCCCGGGTGGTGTTTCTGTTTTAAAAGCCAATGGTCATGATATCATTGTAGAAAAAGGAGCCGGAGAAGGAGCTAGCTTTTCAGACAGAGAATATGCTGAAGCAGGAGCTGAAATAGTTTACAGCACAGAAGACCTCTTCAAGAGATCTGAATTAATATCTAAAATTGCTCCTTTATCAAACGATGAACTCGGATATATACAACCCAATCAAATTCTATTATCTGCTTTACATCTGGGTGGTATTAATGAAGACTATTTAAAAAAGTTGTCAGCTCAAAATGTTACTGCAATTGGTTATGAGTTTATTAAAGGTTCAGATAAAGAATTTCCGATAGTCAGAATGATGCACGAAATAACTGGATCAATGTCTGTACAAATTGCAGCTCATTATCTAGAAAACATGAATGGTGGTCAAGGTGTTATGCTTGGTGGAATATCTGGTGTTCCACCTGCTACAGTTGTAATTCTTGGCGCTGGGATAACTGGTGAATATGCTGCAAGAACTGCTTTGGGCTATGGTTCTCAAGTATTTGTTATGGATACGGATCTTACTCAATTGAGAAGACTTGAAAATGCACTGGATAGAAGGATTATTACAGCGATAGCTAACGAGCAGTATATTTCTACCGCTTTAAAGTTTGCTGATGTAATTATAGGTGCTGCTATGGCTGAAGGCGATAAATCACCATGCTGGGTTACAGAAGAAATGGTAGCCAATATGAAAAGCGGTTCTGTTATTGTGGATACGGTTATTGACCAGGGCGGCTGTATTGAAACCAGTAAGTCAACAACTCACTCAGATCCAGTATTTAAGAAACATGGAGTTACTCACTATTGCGTTCCAAATGTCCCAGCAAATGTAGCAAGAACTGCTACTTATGCTTTAAATAATGTTATTGTTCCATATTTGATAGCAATTGGTGACTCTGGCGGAATAACTAATTGTCTATGGAATAATATTGCTTTGCGAAATGGGACCTATTTATACAAAAAGCATATTACTAAGAAATCATTAGCAGAACCATTCAACCTGCCATACAGAGATATTGAAATGCTGATTGCATCACAGATTTAATATGTCTGAGTTAACTGAAAAGAACTATAAAAGAATTAATGTTATCAATTGGATGCTAACCGTTCCAATGATGATTTTATTTGCCTGGCCGTATTACACTGCAGCCAAAATTCTTAATGTAGCCGAATTTTTTGCTTACCCTGGCGCGTTCATTTTTTCTACTGCTTTTATGCTTACCATACTCCATGGACATGTTACTATGGCTTTGGGAGCTGCACATCGGGTACACTATTATCATTGGCTTGAAAGCAATCCACTATCATTTGGACTACTTTTTAGCTCAGTAATGACTACTACAAGGTTCAGAATAATCCTATTTCTCTCAGGATTAACAATTTTTGCTTTGGGCTATATTAGTTCAGCTCTCTAGATAGGCTTAGCTTCTATAAGATCTTCAACTACTGACGGATCCAATAAAGTTGAAGTATCACCAAGATTTGTTACATCACCTGATGCTACCTTTCTAAGAATCCTGCGCATAATTTTCCCAGATCTCGTTTTTGGAAGACCATTCACTATCTGCATTTTATCTGGTTTAGCAATCGGTCCGATTATCTTAATTACTAAGTCCAGAAGTTCTTTTTTGAATAATTCAGTATCAGTAACCTCATCATTACAAATCATAAAAGCATAGATTCCTTCACCTTTGATATCATGTGGGAACCCAACTACGGCAGTTTCAACTACATTTGGATGTTCATCAAGAGCATTTTCAATTTCAGCTGTACCAAGTCTATGACCTGAGCAGTTCAGAACATCATCTACCCTACCAGTTATTCTGTAGTATCCTTCTTCATCTCTTCGACATCCATCACCTGTAAAGTAATATCCTTTATAGGTACTCATATATGTTTGCAGATACCTTTCATGATCACCATAAATTGTTCTTGCTATTGAAGGCCATGGAAACTTAATGCAAAGATTTCCTTCGACTGCATTTCCTGTAATTTCTTTCCCATTTTCATCTAGCAGAACAGGAAGTATACCTGGTAAAGGTAAAGTTGCGTATCCGGGTTTTGTTGGAGTAATACCTGCCAAAGGTGAAATCATAATTCCACCAGTTTCAGTTTGCCACCATGTATCAACTATAGGACAGCGTCCACTTCCAATGTGAGTATGATACCAATGCCAAGCCTCTTCATTAATTGGTTCACCAACAGTACCTAGAACTTTCAATGAGGTAAGATCATATTTATTCACATAATCTAAAGTGGATTTCATTAATGCTCGAATAGCTGTTGGTGCAGTATAAAAATGAGTCACTTTATATTTCTCTACAACTTCCCAGAATCTGCCAGCATCTGGATAAGTTGGTGTTCCTTCAAAAATAATACCCGTCGCCCCATTAAGTAACGGACCATAAATGATATATGAATGACCAGTTATCCATCCAGCGTCTGCTGTACACCAGTACACATCCTCTTCTTCTACCTGAAACACATTTCTGAATGAATAGCTTGTATAAACCATGTATCCACCGCATGTATGAACAACACCTTTTGGCTTGCCTGTAGAACCAGATGTGTATAGAATAAATAAAGGATCCTCTGCATCCATTTCGGTGGCTTTGTGATCTTTTGAAGCATTTCTTATTAATAAATGCCACCATTCATCACGCCCTTCAACCCAGTTTATTTCTTTATTAGTCCTTTGGCATACAATTACTTTTTCAACTGATGGACAGTTTTCAAGGGCTTCATCAGAAATTTCCTTCAGTGCCACATGCTTCTCGCCTCTTCTTAAACCATCATTTGTTATGAGTAATTTTGCATCACAATCTTGAATTCTTTCAGCTAAAGACTGTGCTGAAAATCCGGCAAATACTATGGAATGAACTGCTCCAATTCTAGCACATGCAAGTGCTGAAATAACTAATTCGGGTGTCATAGCCATGTAAATACATACACGATCGCCCTTTTCCACTCCCATATTCTGAAGTACATTAGCAAAACGACACACGTCATCATGTAATTGTCGATAAGTGATTGTCCGACGAAAAGAATCTGGATGGTTTGGTTCAAAAATAAATGCAGTTTTGCTTCCAATGGAATTTAAATGCCGATCTAAAGCGTTTTCCGTGATATTAAGTTTTCCACCTTCAAACCATTTGATATCACCCTTTTCAAAACTACCAGAATGAACTTTATCCCATCTTTTGCGCCAATAAAACGTCCCGGCTTCATGATCCCAAAAAGAAATTGGATCTTGATCGCTTTCTAGATGTTGTTCATTGTATTCGTCAAAGGATTTAATATTTAACCACATATATATCGTATTTGTTTTACAAGACCGTTTATGATGTTGCTTTTTCTATGGATAATCAAGAAAGGATTTCAAAATAAATTTGAATAAATCATTAGGTGAACAAATAATATTCGATTGGTTCAACTCAAGGGAAATTGAACCATTTCCTTTCCAGCTAAAGGCATGGGATGCATGCCTTTCAGGTAAGCAAGGACTATTAAATGCTCCAACAGGTAGCGGAAAGTCCTTTGCCATGTGGTTTCCTGTAATTATAAACTGGATTAATGAACATCCTGATTCATATAAAGAGAAAAAGAATAATGGTTTAAAAATCATCTGGGTTACTCCTCTGAGAGCCCTTGCTAAAGATTTACAAATAGCATTTCAGGAAACACTTGATGAGTTATCAATACCTTGGGTTGTAGGAAGACGAACGGGAGATGTTTCTGCAAGTATTAAGCAGAAACAGAATCGCAGAATGCCTGAGGTTTTAATCACAACTCCCGAAAGTTTACACGTACTATTTACACAAAAGGATTATCAGAGACATTTTAAGGACTTGGAGTTCATTGTAGTCGATGAATGGCATGAATTGATTGGTAATAAAAGAGGTATTCAATCTGAATTGGCATTAAATCGAATTTATCATATTAAGCCAAGCACTAAAATATGGGGAATATCAGCGACCATTGGTAATCTTGATGAAGCTCTTGATGTTCTTTTGGGTAATAAAAAAGCAGATACTAATAGTGTAATTATCAAGGCTAGAATCAATAAAAAAGTAGCTGTGCATTCAATTCTGCCTGATGAGATTGAAAATTTTCCATGGCATGGTCACTTGGGTATTAACTTACTTCATAAAGTATTACCCATTATTGAAGACAGTAGCAGTACTTTGATATTTACTAACACAAGAGGACAAGCTGAATTGTGGTTTCAACAAATATTACTGGCTAAACCTGATTTAGCTGGTATCATTGCCTTACACCATGGCTCCTTAAATCGTGATGTTCGAGATTGGGTTGAAAATTCACTCAGTGATGGTACTCTTAAAGCCGTCGTTTGTACATCTAGCTTAGATCTTGGTGTAGATTTCAGTCCAGTTGAAACGGTTATTCAGATTGGTTCTCCAAAAGGAGTCGCGAGATTTTTGCAAAGAGCCGGTAGAAGTGGACATAAACCTGGACAAACTAGTGTTATTCATTTTCTTCCAACTCATGCATTGGAATTATTAGAAGCGGCAGCTTTGAAAGCTGCAGTAACCAAAGATGATTTAGAGAGTAAGCCGCCAATTTTAAAACCTTATGACGTTTTAATTCAATATTTGGTAACACTTTCAATATCAGATGGCTTTGACGAGAAAGTTATATTTGATGAAATTAGAAAGACCTTTGCTTATCAAACAATTACTAGAGATGAATGGGGCAAAATCCTTCAGTTTATAACATCAGGAGGACCTTCACTTAAAAGCTATGATGAATATTCTAAAGTAACTTTGATTGATGATTTATATAAGATTGCAAGTTCAAAATTAGCTAGAAGGCATAGAATGAGTATCG
The DNA here is from genome assembly GCA_965659005.1 of uncultured Balneolaceae bacterium. GTDB lineage: Bacteria > Bacteroidota > Rhodothermia > Balneolales > Balneolaceae > CAYPTY01. The sequence goes on from CBFHVG010000103.1 coordinate 18,993, forward strand.
GAACTATAACTTCAGATACTATGGTAAAGGTTAAATATTTAAGTGGTTCTAGTATTGGAGTAATTGAAGAACGATTCATTTCTAGATTAAACATCGGAGAAAAATTTTGGTTTGCAGGAAGAACACTAGAACTAGTTCGCATAAATGGTATGGTAGCCTATGTTAAAAGATCTAAATCCCAAAAAGCTAAAACACCAAGTTGGCAAGGTGGGAGGATGTCACTGTCATCTAATATGTCCAAAATTCTTAGAATTAAAATACAGGAAGCTACTACCGATTCATCAAATGATGTTGAAATTCAAACAATAAGACCAATAATTGAAATTCAAAAAGATTGGTCAACTCTACCAAATCTTAATCAATTTCTTATTGAAAAATCTAAATCAAGAGAAGGTTTTCATGCTTTTTTCTTCCCATTTGAGGGTAGATACGTTCATGAAGGAATGGCATCCCTTATTGCTTATAGAATATCTAAGATCAAACCAATGACATTCTCAATCGCAATGAATGATTATGGTTTTGAATTACTATCGGATCAAGATATCCCAGTTGAAGAGGCAATTGATAAAGGCTTGTTTTCAGAAATTAACCTTGTTGAAGATATTCACTCTAGTATTAATCATAATGAATTAACTAAATCGAGATTTTGGGCAATTTCTCAAGTAGCTGGTCTAATTTTCTCAGGTTTTCCAGGTGAGCAAAGAAAAACTCAACATCTTCAACTATCTTCAGGTTTATTATTTGATGTGTTTAGCGAGTATGAACCAGATAATTTGCTTTTACAACAGGCAAAGGATGAAGTACTTTTCTTTCAATTAGATGAAATAAGGCTTAGGAAAGCTTTAAAAGCTATTCAAAAGCAACAAATTGTATTAAACTATCCAGATCGCTTTACACCTTTTGCTTTTCCAATCATGGTAGATCGACTTAGAGAAAGAATGTCTAATGAGCAATTAAAAGATCGTGTAAAAAAAATGCAGCAACAGCTAGAGAGGCATGTTAAATAGATGTATTACGATTTGAAGATTAACGATCAAAATCTCTATCTCTTACCGGAGAAAGCAATTTATTGGAAGCAAACTTCGACATTAATTGTAGCTGATCTACATTTAGGTAAAGCTGGATACTTCAACCAAAATGGAATCCGAGTACCAACTCAGTTAAATAAGGACATACTTAATAATATTGATGATCTTTTAGACGTGTATGAAACTAAAAGGATAATATTTCTTGGTGACTTATTTCATAGTAGAGTCAATCAAGATTGGAACTATTTTTGGGATTGGAAGGAAGCTAATAAACACATCGAGATCATTTTAACTGTTGGTAATCATGATCGATATGGTAATCAAGAATTTCTTAAAAAAGACTTAAGAATAAAATCATACTTCAAGGAAGGACCATTCCAATTTCAACACGATGAAAATGAATTCATCTCTGATGGAAATTCAATAATCCTTGCCGGTCATGTACATCCCTGTTTTTATCTTAGAGGAAAAGGGAGACAGAAAATTAGGGTTAAATGTTTTGTAAAAAAAGGCGATTCCATCATACTACCAGCTTTTGGTTTATTCACTGGTTCACATCAGATTAATCAAACTGAATATGATGCAATCTATGGTATTATTGAAGATGAGGTAGTTAAATTCTAAAACCTGTTACATTTTATTTAACTCGAACTCAAATTTTCTTGGTTTATCTGTTACGGATTAATTTTTTGTAAAAATTGAATCTGAAAATGGATGAAATTAGCCTTCGATTCTTTATGAGAAACAGAGAAATTGGGTTTACAAATATTAAATTTTTCTAATGTTGAATTAAAAGTAACAGGGTCTACTCATTAGATTTGCGCTTAAAACAGTGATGAAGTCGGCTAACAATTCTCGATTTCCTTGTTCTTACATTTGCACTGGAGAGTTCAAAAAATATACTTGCTTCTTCTGTTGTAGCATCGGGTTTATCAATGAAGTACTCAATGAATTTCCTTGATTTCTCTTTCAATTCATGTAAACATTCTTTGAGTATATTTTGACGCTCCTGATCTATCAACCTTTTGTATTGCTCTTCAGGCTCAACAACATAATTCAAGGCTTCTTCTTCATAACTGAATTTATGTTCTCTCTTAACATATCTCAGGTATTCATGTCTACAAGATTTAATAAGATAGCTAAAGATGTATTTGTGTTCTTTTATCTTGTTCTGACGTATTTGTTCATAGACATCTAGAAAAGCTTGTTGAACACATTCTTTAGCAGAATTTTTTTCGGCTCCCATTACAACCACTAGATAATCCTCTAGCCTGGGTATAACTTCGTTAAGCAAACTACTTGCTTTGATGTCATCACCTTGTTGGAGAGCAACAACTAATTCCGAATAATCAACGCGAATTTTTGTCAATGGGGACCCAGTAGTATATGATTCAATATATGTTATTGACTATTATAAAATATAAAATACATGGATGATCTATAATTCGCCAATAATGCTTTTGTAGGCAAGAAGCTATGATTAATAGTAAATATTAGTCTTTTTTAATACTTTTAGATCAATAATATTCAATGACTTATGAATTATATTGTAACAAAACTGTTGATATTGATTCTTTACTTATGTTATAGTGAGCTTATTAAATAAATATACATTTGTTTATATATGTAACAAATACAATAAACTGAACTCTTATTCTTAACCCAAAATATAATCTTGTACTTATGAAATCTCTTAAAACTACTTTCGCTATTCTTGC
>CBFHVG010000104.1:0-5336 GCA_965659005.1 uncultured Balneolaceae bacterium
TAAAGATCTCAAAAAAGTGGGTATAGAGGCAGCAACAATACATGGTGATCGTGACCAGGCTGAAAGAAATGAGGCCCTGCACAAATTCAAGACGGGTGAAGTTAAGGTGATTGTTGCAACAGATGTATTAGCAAGAGGCATCGATATCGATGATGTGTCCCTGATTCTAAATTACGATGTACCAAAGTCACCTGAAGATTATATACATAGAATTGGAAGAACTGGCCGATATGATAAAACAGGTGTTGCTGTTACATTTGTGAATAGAAATGATGGGAGACTTTTTACAGCTATAGAGGAAAAGGTTGGCGCTGAAAAAATTCAGAAAAAACATCGACCGGAAGAAGTTAAAAATTTCAAAAACGGAAAGAGTTCTGATTCTCAGACTAAACATAGCAGAAAAACGTCAGGTGCCGATCAGAAGGTCACTGATAAGAACAAGCAAGAAAAACCAAAAAATCAGGTGAAGGAGGCAGACGAAAAACCAGAAACCCAACCGAAACCAAAAAGCACCAAAAAGCCTGCCAATAGTTCGAAGAATAAAACAGATTCACGAAATAAAAGTACTAAGCCCGAAAGGTCTCAGCAAAAACAACAATATAAGAAAGAACCCTATGTTGAGATTAAAAGAGTTGATGCAGCCACAGTGAGAAAACCTGAAAAACCTGTAAAGCACCATAAAGGATTTTTAGGTTTTATAAGAAGTTTCTTTAGTTAGATAAGTTAATACATGCATAAAATTGCATGACTTATATTTAAGCAAATAACAATACTGAAATCACTTTAATAAGATATGAAGTCTAAATTTTTGTTTCTCTTTTTGTTCTTCTTCAGTTCTTGTGCAATAGCCCAAGATTCAGATAAAACCATTATTACTGTTGCAGAATCAAAAGAAACTACCACAAATACTAAATTGGATTTAGTTGAGAGTACAACCGTTAAGAATGTGATCTTTTTAATAGGGGATGGCACAGGTTTAGCACAGATATCAGCTGGTCAACTTCATCTAGTAGGAAAACATGGCCTACTTAATATTCAAAGACTACCTGTATTGGGTCTTATTAAAACTTTTGCTGAAAACAGTTTGATAACAGATTCTGCTGCTGGTGCTACCGCCTTTTCATGTGGTGAAAGAACAAACAATGGTATGATCGCAATGCTTCCAAATGATGAGCCATGCAAAACGATTTTAGAATATGCGGTTGAAAATGGCATGAGCACAGCATTACTATCTACTTCCGGAGTAACTCATGCTACCCCCGCGTCTTACGCTTCTCATGTGCCAAGTAGAAATATGTACAGTGAAATAGCTGATCAATATCTGGAAGCTGGTGTTGATGTAATTCTAGGCGGTGGTTGGGAAGATTTTATGCCGTCAACTAAAGAAGGTAGTCGTAGAACTGATGAGAGAGAATTAACGACAGAATTTGAGGATAGAGGTTATGATGTATTGTTTAATAAAGATGATATGAACAATAGCAGCTCAGATAAACTATTGGGTCTATTTTCGCAAGGTGGATTGATTCATGAGAATTCAGAACCTAGTCTGGCTGAAATGACTACTAAGTCACTAGAAATACTCAGTAAAAATGAAAAAGGTTTTTTCATGATGATCGAAGGTAGTCAAATTGACTGGGGAAGTCATCAGAATGATGCTTCATATGTTATGAGAGAAGTAAAAAGCTTTGATGATGCCATTGGGGTTGTACTCGATTTTGCAAAAGATAATGGAGAGACGCTTGTTGTCATTACAGCTGATCATGAAACTGGTGGTATGACCATGAACAAGAATTTGGAAGATGGCAAAAAGATGGAAATTGCATGGACAACTGGAGGCCATACCGGTATACCTGTACCATTAATGGCATATGGTCCAAAAGCATTAGAGTTTTCTGGCTGGCATTCAAATATTGAAGTGGGCCGAATTTTGTTCGAGATAATGGGCATCAATTAATTCTGAGTTAATTTGTTCAGGACTATTCAATCAGCATTAATCTGGGTTGCTATAATCTTATTAATGGTCATCTGGCTGCCATTAGTATCAATAGTATATCTCATTGATAGAAATCCAACTAAGTACACTACAGGGAAGTGGTTTAGAAGATTAGGATGGGCAATTGTTTCTGTTAATCCTGCCTGGAAAGTTAAGATTATTGGAAATCCCAAAATCGATGATAAAAAGCCTTATGTAGTGATCTGCAATCACTTATCTAATGCAGATATACCCATTATTTCATTATTGGGTTGGGAGATGAAATGGATTAGTAAAGCAGAGTTATTCAAAACACCTGTTACGGGTTGGATGATGTCTATGGCAAAAGATATTTCCATTGATCGAAAATCTGACGCTCGTGGAACACAAATGTACAGACATACAGTGTTTTTTCTCGAAAGAAATGTCTCAGTCATGTTTTTCCCTGAAGGAACACGTTCTAGATCAGGTAAATTAAATAAGTTTGCAAAGGGAGCTTTCGATATTGCGATCAGAAAAAAACTGGATATTCTTCCTTTAGTTATCGACGGAACTCAAAATTGTTTACCAAAGAATTCCTGGAAATTTGGACACGCTGATAGCATTGTTTTAAAGGTATTGGACCCGATTTCAACAGAGAATTTGAAAAAATCAGATGTCGATAAGCTTATCGATTCAACCAGACAGCTTTATATTAACGAATTATCGGAAATTCGAGATTTACCAGCATCTGATGTAGATTCACTAGCGATCAAAGAATAAAACCGACCGATATCATTTGATATCTTTTACTTCACTATTACTATTAATGAGTCTGCTCTTGATGACAAAGCCGATAAATATACCTATTAAGCTTATTGTAACAGGTAGTAGGGTTAATAAATAGGTGTTCTGTTCTGCTCTTAGCAATGCAGGTATAAACCTCAAAATGAGAACAAGAGAAGCGAGCGATACAGTATGCTTCAAAGGGTCAAATCCAGCCAGAGTTGTTGTCAATAATGTTCCAAAGATTCCTAAAAGTAAAATGACCAATAGTAATACTATGATCCAGGTTATTGATGGGAGGGACTGAAGACCAGAGAAAACAAGATCTTCCCTGTGATAAAATGCTATGATTATTCTGGCGAATCCTTCTAGTATAATCATTGTCATAAAACCAGCACATATCGCTAAAATACTTTTCATCTATTTATAATAATTGAATCAATTAATAAACTAATTCTACCTATATTTGCAGCCCAAAAGAAATCAAACTATGATAAGAAAATACAATGCCTGAAAACGATTTTTTAAAACCAGAAGAAACAATATCCAAGGAGAAACAATTAATGGAGTCTCCTGAAATTGAAAAAATCGCAAAAGATGTCATAGAGCAATATCAGCTGGAATTTGGTCCCGCTGAAATAGGCTTTTTTCTTGTTTATCCAAATATTTCAAAATTAAGAGCAGCAAAATCAATGAAGGCTACAAGGGAAGTGAAGTATTATTCCGGTAATGATTACCTCATTGAAGTTTCAGGCGAGTTATGGGATATACTTGATAGTAAGACTCGTGAAATGGTGATTTATCATCAATTACAGCATCTCGATCCTCAGTTTAAACCAAAAACGAATGAGTGGAAGATGAATCTCAGGAAACCCGATTTCTCAGACTTTTATTCAATCAATGATAAGTTTGGTAACGAGTGGTATAAGACAGTTCAAGCCTCAGCTTCCTCACTCTATGATCTTGATCCCAGACAAGAGAGTAAAGTTAGCCTTTAAATCTTAAACTATGGTATAGCCTTCCTTTTCAAGGTAAGTCTTTATTTTAGCAACATGATCGCCTTGAATCTCAATAGTTTTGCCCTTAATTGTACCCCCGGCGCCACAAGTCTTTTTTAGATTCATTGTTAATGTCTGTATTACCTGTGGGTTATGTGTAATTCCCTTAACAACTGAGACTTTTTTCCCTCTGCGTCCTGAGGAATCTAATGTTACTTTAACTTTCATTTTAAACCTTAGTTTCTTTCCATTTTCCTCGTTTAAAGAGGATGATACTTATTATCCCTAGAAGTGATTCTGCTAGTACTATAGACCATAATACTCCATCTATTTTCCAATCCATATATATAGCTAAAAAGTAGGCAAGTGGTATTTCAATTAACCAGAAGCAGAATAGATTAATAATAGTTGGTGTTTTTGTATCACCAGCACCATTAAAAGCTTGCATTATCACCATTCCAAAACCATATACTATATAGCCATAGCTAATAATTCTTAGTGAACGAGCTCCAATCGCTATCACGTCGGCATCAGAGGTGAAGAGCTTAATGAAGAACTCAGAGAATAAATTGAAGGTAATCCCGATACTAATTAGGAATGCAACATTTATAAATGCGGAGTTCCATGCTGATTTTTCAGCTCGTTCTGGCTCTTTAGCACCGAGATTTTGTCCGACTAAAGTGGCAGCAGCATTACTCATACCCCAGGAAGGTAATATTGAAAAGATTATTATCCGTATTGCAATTGTATAACCTGCCAGAGCAACACTTCCGAAAATTGCCATAATTCTTACTAAGCCAATCCAGCTGGATGTGGCAATAATGAATTGTCCGATACCGCCTAATGAAACTCTGATTAGGTTTTTAATGACCGGTAAATCCAGTCTAAATGTAGTTTTGTTGAAATGTATACGACTTGTTTTACCTGAGAATTTGTAAAATTGATATGCAACTCCAATCCCACGCCCAATACTTGTTGCAATTGCCGCACCTGCAATGCCTAACTCAGGAAAAATCCACCATCCAAAGATTAAAATTGGATCCAGAATAATGTTGATACCATTAGCAAGCCATAAGGCTCTCATTGCTATAGAAGCGTCTCCAGCTCCCCTGTAAATAGCATTATTTACAAATATGAGCATAATCACCGCGTTCGTGGTGAACATGATAGCAGGATAGAGATAGTTCTGTGAAATCATCTCTTCATTCGCTCCCATTATACTCAGTAAATCGGAGGCAAAGAAAAGCCCAATAAAACTGATAGGTACTGAAAGAACAATCCCAATAATTACTGCTTGAGCACCCGCAATTGAAGCGCCCTCTTTATTTTTCTCACCTATGCGTCGGGATACAATGGCTGTTGTTCCCATACTGAGGCCGATAGCAATTGCATACAATAGAGTTAATACTGACTCTGTTATACCAACGGTCGCGACGGCATTAGCACCTAATTTGGACACAAAAAAAATGTCAACAACAGCGAAGACTGACTCCATTGACATTTCCAGAACCATTGGAATAGAAAGCATCATTATTGCTTTCCAAATACTCCCCTTGGTATAGTCTCTTTCTTTCCCGGATATCGAATCTTTTATATCCTGA
>CBFHVG010000105.1:0-7275 GCA_965659005.1 uncultured Balneolaceae bacterium
CACGCTAATAACCCTGTACATTGGTATGCATGGAATGAAGAAGCATTTGATTTGGCTAAAAAGCTGAATAAGCCTGTCTTCCTCTCAATTGGCTATGCTACCTGCCACTGGTGTCATGTAATGGCTCATGAAAGCTTTGAAGATGAGACAGTTGCTGACTTAATGAATGACGCCTTTGTAAATATCAAAGTAGACAGAGAAGAACGGCCAGATATCGATCACACCTACATGACCGTTTGCCAGATGCTAACAGGTCATGGAGGTTGGCCCTTGACCATCATTATGACACCCGAAAAAGAGCCCTTCTTTGCAGCCACATACATTCCTAAGGAAAACAGATTTGAACGTGTTGGTATGTTACAACTTATACCAGCCATTAAACATCATTGGAATAATGAATATGAAAGTATTCAAAAAGCAATAAACAGCATTTCATCTGGCTACGTAAAACAGAAAGTTTATAATCCTGTCGAGAATTTAGATAGTGGACTCATTGAACAAACTATAAAACAAATGAGTCTCAGATTTGATCCTGAATTCGGAGGCTTTGGAACAGCACCAAAATTCCCAACACCACATAATTTGTTATTTTTGATGCGTCATGCCCAATCAAATAAGGATATTGAAACCTTAGAAATGGTTGTAAAGACGCTTACCAAAATGAGACTAGGTGGTATTTTTGACCAAGTTGGTTATGGTTTCCATCGTTATTCAACAGACAGAGAATGGCTACTGCCACATTTTGAAAAAATGCTTTATGATCAGGCCTTACTTATACTTGCATATTCAGAAGCCTATCAGATAACAAAGAACCCTCTTTTTAAACAAACCGTTAAAGAAATTGTTATCTATTTAAAGAGAGATTTACTTAGTCCATTGGGTGGTTTCTACTCTGCAGAGGATGCAGATAGTGAAGGCGAGGAAGGTAAATTCTACACCTGGAGCTCTAATGAATTGAGATCAATATTAAATGAGGAAGAATACACATATGCTTCAGAAGCTCTGAATATGAGGGATGAAGGTAATTTCAACGATGAATCAACCCGTAAACCGACCGGTCTAAATATTCCTCACTATACAAATAAGGACTTTCTAGATTCCGAAATGGATGTTCAGATCAGGTCTAAATTATTTGAACATAGATCAACTAGGGTGCGACCTCAGCTTGATGATAAAATTCTTACTGATTGGAATGCACTTCTTATTTCAGCATTAGCAAAAGCAGGATTTATTTTCAACAATAATGAGTACACTAATTTAGCAATACAAGGTATTCACTTTATTGAAAAAAATCTTGTTGTGAATGATAAACTCAAACACAGGTACCGTAATGGTGATGCAGATATAGATGCTTTTGCTGACGATTATGCATTCCTCATTTGGGCATATATTGAATTGTATCAGGCTACATTTGATTCTGCTTACCTATCGAAAGCCATTTCATGGAATAATGAATTCACTAATCAATTTTGGGATAATAGTATTGGCGGCTTCTTTTTTACATTAGATGAAAAAGATCAGCCATTCGGAAGAGAAAAAATCGTATATGATGGGGCTATCCCATCTGCAAATTCAGTTTCGATGCTAAACTTACTGAAGTTGAGTAAGATTACTGCTAATCCTAGTTATGCTTCCATGGCAAATTCTACCCTAAAACTTTTTGGTGATCAGTATCAAAAGTATGGGGAGCAGCATACCCAGGCACTTCAAGCTATTCAATTCGAAAAAAACAGGCCAAGTGAGATAGTTATCGCTGAAGGAAAATCAGGAATTGAGGTGAGTACATTTCTCAAAACTATTAAAGAGTATTATTTACCAAACTCTGTGATATTGGTTAGACCTCGTAATGAAATGGACCCAATATTCGAACTATCTAATTTCATAAAAAAACAGCAGCCTCTTGATGACGAAACTACTGTTTATTTGTGCGAAAATTTTGTCTGTAAAAAACCGGTTACGAATATTTCTGAACTCAGGTCATTAATAACGCAGAATGAATCATTGAATTAATTCTGATTCTGCATCATCATTTTGAACATGAAATCTCCAAAACCCATGATATTTACACCTCTTGGAATTTCTACCATGGCTTTTGCAATACTTGATTCGTTTAGTTCAACTACTTCGGCAACGACCGTTTTTTCATTATTCTTTTTTGAATAAGCCTCAATTAAAAGTGGAAATGATTTCCCATTAAAAACCGCTTCCTGGGATGTTTTTAATGCTTTATCCATCTCATTATCTAGACCACCCCATGATTCAGTGAGCATTCCCCAGTTAATATCTACATCAGGAGTTAACCAAATGGATAAATAACCTCCATCCTCATTATCCTCAACTATTAGCTCAGTAGCTTTCATACCATTGATCATTCTGCTTTCATTTGTGTATCTGTAAGAAGCAGATTTATCCGATGCAGAAGAGTTATCGTCTGAAAATTGTTTTGTGAATGAGATTAAGCTCTCAATATCTTTTTTTGTTATTTGAAGGGCACTTTGGTCACCTGTCAGTACAACAAAATCCTTTTTATCATTTCTGATAAGTAGGCCCTGAGCATTAATTCCACTTTCAAAATTAACGGATTCATCACCTTGAAGCATTATTCTATCAGCTGTGATGTACATATTCAGAAGATTCTCTTCCTTGTCTCCATTCTCATTTTCAGAGTAAAGTTTCATTTTAATCTGACCTTCAAACTGTGCATATGCTGAATTAACAGATAGGAGTAGAGCAAGAACGAAAAGTAAAAACCGTAGTTTCATAATTAAGTGTCTGAGTGTTATATCTATCTAATTGACTTAGCTGTTAACGTGTAAAACTCTCTCTTGTTACGTCTCAGGCAACAAGATCTCCAAGTTCCACATTAACTTTATGAATCCATCCACCAGCAATCATGTCATTACCCTCATAACAAACAACCGCTTGTCCTGGTGTGATAGCTTCTCTGCCTGCTGGAAAATGAACTTCAATTTCATCATCACCAATCTGACTTATAGTTCCATACGCACCATCATCGTTATATCGGATTGCGCCAATGATATCCATTTCAGAATTGGGTAATTTATCATACTTGGACAAATTAATTTCTTTTGCACGAAGAGTCGTACTCACTAAATCTTCTTTCCGTCCAACAGTGACCAGGTTTCTAATAGGGTCTATATTTGTAACATAAACTGGTTCACCCATTGGCAATTTCAAGCCTCTTCTCTGACCAATGGTATAAAAAGGATAACCTTCATGTTCTCCGAGAACTTTTCCATCTTTATCGATGAACTTCCCTCCTTTTAGTCGTTCTTCAAGACCCTCGACCCTATCTTTGATAAATCTTCTATAGTTATCGTCCGGCACGAAACATATCTCATAAGAATCAGGTTTGTTGGCTACATTTAAAAGACCATAATCTTCTGCAAATGCCCTAATTTCAGTTTTTTCAAAAGATCCCAGAGGGAAAATTGTTCTGGCTAAGTGGTCTTGTTTTACTCCCCACAGTGCATATGACTGATCTTTCTTTTTGTCCAGTCCTCTTGAGATCACAAATCTATTGTTCTCTTCTCTAATATTTGCATAGTGACCTGTTGCAATAAAATCACAACCCAGGTTATCAGCTCTTTTTAGAAGTGCGGCCCACTTAATATGGGTATTGCAAAGTACGCATGGGTTTGGAGTTCTGCCATCAAGGTAATCTCCAACAAATCGATCTATAACCCAGTCTCCAAATTCATCTCGAATGTCAACGATAAAATGCTTAAAACCATGTTTTACTGCTATCTCTCTTGCGTCATTCATCGACTCAACTGTACAACACCCGGTCTCCTTCCCTGAATTACCGCCACTTCTGTGATAATCCCAGGTTTTCATAGTGATACCTATGACTTCATAACCTTGTTCATTGAGCATTACAGCTGCTACAGAGGAATCTACTCCTCCACTCATGGCTACTAATACTTTTCCTTTTTTACTCATGCCTTCAAAACAGCTTTAGATCGATCTTAGTTCTTAGCCGACTAAGATAAGGCATTTTAAGTGAAGAGTATATATTGACAACTATTATGTCATATATAGATATGGTTTCCAATGATCCTGTATTCCCCCCATTACATCCCGGAAGAAGGTAATTGGTATTGGGCGATAAGGTTTCTTTCTAAGCGGCATGTCTGCCTCAGCCGGAGTCTTATTCCCTTTCATCACATTACATCTGTTACAAGCTGTTGTAAGATTCTCCCAAGTGTCTCCACCATTCCTGCTTTTTGGCATAACATGATCGATTGTCAGATCAGATTTTGATCCACAATACTGACAGGTAAAATTATCTCTCCGCATGATGTTCCTTCTAGATAAAACAATCTTTGTATATGGGAGCCTGATATATCTTCTTAAACGAATTACTGAGGGATAGGCAAATTCCTTATTAATAGTATGCAATTTCATGTAAGCATGGTCGTGTAGCATTTCTGCTTTCTCCAAAAAGATCAACTTCATCGAGCGCTGTACTGAACAAATACTCAATGGTTGATAATCTTGATTTAGAACCAACACTTGTGCGGTCATAGCTTTTTTCCTGTAATGATGTTTAGGGTTAAATACCTTCTTTCAGTAGAGATATAAACAGGATGTAATTGCCTAAAAATAAAAAGGCGTACAAACCAATGGTAAGTACGCCTCAGTATGATATTTTTAGGACTCAATTTCAATAGCTGAATAATTTCATAATATCATCAGCAATCTCTTGGTTGATTGAGGCTGCTAATATGATAGATACAATTAAACCTATAAGTGCATAACCGGAGTCTTTTAATATTAATCTAAAGGCAGTCTTAAACGATTGTCCGGATTGATCGCCCTTACCATTTCCATCAGTTATACTCCTGGCAAGTTCTCGACCACCAAGCAGACCAATAAATACCCAAGTCGTGCTCATTGGAATTGCGCTCTGGAACTTGAAATAGTAAAGAATTAATGCATAAACGAAATCAATGATTGTAGCAGATCTTATTTCTGTAACCATCGACTTTTCATTAACAATCTTTTGGATTCGATCCCCTTTCAAATAAAATAGTAATCCCAATCCAAAGAATATGTAGAGAGCAAATCCTAGAAATTCACCGAATGAAAGTGATCTAGGTAGATACACTGCAATATTTGCAGCGTCTTGCATTAACCAGGCCGCCCACAAAGCACCCGATGTAATCCATTGAAGAACTACCCATATAGGATGAGCCTTACCTGTAAAAAATTTTCGGAATAGTCTTGCTAAACTTATCCACACAATTATTGCAACAATAAATGCCAGAAAATAGCCAGAAAGACTTTTGCCGAGCACACTGGTTATTGCACCAGAACTTGTTGAAAAGGAACTAAGTAGCAGAAACGTAGTTGAAACCGGCATTCTCATTCTGGTTAGAATGAGAAGAAAAATTGGCGCAGCAACCTGAAGGAATGTAAACTCTGTTGGTGCTTGATCGAAACCTTTTGTTGTAAGCCTTTCATAAGACACATCACCACCATAAGTGTACCAACTAAAACTTACAGTGATCAGGAATATTCCCCCCATGTATAACCATAAGTACCACCACTTTCGGTGCATATTTGATGCAAGGAAAGTACCTATAGTTTGAATGCTATCATTTGCAATTGCAGAATAACCAGCTAAAGCAAAACCAACCCACATTGCAACTTGAGCATTCTCAAAAGTAGCCCCGGCAACAAAAAAAGCGAGAGCGATTATACCGAGAAAAATTCTTTCTTCTCGAATTAGGTCAAAGAAACTTGAGGGGATGAGTTTTTGCAGTAAAGTCGGATTGTTTTTATCAGTAGATGACATTAATCAAATTGTAGGCGAAAAGTTTTAATCCTCATGAGATTAATAATGATATATTAACTAAGTATTATGAATAAAATTTACTCATTGAATAGTAGCAAAAATTAAGCGGTATTAGTTTTTGAACTCCTTATATTTGGAACCGCTTTTATCTACTTCATTACAGTATTATGCCATATAACCGAGACATGTATACCACTGGTTTTTATAAAGAACCAGCCCCTCACTTTGAAGGCGAATCTCCTTTCCAGTCTATGATGGAAAGGTTCAGGTTTGCTGCTGAATTGCTTGAACTTGATGAAGGAATGTTCCAGTACCTGGCGAGTCCAGAAAAAGTAGTTATGGTTTCTGTTCCTGTAAGGATGGATAATGGACAAATAAGAGTATTTGAGGGCTACAGAGTTATTCACGACTCCGTCTTGGGTCCATCAAAAGGTGGTCTTCGTTATTCTCCGGATGTAACATTAGATGAAGTTAAAGCACTCGCAGCTTGGATGACATGGAAGTGCGCTATTGTTAATGTACCCTTCGGTGGTGCTAAAGGTGGTATCAGAGTTAATCCAAGAGAGTTATCCAATACCGAATTAGAGAGATTAACGCGCAGGTATACTTCGAATATGCTAGAAGTATTTGGGCCTGACAGAGATATCCCCGCTCCGGACATGAATACTAATGAGCAGATCATGGCCTGGATCATGGATACCTACAGTATGCACAACCAGAAAACTGAAAAAGCAGTAGTTACTGGAAAACCAATTATACTAGGTGGATCTCAAGGTCGCAAGGAAGCCACTGGTCGTGGTGTAATTACTGTTACTGTAGCTGCCTTGAATAAATTAGGTATCCCTCCAAGTAAAACCACTGTTGTTGTACAAGGGTTTGGAAATGTTGGTTCTGTTTCTGCTCAACTGATCTATGAACAAGGTGCTAATGTAATTGCAATCAGTGATATTACGGGTGGTTACTACAATAAAGATGGTATTGACATTCCTAATGCAATAAAGTACTACAAAGAAAACAATCTATCTCTTGAAGGATTTTCCGGCGCTGAAGTCATTACAAATGAAGAGCTACTTGAGCTAGAATGTGATGTGCTTATTCCTGCTGCAAAAGAAGATCAAATTAGTAAGTATAATGCTGACAAAATTAAAGCTAAGATTATTGCAGAAGGCGCTAATGGACCTGTTACTGCAAATGCTGACAAAATTCTTGAAGATAAAGGCATTATGATTATACCTGACATACTCGCAAATGCCGGCGGTGTGACTGTTTCTTATTTTGAATGGGTGCAGGACAGACAGGGTTATTTCTGGACCGAAGAACGGGTAAACAGACGATTAAACCGAATGATGAGAGAATCATTTGATAACTTGTTTAAAGTAAGTGAAGAGTATAATATTACCCTTAGACAAGCTGCTTATGTATTTGCTATCAAGAAAGTTGCTGATACATTGCTA
>CBFHVG010000106.1:0-11734 GCA_965659005.1 uncultured Balneolaceae bacterium
ATTATTTACGATGCTACTCAAGGTAATGGAGACTTAGAAGGGTTTACAGGCGATGTGTATCTGCATACTGGAGTGATCACTAATTTGAGCAGTAATCCATCCGACTGGAAGTATGTACCAAATGGCTGGGAGACTTATCTGGAAAAAACGAAAGCAACACCTCTTGGTGACGATAAATGGAGTTTTACTTACGGACCATCAGTGAGAGATTTTTTCGGGATAACCAATGCTTCAGAAAATGTGGAACAGATTGCAATGCTCTTCAGAGGTGTTGTAAATAATAGTATTACTGCAGTTGGCAGGGGGCCAGGTGGGACAGATATCTTTATTTCACTTGCGCAACCGGGTGATTTTAATGCTCAATTCTTGACTCCTTCTGACGATGTAGCCTTTGTACAGGAAGGAGATACCATTCAAGTGAAAGGTTTGGCCGGTGGTTTAACAGGCGATATTGATTATCAGATTTTATTAGATGGTGTGGAGGTTGCAACCGCGACAAATGATACGGTAAGCTATGAATTAATTGTTGGTTCAGAACTGTCCTATTCACTGGAACTGATAGCTACACATGTTGGTGGTCAAATAGCCACTGATGAAGCTACATTGATTAGTCTCAAAGAAAATGATGCGCCCAGGCCAGCTGGCACAGTTGATGGCATAAATTATATTAATTCGACAACAGTCAGGCTTTCGTTATTTGCTCCGAATAAGAACAATGTCTTTGTACTTGGTGATTTCAATGATTATAGGGTTGATCCTGATTTCAGAATGTTCAGAGATTCCCTGAATGCAGACAGCACCTGGTTCTGGTTAGAAATTGATGGGCTAACTCCCACGACACAGGTTGGTTTCCAGTATCTGGTTGATAACAATATCAAGATTCATGATCCATATTCACCCATTGTTTTGGATCCTTTCCATGATCAGTTTATTCCATCTAGTACTTATCCCAATCTAAAGCCATACCCAAGTGATTTCACCGATGGAATTGTAGGGGTAATGTTTCCTGGTGCTGAAGAATATCCATGGGAAGTAGAGAATTTTGAGAAGCCGGACAAAGAAGGTCTCGTCATTTATGAGTTATTGATTAGAGACTTCTTCTTCAGTAGGAATTTCACAACACTGATTGATACTCTTGATTATCTTGAAAATCTTGGTATTAATGCTATTGAGCTAATGCCGGTGTCTGAATTTGATGGAAACCTAAGCTGGGGATATAATCCTTTCAACCACATTGCTTTAGATAAATTCTATGGTAGTCCTAATGAATTCAAACGTTTTGTTGATGAATGTCATAAGAGGGGAATAGCTGTTATCCTGGATGTGGTAATGAATCATGCTTCTGATCAGAATTCATTCTACCAACTATATCCTATCAGCGAGAATCCCTATTTCAACGAAGATCCTAGACATGATTTTAATGTGTTCAATGATTTCAATCACCAATATTCTGGTACACAGTACTACAATAAACGAATGATTGAGCACTGGATTAATGAGTACAAAATTGATGGTTTTAGATGGGATTTAACTAAAGGTTTTACCCAAAACTGTGTGGGTCCAAATAAATTCGATTGCACACAAAGTTATAATTCAGACAGAGTTGCTGTATTAAAAAAATACGCTGATTACCAATGGGCAGCAGATCCTGATTTCTATGTAATATTCGAACATCTTGGTTCAGGAGGCTCTTTTAATGAGGAAATCGAATGGGCCAATTATAGATTGGTTGAAGGTAAGGGAATCATGTTGTGGGGTAAAGCGAACTCGCAGTACAATGAAGCTACAATGGGCTACCATGAAAGTGGTAAGTCTAATTTACTTGAAGTTCAGTCTCCATCTCAATTTGATGCCAGACATCGGGTAGGCTATATGGAAAGCCATGATGAACAATGGCTCATGTTCAAAAATATAAGTTTTGGAAACTCAAGTGGCAGCTATGATGTAACTGAATTTCCAACAGCTCTAGACCGAATGGAAATGGCGGGTGCCTTCTTCTTTCTTCTACCAGGTCCAAAAATGATGTGGCAATTTGGTGAACTCGGTTATGGATATGGAGATGATGGGGAGCAATGTCTCAAACCTGGTGATGATAATGATGGTGATTGTGCCCCATCTGTTGCAGCTAGAACAGGACAGAAGCCAATTCGATGGGATTATTATCAAAGCCCAAATAGAAAAGATCTTTATAACACATGGGCAAATTTAATTGAATTAAGGTTTCTTTCACCGGCATTCACTGATCCTGTAGATGATGCTTATGGCTTAACGTCTTCGGTCAAATCATTTGCTTTAGAGCATCCAGACACTGACGTTTTTGTGATTGGGAATTTTGACGTTATTGAGCGAACAACTTCAAAGCTGGTTCCGAATTTAGGTACCTGGTATGATTATTTTAGTGGAGATGCAGTTGAATTTGCAACACAGGCCATTGACTTCACCTTAGCACCGGGCGAATGGCATGTATATACCACTAAGCAGTTTGCCTTGCCTACATCAACTGATGATGAATTTATTACTGAAGAGCCTATCGATTTTAAGCTTCTTCAGAATTACCCAAATCCTTTCAACCCAACAACAACACTGGAATTCCAAATACCGAATTCAGGACAAGTAAAACTGACTGTGTATGATATTCTGGGTAGAGAGGTAGCAACGCTGATTGATGGCCGCTTAAGCAGAGGTTCCCATACAGCAACATTTGATGCCCAAAGTCTGGGAAGTGGTATTTATATCGCACGACTTCAATCAGGCAATAATGTAAGCTTCCAAAAAATGACATTGATTAAATAATAAATATGAAGCGATCTTTTTTACTGCTTGCTGCATTCATTCTTGTTACTGCAGCTTGTAATCAATCCACAATTCCTGAGAAGTCAGACATCCTTGGTTTGGCTTCACCCATCACGCTGAATTATGATACCACTGAAATAGTGATGGAGGATTTCTTCATGAATCCATCAGGTATCGACTCAATTAGCCTCGATAATGGCCTTAAATACGAGGTAGAAGGTGATTATGAAAAAGTGATCATAACTGGCGAACCAACTCAAAAACTTACTCTCTTTACAGTATGGATGCAGGGGGATCGTTATGATATTCTTATTCGAAAATCAGAAAAGGAACTTGTTAAACTGACGTACACACCTGAGAGGACTGTTCGAAAGGTGCAACTAAAGGGGCAGATGAATGGCTGGAATCCATCAGCAACCACGCTTGAGAAAGTAGGAGACAGCTATGAAACCCAGATGCTGATGAATCCTGGATTATATGAGTATCTATTTGTAGTAGACGGAAAGGAAATTCAGGATCCTAGAAATCCTGTGACCATCCCAAATGGTATAGGAGGAATCAATTCATTACTTACAGTTGGTGATGTTGATGCCTCCACAAAACCCACATTGATGACTAAAGAAGAGGATGGCTCAAAAATCACTTTTGAGGCAGTAAATGCAGAAAGGACATATGTTTTCTGGCAGAATACAGCATTAGCAATGGCTGAAGGTAGTCGTGATATTGAAGTCAATCTACCAATTGAGGCCAGAGGCATGAAAAGATCATTTGTCAGAGCTTTAGCTCATAATGAAAACGGTTTTTCTAATGATGTGCTCATTCCGATTGAATACGGTAAGGTGGTGACTAGTTCTACAAAACTTGGCAGAAAAGATTTCCAGGCCTGGAATATGTATATGATTCTGATCGATCGTTTCAAGGATGGTAATCCGGATAACACCAGAAAAGTTGATGATCCAGATATTGATCCGAGAGTGAATTATTATGGTGGTGATTTCGCCGGTATCACCCAAACTATTGAAAGCGGTTATTTTAACGATCTTGGAATAAATGCATTATGGTTATCCCCGATTACTCAAAATCCTGAAACAGCATATGGTTTTTGGGATCAAGGTGGAGTAGAAACGAAATTCTCTGGCTATCACGGTTACTGGCCAATCTCATCATCTAAACTGGATGATCGTTATGGAACAGAAGAGGAGTTCAAAAAACTTATTGATGTCGCTCATGAAAATGGAATAGCAGTTATTATCGATTATGTAGCCAATCATGTTCATGAAGAACATCCGGTGTATCAGGCCAACAAAGACTGGGCCACCGATTTATATCTCCCTGATGGAACTGAAAACACTCAAAAGTGGGATGAGTACAGGCTCACAACCTGGTTCGATACGTTCATGCCATCACTGGATTTCTCAAAACCGGAAGTGGTGGATACCATGACAGATTCAGCACTATTCTGGCTGGAAAACTATGAACTGGATGGTTTCCGACATGATGCAACCAAACACATTCAGCTGGCCTTCTGGAGATCACTTACCAGAAAGGTTAAGGAGAATGTTGTCTCTCAACATGGTCAACCTATTTATCAGGTAGGGGAAACCTACGGCTCACGTGAACTGATAAGTTCCTACATCAATTCGGGTATGCTGGATTCACAGTTCGATTTCTCACTCTTTGATGCGGCGCAAAATGCTTTTGGCGGCGATCAGGACTTTGATTATCTGGTCGACCAAACCAATGAAAGCCTCAAGTATTATGGCAATCACAATGTGATGGGATACATCTCCGGTAATCATGATAAAGCCCGATTCATATCACTTACCTCAGGCGAGGTTCGCTGGGATGAAGATCCTAAGAAAGCAGCCTGGACCAGAGAAATTGCTGATCCAAAAGCAGTGGCATACAATAAATTAAAGCTACTTTTTGCCTGGAATATGACTATCCCTGGAATTCCGGTTACCTATTATGGTGACGAATTCGGTATGCCGGGAGCCGGTGATCCCGACAATCGAAGATGGATGGTATTTGAAGATGAACAACTGAATGAATATCAAAAAGAGAATAAAAACATCACACGCAAGCTGATGCAGCTTCGAAATTCAGAAATGTCGTTGCTCTATGGCGATTTTCAATTCCATCTGGTTGAAGGTGATCAACTGGTGTATTCAAGAGCTTATTTCGAAGAACAAGCCATTACCATTCTTAATAAGAGTGATGAAGAAGCTACCATAGAAGTAGAGCTACGCGAAGGCTACAACTACGAAGAGATTAAGAACCAATTCGGTAACGATTTCGAGATAGAAGAGGGCGTTCTCAAAATCACACTACCGGCAAATACATTTGAAATTCTAACCATTTAAGTACAAATCAATGTTAAAGAAAACAATCATTCTGTTATTCGCATTGGCCTTGTTAGCATCAATTGGATGTCAGCAAGCAGCAGAATATCAGGCTCCGAATCCATCCAATGTTGAACATCCGGAATGGACTAAGAACGCTAACATCTATGAAGTGAATATTCGTCAATGGTCTGAAGAAGGCACCTTTGATGAAGTAACGGATGATTTACCACGACTCAAGGAAATGGGTGTGGATATCCTGTGGCTCATGCCCATTCATCCAATCGGAGAAGTTGAGCGAAAAGGAACCAAGGGTAGTTACTATGCAGTACAAGATTATAAAGCCGTAAATCCTGAATTCGGAACAGTAGAAGACTTCCGTGAATTGGTGGATAAAGCCCACGAGCTTGAAATGAAGGTGATCATAGACTGGGTAGCCAATCACACGGCCTGGGACAATGTATGGACTGTAAACAACAAAGAGTGGTATACACTAACAGAAGAGGGCGGTTTCCAGCCACCTGTTGAAGACTGGTCGGATGTTATAGATCTGAATTATGATAATTCAGATATGCGCGAAGCCATGCTCGATGCGCTGGTTTATTGGGTAGATGAATTTGATATCGATGGCTATCGCTGTGACGTAGCTATGATGGTACCAACAGAATTCTGGAATGAGGTTAGAAGCTCTCTTGACGAAATTAAACCTGTATTCATGCTGGCTGAAGCTGAACAAGCGGATCACCATGAAGAAGCTTTTGATATGAGTTATGCTTGGGAATTCCATCATGTGATTACCGGAATAGCTTCTGGTGAACGAACATTAGCCGAACTGGATGAGCTAATGGAAAAAGAAGCTATTCAGTTTGATGGGAATGCATACAGAATGTACTTCACATCCAATCATGATGAGAATTCATGGAAGGGCTCGGATCTTGATATGTTCGGTGAGAACTTTCTGAATTTTGCAGTTCTTGCAGCCACTCTGGATGGTATGCCTTTGATTTATACCGGACAGGAATCAGGTTTAGATGAACAGCTTGAGTTCTTCGAAAAAGACCTTGTTGATTGGGGTGAATATAAATATGCTGATTTCTATAAAACTCTTTTAAATCTAAAGCATGAAAATGAAGCGCTTTGGAACGGAAATTACGGTGGTTCATTGGAACGTATAGACCTGGGTTCAGATATGGTTTATGCTTATAAAAGAGTGAAGGGTGAAAGTGAAGTGCTTGTGGTTCTAAACTTTGGAAATGAGACGGCAACTCTTTCAGAACACGATGTACTTTCCATTGAGGGAATGGAACTAATACTTGGTGATGAAACCGATATGTCTGGTATTTCACCACATTCACATTATGTTTACGCTAAATAAATAGGATTACTTTATGGCTGGTGGAATGAATGTAGATACAGGAAATGGTGGTTCATCTCGCCCTAAACTGAGTTTCTGGCAAATTTGGAACATGAGTTTTGGATTCCTGGGGATTCAATTCGGTTTTGCGCTTCAAAATGCAAACGTAAGCCGGATTTTTGAAACCCTTGGCGCTAATGTTGATGATATTCCCATCCTTTGGATTGCGGCTCCATTAACAGGATTGGTTGTTCAACCCATTATTGGCTACTTCAGCGATCGTACCTGGACCAGATTAGGTCGAAGAAGACCATATTTTCTATTTGGTGCTATTGCGGCTTCCATCGCCCTTGTAATTATGCCTAACTCGCCTATGTTGTGGGTTGCTGCAGGTATGCTTTGGATTATGGACGCTTCTATTAATGTGTCTATGGAGCCATTCAGGGCATTCGTTGGCGATATGCTCCCCTCAGAGCAAAGAACCAAGGGTTTTGCCATGCAGAGTTTCTTCATTGGTATAGGTGCAGTTGTAGCATCAGCATTACCATGGATAATGACGAATTGGTTTGGCGTGGCAAACACTGCTGCTGAAGGAGTAATCCCGCCATCTGTTAAATGGTCCTTCTATTTAGGAGCATTTGCCTTTATAACAGCTGTATCATGGACCGTATTTAGAACAAAGGAATACAGTCCGGAAGAACTTGAAGCTTTTGAAGCTGCTGAAAAGGAAGAAATCGAAGATCCGGATGCCCTTCGTGAAGTCCCATTGTTGGCCGGAGAAGGGCAGAAAAAAATCCGCATGGGTATTCTGTTCTTTGTATTTGGATTATTAGCAACCATTCTTACTTATGTTTTTGCATTGGATAAAGAGGTTTATGTAGCTACAGGTGGTCTTGCTGTGGTTGGTCTGGTTTTTTCATTGGCTGGTTATCTTCAACAATCTGGAAAAACCGAAAGTGGTTTAGTAGTTGTAATGCATGATATGCTGAACATGCCGAAAACAATGAAACAACTGGCTGTTGTACAGTTTTTCTCCTGGTTCGGTTTGTTTGCAATGTGGATTTATACCACTTCTGCTGTCACAGCTCACATTTATGGTACAAGCGATACAACAACAGCTCTCTACAATGAAGGAGCCGATTGGGTTGGTGTAATGTTCGGAGTGTACAATGGGGTTGCTGCACTGGTGGCGTTTGGATTGGCTCCTTTAGCCAAAATGACCAATCGTAAAACCGTTCATGCTGCTTCACTGGTATTAGGTGGATTAGGTTTGATATCTATTTATTTCTGGTCGGACCCTACCATGCTCATTATCTCAATGATCGGAATTGGTATTGCCTGGGCATCCATTCTTGCAATGCCTTATGCTATTCTAGCCGGTTCATTACCATCCAATAAGATGGGACTTTACATGGGCATATTTAATTTCTTCATTGTGTTGCCACAGCTACTTGCAGCAACTATTCTGGGTGCTGTAACCCGGACTTTATTTGAAGGGCAGGCCGTTTTTGCCCTTATGCTTGGTGGTGCAATCATGATTCTGGCTGCGCTATCCATGAGATTTGTTGATGATGTAGACGAAAAGTAAATCAAGATGAAAAACACATCGCTGTTTCTGATGGCCATCTTCCTGTTGGCATCAGCCTGTTCGGAAACTAAAACAGAAACCACGTATGAAGCTCCCGAATGGGCAAAAAAGGTCGTTTGGTATCAAATTTTCCCGGAGCGTTTTAGAAATGGTAACAAAGCTAACGACCCGGTCAAGGAATACTATGATGTTCCGGATAGCTGGGAAATCAGTAGTTGGACAGCCGACTGGTATGCACGTGCCGATTGGGAGAAAGAAGTTGGGGGAGATTTTTATCGAACGGTATTTGAACGCAGGTATGGTGGCGATCTTCAGGGAGTGATCGATAAGTTAGATTACCTGAAAGAGCTGGGAATAGGGGTGATTTATTTTAATCCGATTTTCGATGCCAAATCTTTGCATAAATACGATGCAGCTTATTTTCACCATGTCGATCGCTTCTTCGGAAAATATCCACCCGGGGATGTCATGATTATGGAAGGTGAAAATCCTGTAGACCCATCTACATGGAAATGGACCTCAGCTGATTTGAAATTCCTTGAATTGATAGAAGAAGCCCATCATAGAGATATTAGAATCGTTATTGATGGAGTTTGGAATCATACCGGACCGGAATTCTGGGCTTTTCAGGATATCATTGACAATCAGGAAAATTCTGAATTTAAAGATTGGTATGAGATTACCTCTTTTGACGATCCATCCACACCGGAAAACGAATTCGATTACAACGGCTGGTGGGGATTTAAAGGCCTCCCGGTACTTAGTGAGGAAAACGACGGGCTCATTGATCCTATCCGAGATCATATTTTCGATGTAACCAGTCGCTGGATGGATCCTAATGGTGATGGCGATCCTTCCGATGGTATTGATGGATGGCGTTTAGATGTAGCCAGCGAAGTTGGGAAACGATTCTGGAAAGAATGGCATGCCCATGTGAAAGACATCAATCCGGAAGCCATTACTGTTGCTGAAATCTGGACAGAAGATGCTACGGAGTACATCAATGCTGAAATGTTCAACTCCGTGATGAATTACCGAGTCACCTATCCTGTAGTTGATTACTTCTTCGATAATGAAATTACGGCCGGTGAATTCGTGCAGCAGTTGAGAGCGGTGTATGAAAGCTATCCTGAGGAAGCGAATTTTGTATTCCAGAATTTATTAGATAGTCATGATACACCAAGAGTAGCTTCTCAGGTGTTTAATCCTACTACTCAGTATGATCATGAGGTAAAACCAAGAGATGGCTATGACGTCCGGAAACCCACCGAAGAAGAGAGAAGAATTCAGAAGCTGGCAGCCGTATTCCAGTACACCTATGTAGGAGCTCCAATGATTTATTATGGAACAGAATCAGGCATGTGGGGCGCTGATGATCCTGATGATCGGAAACCGATGTTATGGGATGATCTGGTTTATGATGATGAAGTTAGTCACCCATATGGTGATAAACGTCCGACCGATTTGAATGTATTTGATCAGGGATTATTTGATTTCTATGCCCGTCTAGCAAAGATTCGCAATGAAAGTGAAAGTCTTCAAAAAGGGAAGTTGGAAATCATCATGGGCATGACGGATAAGAATGTGGTGAGTTATAGCAGAGTATCTGAGTTTGATAAAACCTTCGTTGTTCTAAATAACTCGGATGAAACACAGGAAATGGAATTCACGGAAGCACAGGCATTCGAATTTGGAGATGATCTGGTGAATATGATTGACGGGACGGTATATGAGGTTTCAGGAGGCATATTGAAACTGAGTATTCCTGCGAAGACAGGCCTCATCCTTAAGTAGCCATTGTTGAAGTTTGTAGAGTTATTCCGAAGCACGAGCTTCCAGCATGCGTTCCCAAGCTGGAGCTTACGAACGAGTGTAAGGTCGATTATTCGCTAAGTCGTTTTTGATCGTTGATCGTTCCGAAGGTCTACCTTCGGAATGCATTCCAGAAGCTCCAGCTTCACTATGCACATTAGAAAAACTTGCCAGTACTTATTCCTACAAAAGTTAGGTAAGCTTTCATGTATTCAACGGTCTTTAACATAAAGTCCGTTTTGGGAAGAAGCAGATATAAATTCTATGAAGATCAATATCCATATTTCATTACGAGTACAGTGAATTATGGATTGCCACTCTTTTCTGATACTGAAATAGCACGTATTGTTTTGGAATCACTCGAGTATTTACAAGAACAGTTGACTGTAAAATTATTCGCATATGTAATTATGGATAATCACGTTCATATGGTCATGCAATCAAAGGATCCTTCAAAGCATATGAATTCATTTAAATCATTTACAGCCAAAGAGATCATCAAATCTTTGAAGCAAAGAAGAAGATCAATCTTACTGAAACGCTTAGGATTTCATAAGAAATTGCACAAGACTCAAAGTAATTACCAAGTATGGGAAGAGGGGGTACATCCGATACAAATAGATGATGATTCAAAAATGAATAAAATTTTGGACTACATTCATTATAATCCTGTTAATGCTGGATTTATAGATGATCCTATACATTGGAGATATTCTTCAGCAAGGAATTATGCGAATAGGAAAGGTCTGATCGAAGTTATACTTTTTAATGGATGAGAAATTAAATAATAACGAAGCAAGAGCTTCTAGAATGCGTTCCCAAGCCGGAGCTTGGGAACGAGGGCTAAGTGTGTAACACAAAACTATTTTCACGATGTATCATTAGTTTTCTTGATAGAGACGAAAGCCAATCAATTTTCAATCAATTCCACCAAAGACAGGCCTCATCCTCAAATAAATAAAGCGTATATTCGGGCAAATAAATCAGCATGAAATTAAACCCGAAATATTTCAACCTCTTTATTTTCATTGTAGCCCTGGTATCTCTAATCTGGATAGGCTACGGGACCATGACTTATAAAGAAACCCAATTAGAGCGCTATCGCAACTATATAGATGCCTATGATTCTCTCACTACTGTTCCGTTGCCTTTACTGCTTGAAGACGATTCAGTGTCTGTGAAAGACTTTGAAGGTAGATATGTAGTGATTCAATTCTGGGCTGGCTGGTCAGATAAATCTAAACTCATGCTACAGGATATTGAAACTTCAGCACTCAGAGATTCGGTAGTACTGATCAAGGCCTTGGTGAAAGATGATAAGGAAGCCTTGAATGCCTTTGAAAAGGATTCAAGTTTGTTCGTAATGGGAACCGACTACTACAACAGAATCAGAACACCGGGCATGCCTGGTTATTTGCTCTTTAATAGGGAATCCCAACTCATTAGTCTTGGGGTTGGATATACAAAAGGGGCTATACAGGACACCTTAACTGCTTATATCAATGGAAACTGATCCATTTGTCATATTTGATGGTAAGATCCATCGAAAGTCAGAAGTAAGGATTTCACCCTTTCAAAGTGGATTATATTATGGGGATGGGTGCTTTGAAACTATTCGATCATATGCCGGGAAATTTCTTCACCTAGATGAACACCTGGACCGACTTCATAGAGCTGCTACTTATCTAAACCTCGATCCTGTAGAGATAAATGAAGAAGATCTGATTGCTTTACTCAATCAAAACGAAATCCTGGATAAGGATGCATTCATAAGGATCCAACTATGGAGAGAAGGGGAAAGAGGATACAAAAGGACAGATAAGGATGTTACAAGGTATGTTGTAG
>CBFHVG010000107.1:0-3548 GCA_965659005.1 uncultured Balneolaceae bacterium
AGAAGCTTCAGTCGCATGCAGGTAAACACCCAGATCGCGGACTTCATCCTGTCCGGTAACCTCACCCCAAAGCACAACAGCAGAAGCAAAATTCATGGATTCCGAGCTGGATTCCTGATTATTACCATCTCCAAAATCACCATGACCAGCTGCCCATGAATGCCCAGCATATGCATCATGAGATCTGAGAAATGGGAACATCGTATCATTCCGATCCCAATTATTAGCATTCTTTATCAGCATATTAACCATTGCTCCCCAGTTTTCCTGCGAAGCCCAAGCTGAATCATACATGGCAATAGTTGCCGCACTTTGAATGGCATAAGAAGAGTGGAAATGGTGATCATTAATCTGGTTATCTGCTCCAAAACTGGATGGGTAGCCTGTCAGTACATCCCAATTATTATTATAAACATACTGTTGTGAGCCACCTGCAGTAAACCAGTCTTCCAGTCTGCTCTTCATTTGTGCAAGAAAATAATCTCTTTCAGTTGTTGCACCTAGCTGTTCTGCGATATGAACCAGATTTGCAAAACGCGCCATTTTCTTACCATTGTTATAGGTATCCTCTACAGCAAGAACATCATTGGCTGCGTCCTGTACATAAGCCAATAAATCATCTTTGTTATAATCTCCCTGATCCGGTAAGGCTGGTAGTACACCATCAAAAGGATGGGTGGTACTAAAAGTACTGCCTTCCAATAACTTCATTTCACCGTTTGGTGATTTATAGGAATGTTGAGTTAATGGATTAGCTGTATTCAACCACTGATGCCTATATAAGGCAGTAAGCGTCTCATCTAAATTCCCTTCAGTACTATCCATTAAGATGGTATCGTAGGTATAGGTTGTAAGCACTTCTGAACTAGCCTCATCATAAGTCCACTCGACACGACTATCCGTTACGAATGCATATGCGCGTTCGCGAAATTGCTCCAATGTAGTTTGGGAGTTATCAGGTAGTATTGCGACAGAAAGAAAACCCTTGCCATTCAAAGCCGACTGCAACGTGCTGCTACCTGACCAACTAGAACCTGCGGGTGCAAAAAGACCATAATGAATGCCATCAACAGTAATTCCCATCACTTCTGCCTGATTGAACCAGATAGTTGGGTTTGTGTTGGTTGAAATCACCGCATTTCCACCCTCCATTTCGAAGAACACATAGGGAAGGCCATGTCCCAGTGTTGCTTTCATTGAAATAGAACCATCTTGCCAAAGTGCTGTAACCGTCCAGTCACCATAGCTATCTGTTTTAGATGTTGAGGCACTTAAGCCTGAAATTCCTATAGTAAGTTGTCTTCTAAAAGGGAAAAGATAGTCGGCGGCAGCAAAAGTGGGGTCGACCGTGTGTCCCAATTCCAAACCTTCACTAACGGTTTTAGCATAAACCGGATGAGCATACATCACATTGGAATGAGGTACCGCATAAAATGGATAAATGAGGCTACTCCAATAATCATTGGATTGTATGGGTTGATCAAATCCACTAGTCACTCTTGGAGAGATAACAACACCATTAGCATTTTGAACGCCGACATCACCGGAACCTAATACGGTAGAATAACTACCGGCACCAACATTTACGGTTTGAGCTTGTGAATTTGGATTTAATATGAAGCAAAAAAGGACTAAAGGAAGAACAGAAAATCTTTTAAGATATGTCAAAATAGGAGGGTAACAATGAATAGTTTTATTTTATAAAGGATAGCAAAATCACTCAATTTATCCTAGATGCTATGATTTTCATTGATTGTACCATATAGAATTACAATTATACATTGTTATGAAATGCCTAAAATGTAAACACACCTGGAAGAGAACGAAGTGGCAGGAGTATGTTTCGTTCTTATCGAAATGCCCTAAGTGTGGGAGCAGATGGATTTTGAGGTATTGAACAAAAAAAAGGGATCTCTTTGTAGACATCCCTTTAAAAAAATTTGCTTAGCCGATTAATCGTCGTCTGACTTCTTAATCTTTTTAACCATCACGCGGATCTGTCCGTCTTCGGTTGTATCGGTTTGCACATCCATGGTAACGTCTTCATCATCATCAGAAAAGAACATCACGTTACCTTGTTCACTGGATTTTCCTTTCCAGATCATTTCATGTTCACTTCCCATCATCATTGGCCCTGAATGTTCCATACGACTAGAATGAGCATTCTGAGTTCCAAGTAGGTAACCAAGTATTCCAAAGACTACAGCAACCAATGTGAAGGCAAACCAGTTTTTATTCAGTTTTTCCATAGTTTTAAATTAATTATGAGCTGAAGTGAGTATAATAATAACAGTGGGTATCTCTAGCTAGATTTTTCTTTGTAATTATTCACTTGTGGGCGCTGTTTGTTTATTCCGCCTTTCAACCAGGAGATAGAATGTCACTCTGATGAAATAAAATGCACCTAAGATGAAAAAGAAGGGTGCCCATCTGAAATGAAATAATAATGAATCGTGTGGCCAAAAAGTTTGATTAAAATAAGGCCCCAGAATATTGATGTGGGTAATAAATGCTATAGCGACTCCAATCCCGTCAAAAGCAAAATGATTCATTTTAAAGACCTTATTTACGATTAGAAATGAGCCATATATAATCACAGATAAGCTTATGACTGAAATCGCTGAAAAAAGAAACCAGTCAAATGCATTATCTAGAAAGGTGGTATCATCATATCTAAGGTGCTTTATATAATCGTAAACAGTGTACAAGAATAAGAAGCTAAAGAAAGAGAACCAGAAAGATTTTAATCTCTGCATAAAAGATATTTTTTGAATTGGAAACCGGCCTTGTTTTTGAAGTAGCCAAATTTGTTAATGATAATTTTGACATCATAGACGTAATAGCTTTCTAGGGATACTCTTTTAAATGTGATAGTGGTTATAACAGATTAACTTGGGGAACAAGCGAAAGAAAACATATTGATATAAGAGAAATAGAATATTCATCAAAAAATCTGTTATTTTCTGTTTATGTAAATTAAAAAATCTACAATCCTAAACTTCGAATATTATGGGGCAACAACAATTACTGATCGTCATATTAGTCATGATCATTGTAGGCTTAGCAACAGTAGTGGCAATCACTCTTTTCCAAGGCTCAGAGGTAAGGGCTTTGCAAGATGAGTATACTGAAATCATGTTAGAAACTGCAGCAGATATTCAGGTCTGGTGGCACAAACCTGCTGCACTAGGTGGAGGAAATCACTCTTTTAAAGGACTTGATTTCACTAAAATACCCTGTAAATTGGGAAGCAGTGTTAGTAAATCAAATACTCAGGGTGTTACCGGAAATATCCCAGGTAATTGCAGTAGTGAAGACGGAAATTATCGCATTAACTTATTTTCTAGTGAAGAATCAGTTTCAATGTATTGCGACATTAATGTCGGCGGAGAAAAGTATCAAGCTGAATACAAGATATTCCCTGATCGAATTGAACTGAAGGAGGAATGGACAAAACTTTAGGTTCAATGGTTTGTTAGTGCCAAAATTCTACAAACCATTTTCTGAATAGCTTAATAGTTTCAATACATGAAAATATTAACTCTTTT
>CBFHVG010000108.1:0-11442 GCA_965659005.1 uncultured Balneolaceae bacterium
TTATTGAAGTTGACTCATCTGAAGGTAATGGGTCACTATTTGCTGTGAACCTTCCTGTAAAACCCTCATAGAGTGTAGATCAATAACAGGATTGCAAGATTTAGTTGTAGGTCAATCCAAAGCCATATTCAAAAAGAGGATCATAATTAGCATCACCTACATTGATTGGGATTTGGGCATTAAAGCGTGGCCAGCTAAGGGATAGCTTTCCTGTTGGTGCATAATCTCCGTAAAGCACCTCTGCAACTCCAGCGCCCTCAGTTCCGGGTAGCCAAGCGGCTACAACAGCATCAGCATCATCAAGTACATTTCCCAGAATCATCGGGCGGCCACTAATTAAAATAACAATAAGCGGTTTTCCTGTATTCTTGAGATTTTCAATCACTGCTAAATCTTCATTAAAAATCGATAAATCCTGATCATCGCCTGCTCCTTCAGCATAAGGATTTTCTCCAATCACAGCTACTACCACATCAGCATTGTTGGCGGCAGTACCTAGTCCTGTTCTGGAATAAGTAATATTACCTGTGGTTGTTAATTCTTCAAAACCTTCCAAAATACTTGTTCCAGTTGTGATGTCACCACTGCCTCCCTGCCAATAGATAGACCAACCGCCCATTTGTAGCCCAAGGTCGTCTGCATTCTTACCGGCAAAGTGAATATTCATAGATTTGGACAATGGTAGAGTTGAGTTTTCATTTTTGAGTAATACTAATGATTCACGTACCGCTTGTCTTCCTACATCTCTATGCGCCTGTATTCCAATTTGAGAAAGCAGTTCACGATTAGTCAATGGTTCCTCGAATAAACCCAGCTCAAACTTAACTTTAAGAATTCTACTAACGGCATCATTAATTCTATCTTCACTAACTCTTCCCTGCTGAACGAGAGAAATAAGCGTTGTAATAAATTTCTCATAATCGAAGGGTACCATCACCATATCAATTCCGGCATTGATCGCACCTTCTACATCACTTGTATAGTCACCTGGTAGTTCATCAATACCAAACCAGTCAGAGATTACAAATCCATCGAAGCCAAGTTCATTTTTAAGTACTTCAGATATAAGATAGGCTTGCCCATGCATTTTCTCTCCATTCCAGCTACTGTAGGAAACCATTACAGTAGCTACACCTTCTTCAAGAGCTCTTACGTATCCAGGCATGTGCAGTGCGCGAAGGGTTTCTTCATCCGTTAAGGTATTGCCACGATCTTGTCCACCTGAAGTACCACCGTCACCAATCCAGTGTTTTGCACAGGCAGCAATAGTTGCTGTATTGGCGAGATTGTCTCCCTGGTATCCTTTTACAGATGCAGCTCCAAACATTTCAGCCAGTTCAGCAGTCTCACCGAATGATTCATATGTTCGTCCCCATCTTTCATCTCGGGTCACAGGAATTGCAGGAGCGAATGTCCAATCGATTCCGGTTGCAGCAACTTCCAATGCTGTTATTCGGGCGACTTCCTCCATCAAATCAGGATTTCTTGTACACCCCAAACCAATATTGTGAGGAAAAATCACAGCACTCTTAACATTACTGTGGCCATGTACAGCATCTGTCCCATAGATCATTGGTATTCCAAGCCGAGTTTCCAGGGCTTGTTGCTGAAAAGAATCATACATATTAGCCCATTCAACAGGAGAGTCGCCAGGACTTGAGCCACCCCCATTTAGAACAGAACCAATCTTGTAATCTCTGATAGTTGTTATTTCAACTACACCTCTTTCAATCTGAGTCATTTGCCCGACTTTTTCTTCCAAAGTCATTTGCTCCAATAGGTCAGCAACTCGTTGCTCAACGGGTAGGTCAGGATTTGTATATGAATCATTTTCAGTGGAGTTAACACATGAACTTAAAGCCCAAATTCCACTTAGAAGTAGTAATAAAATGGTACGCATCTGTATCTCAAAATTTATTGATGAATTTATATCACTAAAATAAAGGATTTGTGAATTAATGATAGTAAGAAACACAAGAGTACAAATGGAAGCGATTTCACTAAAAAACGATCATTATGGCCAATACTTCACGAATTCTTCTTAATTCTCGGAGAACTTTAGAGTGAATCAAAGGACCTCAATACTATACAATGAAGAGGCTTCATAAATATCATGAAAACAATGTTCAAGGGGTTTAAAACTCTCGTCATACTACTATCCTTTGTTTATCTGCATCAACCTGTTCTCGCTCAAGTATCTCAATTAATATCCTTTTCACCAGAAGAAGGTTTCCATGTAAGATCCCAAGACCGAAAATTTGATATCAAACTTGGTCTAAGGTTTCAGGAACAGGCATTTGTGACAACCTCAATAAATCAGGAGAATGTTACTCAAAGTGAAATGATGATGAGGAGAGCAAAAGCATTGATAGGGGGATATTTATTTGATACAAGACATACCTATTTCATTCAGTTCGATTATGACAACAAAAACTACAGATTATCTAATTTTGAATATCGAATTAGACCTAATACAAATCTTGAAATCAATATTGGGCAGTTAATGCCGCCAACGGGCAGACAATTTCAAACCATTTCAAAAAACTTTCAAATGGTTGATAGATCTATAGTTTCAAGGTATTTCGCAGTTGGCTATGATCAGGGGATATCTCTTAGATACAGGAGAGACCTCATCAATGATAGTAAAATCAAGTTTGCTGCAAGTTTAACGCACGGTGAGGGAATCAATAGGCAAATAGGTCCTGGCGGACTTGCTTACTCAGGACGGATTGACATTCTTCCATTCGGCTTTTTCCATCAAAAAGGGGATTACATAGAAAGTGATTTTTACAGAGAACCTAAACCAAAAGTCAGCCTGGGTGCCGCTATATATCATAATAAAAACGCAGACCTAAGAATGGGAACGTCTGACCTGGATATGATGGAGAATAACATCACATCCTACTATTTAGATGCTGTTGTTAAATACAATGGCTACTCCTTGATTGGAGAATTCATCAAAAGAGGTACAAGTAATGAGCGTGTACCGTTAAGCGGGGAAGAAGCCTTTCGTTATTCTGCTGTGAATGGCGGATATGGTTTCTCCCTGCAAATGGGAAAATTTCTGGATAAGCATTTCGAAGCTACCTCCAGAATTAGTTTCCTTGATCCTGATAATTTAATTATGACTGAAAGAAACAGCTTATGAAAACAAACAGATTCAGATTGAAATATCTGATAATGGCCCGGGAATACCTGATGAAATTATTGATAAAATTTTTGAGCCCAATTTCACCACCAAAAACCAGGGAGCAAAGTTTGGTCTTGGACTGGGGCTTGCCATTTCAAGTGAAATCATTAAGCAACATGGTGGTACAATCAAGGCTTCAAATAAACCGGATGGTGGAGCCCGATTTGAAATTGGGCTGCCGGTTAAAGCATGTTGATCATTTGATAAGCGTCATTTGTTTACTAATCACCTTTTCCCCTGAAATGACTCTGTAAATATAAATGCCACTTGCCAGATTCCCGGCATTGAATTGAACTGAATGTTGTCCGGCAGCATAAACTTTGTCGGCAAGTCGAGCTACTCTCCTTCCCTGAACATCAAAAACGTCCAGTTGAACTCTTTCTGAAACATTCAATTCGAAAGAGATTGTAGTAGAAGGATTAAATGGATTCGGGTAGTTCTGATTCAGTTTAAAAGAATCAGGTGTAAACTCAGTTTCATTTGAAACAGGAACACCCGATATGAAAGGAATTTTTTCAAAATCACCACCAAGTACGGATTCTGTTTCCGCCTTATCCAATTCAAACCAATCGGTTAATAAACTTGAGTAAACCTGTCTGAAATCATATTGATGTTTAACATTTCCAAATTCATCAATACCCTGTGGACTTAAATCAGGTTCAACACCATGGAAACCACCTTCAATATTGTCGCCAAAAACAAAAAGGGGAGCGGCCGCACCATGATCAGTACCATCAGAACCATTTTGATATACTCTTCTTCCAAATTCAGAAAAAGTAGCAATCAGAACATTTTCGGAGCAGTTATCTGCGGCTAAATCATCATAAAAATTTCGAACACCCTGACTTAACTCAGACAATAAGTAGCTATGATCATCGGCCTGATTTGCATGAGTATCAAAACCATCTAGTCGGACGAGATATATCTTAGATCCTAAATTACCCTTGATCAATCTTGAAACTATGGATAGACTTCGTCCCAATCTTAAATCTCTGGATTGGGGATTATAATTGTATTCAACTCTTGTTGTACTCGAATCAAAAGCTTCTTTAATGGCATCAGCGTGCCGATAAGAGTTGTTTGCTACTGTTCTGGAATATCTCATTTCATCACCATAAACAGTATCAGGAAGTCCGTCTAAGGAGTAAGCTATTCCTTGATTTACCAGATTTTCAATGAGTTCTATGTCATTTAGTGACATACCCATATTAGCATTATCACCCTGGAAGATTAGGGGAGCACCATTACCTATTTGTACAGCAAGAGGGTAGTCTGAAGGGTTATTTTGAAAATCCGGATATTCATATTCCATCTTTCTACCCATCCAGCCTGTTGTCAAATGTTCCTCAGCATCAGAAGCTGTTAACCATATATCGGTTGATCTGAAGTGGGATAAATCTTGTTCTGGATAACCAACGCTTTGGATGATGCCAAGTTTTCCATCATCCCATAATGATTGGAGTGGAGACATAGATGGATGGAGGCCCTGAGTATTGGTCAGACTTATTGTATCCTCTTTTGCTATGGCGACGCTTGGTCTGGCGTTATAATAAAAGTCATTTTCAACCTGAACAACCGTATTTAATCCATCATTACCACCGTCTAGCTGGATTAATACCAGGACTTTATTTGTTTCCAGACCTGCTAACTTTTGGAAAAGAGAGTTTGACTCAATTGCTTTTACAGGCGTGCGCTGAAGTAACAACGCTCCACCAGCAGTCATTAAACCAAGTCTTTTTAGAAAGTCTCTTCTGGACTGGCATTCGTGATGGTGGTGATCATGATGAATTCCATCGTGAATTGAACTACCCTTAATATGTTTCATAGTTGATTCTCCCTATAGATGTTGATACTCAGGTAGTTTTCGAATGTGTAAAATCAAATTTAGGATCCTGTAATCAGCTCCTTCACGATCTAAACTCCATTCATAATCAGGAATAGAGCCTAATAGCACACCAGGAAGTTGGGCTCGTTCACTTTCTGGTAATGGAACAGCAAGCAGATAATCGGCTATATCATATGCTAATTGATAGGGATTATTGGGATCACTCATTCCATTTGCCAGGGCAATCATATCGGCGCCATTATTCCATATTTCCCATTCAGATATGTTCCATCTTCTTGGAAGATATGTTGTAGAAAGCCAATTTCTGAAACCGGGCCAACCAGCAACATTTGGGGGTCCCAAAGGGAATTGGTTCATGTCAAAGAGTACCCAATGCTCATAAGTTAGAAAATCACCTTGTGGCCCTTTATTCATTTCTGAATAAATATTCATCAACAAATCTATTGGACTCTTGTAGAGAGCACCTATGATCTCATCATCAAAAAAGTGTTCACTTTTAAAGAGCTGTTTAAGAACAGGCTCAATTTCCCAATCAGAGTCAATGAATGTCTGAGCAAGCCCATCAATAATGCTTTGATTAGGAACTTCATAGACAAAATGTTTATATAATTTTGTGCAGATGAAGTTGGCGATTTCCTGAGCTTTTTCTTCAAAGATTATTTGGATTACATCATAGTATCCAAAATTTCCCGTACGGTTAAATATGGTTTTCTCTCCATGATCATGTGAGAATTGTCTGAAACGAATAGAAAAATCATCATAGATTACCTCGTATCCTGTTAATGCACGGGCAATTTCAGTTATGTCTTCCTGAGTATAATTTCCAACACCCATCGTAAAAAGCTCAAGCAATTCACGGGCATAATTTTCGTTTGGTTCATCGACCCGATTCTGATTTCCATTCAGGTATACAAGCATGGCTTGATCAAGGCCAATAGCACTTACAAAATCTTTGAAATTACCGAGAGCATGAGTTCTCAGAAGACTAATGTATCTGGCAGCTAAAGGAGCCAGCTCATAGGCACCAATTTCAGTAACAAAATGATTGTGCCAGAAAAGGACCATTTTCTCCCTGAAAGAATGAACTCTCATTAAATCGAGCCAACTTCTTATATAACCCTGGTAGTAATTAAAGTTATTTTCGAAGTACTGCATGATATCTTGTTCAGTGCCACCATAAGGAGGAGTATAATTGTACCAATAGGGGTTACTTGGATGTGCAGCATTGTTAGCGTTTGAGAAGACAGTATCGATATAAGTAGCCGGATTCTGATTCTGAGTCACATTCAACTCAATCTGATTATAACCGAATTCCATTCTTCTTTTGAGATGCTTAATGCGCCTGTGATCCCAGGGTTTCTCAGAACTGGGAACATATTCATCAAGAGAACTATTTAGAGCGCGGGGCTTAGATTTTTGAAGATCAGAAAATGAAATCTGCTCAATGTGCTCCTTGTGAAGCTTCTTGACATCCTCATGTGTGTATTTTTTAAAATTCATACCTCTGATTGAATTCTCTTTATATCATTATATGATATTGTCTCAATTTTCATAATGGATAACCATCATTTTCTATTATTACACTTCAGAATTACAATACCCTAGTGTAATCCAAAGAAATATGAAAATATTTTCAAATATGCCTATTTATTTCAATTCTGACGGAACCACATTATTACAAGGGCCTTTTCAATATAAATAAAGAGTGTTTTAAAACCATTCATTTATTAGTTTGTAGATTGATTTAAATGGGTTAGGTGCTACAATGTCTATTTTTCTAAAGACCATATGTTATGCTGTTATTTGTGCACTGCCTTTTACGTTTAAGGTAACAGCTCAGGAGTCTGTTTTATTGGGTGTAGTTTCTGAAAAAGCTACAGGAAACATGATTCCTAATGTAAATGTGTATCTCTCCGGTACATCAAATGGAGCTGCAACCGATTCACTCGGTTATTATAAATTCACAACAAAGCTCACAGGTCAGTTTAATTTGGTGGCCTCAGCCATAGGCTATGAAAGTGTAAGCCAACGTGTTGAACTGTTTCCGGGTAAAAAGCTGGACATCGATTTTGAAATGGAAGATATGATCTTGAGTATGGAGGCTGTTAGTGTAACAGTCTCGAACAGGGTATGGGAAAATCAGGTAGCGTCATTCAAGAAATTCTTTATTGGTGTGGACGACTTTTCTAATGAAGTCATTATTCAGAATAGAGAAGTTTTAGATTTTGACTGGAATGAAGAAAAGGAAGAGTATAAAGTAACATTACGAGAGCCTCTCAGAATTCTGAATAATGCATTAGGTTATGAAGTTGAACTTGAATTTGAGAATGTGATATTCAATCCCGAAAACAATTCAGGCTATTACCTGGTATTTCCGAAATACAAAGAAATTAGACCAGAAAACAAAAGGGAAAGTAGAAAGTGGAAAAGAAACAGAAATCTTGCATATGAAGGATCAAGCTGGCACTTTTTTAAAAGTTTATATCAAAATCGGTTGAAAAAAGATGATTTTACTGTAATACCAAGGCGAGCCACAATAAAACATATCAGAGATAGAGAGATCATCAAAAGAGCATACCCACTCAGATGGAAATACCTGGTTAAAAATTACAAGGCCTATGAAATTATCGATGAATTCGCCACCGTTGGTCATGATTTGGATGCCGCTCGTTATGGTGGTGGCTGGGATCAGAATGAACTAAGCCAGATCAAGGTACTGGGCAGACCAGGTTATTTGTTGATAAACAGTATGGGTAATATTTATCAGCCTGAAAAAGTACAACTTTATGGTAAGTGGAGTTTTGATCGCTTCTCAAAAAGTCTCCCATTTGACTACAAGAACTGATACATATACTACTGATTTTACATCCCAGCTAAAAAAGCAGGAACAATTACATATCCAACCTGGTATATAGACTGCCGAAAGACATCAAATTAAAGCAAATCATAGCTTTTAATGGTATATTTTGACTTATAAGTGATCAAAAATATTGAGGGGATTATGAGATTTTTTTCCATTGAAAAAATCAAAAAAGGGACACAAAAATCAGTTCAACGCTTTCCTTTTGTACTCTTTGTAGCAGTAACAGCATCAGTTACTGCAGTCATTTTTTTAGAATTGAGTTTCGCCCAGAAAAAAGATCTCTCGTACATACTGAACACTACTTTTGTGGCCTTTCTAGGTATATCATTTATGTTCGGACTAGCTTTAATAGCAGAAAAAGCAAAACTGGATCTTACAAAGTCTTTAGGCTTGAAAATCCTTGGTTTACTGGTATTACTGGCTTATTACCTTTTTCTACCACAAGAATTTCCTGAAAGCCCTGATAAATACACTGCCGGCTTCATTTTATTCATTCTTGCATCTCATTTATTTGTCTCCTTCGCTGCTTTTTACTCAAAGTTTGATACCAATGCCTTTTGGCAGTTTAATAAAACAATTCTGATTCACTTTATAATCTCTGCCTTTTACTCTTTAGTATTATTTGCAGGTTTATCTATTGCCATTGCCGCAGTATCAGTTCTATTTGAATTGTCTATAGATGAAGTCATTTATCCCCAACTTTTCTTTCTTGTAGCCGGGATTTTCAACACAGTACATTTTTTATCGGGAGTACCTGAAAATCTAGACGACTTGGATGAGGTACACGACTATCCGAAAGAGCTCAAGATATTTGCCAAGTATTTATTAATCCCACTCGTAACAGTTTATATCGTCATTTTGTACGCATATACCCTCAAAATAATTTTTGAGTGGGAGTGGCCCAATGGCTGGGTCGCCAACCTGGTATTAAGTTTTTCAATAGTGGGGATTTTATCCATTTTACTGCTACATCCTATTAAAGATGACTCAGATAACAAGTGGATTAAATCATTTACAAAGTACTTCTACTACTCATTGATTCCGCTTGTGATTCTATTGATGTTATCGATTTACAGAAGGATTTCAGACTATGGAGTTACTGTTAATCGATTCCTGGTAGCTACTCTGGCAGTATGGCTTGCTTTCATCGTGATCTATTACGTTTTCAGCAGAGAGAAGAATATCAAGGTTATCCCATTCTCTCTATTTGTGGCTGTGATTTTCAGTGCCGTTGGTCCTATGAGTGCTTTTAGAGTTTCAGAAAGAAATCAGATGGATAGGCTAATTGAGCTGCTCAACAAAAATGAAATATATGTTGATGGTAAGATTTCAAACGTATCAGGAGATATTGGTTTTGAGGATGAAAAAAATATTTCATCAATAGTAGACTACATGGTCAATGTTCATGGCGAAGAGAGTCTTCAGCCCTTATTCAGTGATCCTATTGATTCTGTAATTGTGGATCAGGATTATGGATCCTATACAACTAAGATTCTTAAAACAATGGGTCTCGAATTCATACCAGAGAGTCTGAACATGCAAGTTGCGAACTCATCTTCCATATACACTATACTTTCATCCGAAAGAAATTCGAATTCTGTGAATGTTGAAAACTATGAATGGATGATCAGATTCAATCAGTATGGTTCATCAGCATCTGAAGTAGAATTCAAAATTAATAAGGAAGAATTTGGTATAGATATCGTTGATAGAAATCGTTTGGTTATCACAAAAGCAGGGGAAGAGTTCTACAAGACTGATCTGTCCTCAATAGCTAAATCATTTTTCGGAGATGAATCAAGGGATGTTTTTGAGGTTAGAAAAGAAGCTGAGGAATTTGTTTTTATGGATTCATCTGAAGACTTAGATATCAAAATCATTTTTAGTCAAATTCAGATTGAAATCCAGGATGATGAATTCTTCATTAATCAGATTGAAACTGTAGTTCTGTTTAACTTCAGAGACTAAGCTCCGATCATTATTTTGACTGGCAAAGCTCTACCAAGACGCCATTATTATCTTTTGGGTGAACAAAGGCAACGAGTTTATTATCAGCACCATCTTTGGGTTTGTCGTTCAAAACAGTAAAACCCTCATTACGTAATCG
Source organism: uncultured Balneolaceae bacterium (assembly GCA_965659005.1). GTDB lineage: Bacteria > Bacteroidota > Rhodothermia > Balneolales > Balneolaceae > CAYPTY01. Next base: position 10,007 of record CBFHVG010000108.1, read on the forward strand.
ATCTAGTTCTGCATGAATATCTACTACTTCGAAGGCCACATGGTGCAATCCTTCGCCTTTCTTTTCAGTGTACTTAGCAATCACTGAGTCAGGAGATGTGGGACCAAGTAATTCGATTTTAGACTCACCTGTCTGAAAAAAAGCTGTTTCTACTTTTTCACTCTCAACCACTTCCCGTTTTGTGCATTTCGTATTAAGAATAGTTTCGTAAGTTTTGATAGCAGCTTCAATATCTTTTACTGCAACTCCAATATGGTCGATATGCATTATTTACACCGTATTTTAATTCGTTCAGGTTTTTAGATATTATAAGCACTAGCTACTTTTTAAACATAATTTTTCGGGGATGAAGCATCATAATTCTACACCTGTCAACAGGTATCCATTCTGGTTGAAATCATCTATGATTTTAATTGGGATTTCATTGCTGATCATATTGCTCATTTATGGCAAGTTCATCCTAATGCCAATGTTTTTTGCCGCTTTCCTGTCTTTCTTATTAGTTCCCATGGTAAGCCGGTTTGAAAAGTGGAAACTGGGTAAAGCGGGTAGTATTCTACTAAGCATATTTATACTAATAATCGTACTTAGTGGCATCATTTCTCTCGTTTCCGTGCAGTTCGTTCAGTTCGCAGAGGAAATACCTGTAGTAACGGAGCGATTGAAAACTCTGACTAATGATTCAATAGATTTTATTGAGGAAAGCCTGAATATCTCTCCTGAGGAACAATCAGATTTTATTCAATCGGGTATAACTAAGTTGATAGAGCAAAGCGGGCAGTATGCCAGATCTGCACTTGGGGCCACAACGAACATATTTACAATCCTTACACTACTGCCCATTTTCATGTTTTTCATGCTCTATTACCGCAAGATGTATGAGACATTTCTACATAGACTCTTTGAATCAAGTGACCAGGACTCTATAGATGACACCATTATTAGAATAGAAGAAGTAACTCAGAACTATATAGTGGGAATGCTTACCGTGATGGGAATTCTGGCCGTTTTAATCTCAACGGGGTTATTAATTATCGGCTTAGAAAATGCCATATTTTTTGGTGTTTTTGCAGCCCTGATAGCCATCATACCCTACATTGGGACCTTAATTGGAGGATTTCTTCCTACCCTATATGCCTTTCTCTACTACGATTCACTTCTCATGCCTTTGGCAGTAATTATTGTATTTGGAATAGTTCAGTTTCTTGAAGGAAATATCATTTCACCCAGAATAATTGGCTCTAAAGTTTCAATCAATCCATTTGTAGCTATGCTAGCATTGATAGTCGGTGCAGAAATTTGGGGAATTTCAGGAATGATTTTGTTCGTTCCACTGATTGGTATACTGCGTGTAATATTTGATCAAATTGATGGTTTAAAACCATATGGATATCTACTCGGAAACGAAGTCACATATAAAGATTAAAGCCTACTAT
>CBFHVG010000109.1:0-5031 GCA_965659005.1 uncultured Balneolaceae bacterium
TGGTCATAGATTTTAGAATTTAAATGCCTTAAAAGTTCAATAGCATGAACTGAACCATACCCCTAAAGCTATCTTTTGGAAGAAAGATGGCTTTTTTAATTTTCATATTGGCTTTATTGTGATAAATCATTTAGCATTAGAATCATAAAAGTACCCTATGAAAACATTCACACTAGAAAAATTTGTAAGATCTGTGCTTATCCTAGGCGGGATCGCTTTATGTATAATCATATTATACAATTACGGTACAATATTTGGTTATGCTATTGCAGCAATGTTACTAAGCTACATATTAGATCCTATTGTGAACAGAATTCAATCATGGGGATTAAACAGAACAGTTGCTATAGCACTTACTCTATCAACTGTTATTCTTGTTCTGGTATTTATTTCAACAAGTATTATACCAATTATTGGTTCTGAAATGATTGCTCTTACGAGTCAATTGGACGTTGATAAATTACAGGAAATAGCCCGTAAAATTGAAGAGAGGCTTGTTCAGCGATACACATTTATCCCTGATATGTTCCTTCAGGATAACATCACTAAAGGAATTAATGAGGTATTGGACCTTGGAAAATTGTCTACAGTTGTTAGTGACGTCATAGATGTTTTCACGAATGTATTTTCTGCATTTCTGGTGATACCTTTTGCAACTTTCTTCTTCCTCAAAGATGGAACTAAAATTAGAAGAGATTTACTTAGGCTTGTTCCGAATAAGTACTTTGAAACCTCATTATCATTACTTGATAAAATTGAAAAGAGGTTATCGATTTATTTCAAGAGTGTATTATTCCAGAGTTTTCTTGTTGCCACGTTTTCATATATATATTTAAGCCTTGCGGGTTTGGATAATGCCTTATCGGTTGGAATTGCTGTTGGCGTTGCAAACACTATTCCATATTTCGGTCCGATTCTTGGATATGTATTAAGTGCAATTGTTTCCATTCTGGAAACGGGTGATTTCTCTATAACAGGTTTTTGTCTTCTTGCCATTCTTGGTGTTCAAATCATGGATAATGTCATTTTCCAGCCTCTAATATTTTCTAAATCAGCTGATATTCACCCAGTGGCCATCTTGTTTATTATTCTTATTGGGGCTCAAACTGGTGGTATACTCGGAATGTTAGTAGCCATTCCCATTGCTACCACGATTAAAATCACCATCAATCAATTAAATTGGAGTGTCAAAAATTATCGAGTATTTAAGAGCGAAGTTAGTTCTGTGAACTGATAAATTTCTACGATTTTAGTAGCTCAGATTATGTATCTTTGCAGCCAAAATCTTCAACTGTACTGGCCGATACATTGAAAAAAATTGCAGTCTTCGCTTCAGGTTCAGGTTCAAATTTTCAGTCTCTTATTAACGCCGTTGACAATGGTAGTTTAGAGGCTAAAATCTGTGGCCTTATTGTTAGCAGAATGGGTATCAAATCCATTGAACGTGCAGAATCTAACAACATTCCAATACACTTATTTGAATCTGAAGAGATCCTTAATCAAGTTTTAGGTGAATGGGAACCAGATCTAATAGTTCTTGCAGGTTATCTCAAACTTATTCCAACTTCGACCATCCGTAAATTTGAGAATAGAATAGTCAACATCCATCCTTCTCTTCTCCCAAAATATGGAGGTAAAGGATATTACGGTATCAAAGTGCATGAGGCTGTAATAAATAATGGGGATAAAATCTCTGGATGCACTGTTCATTATGTTAACGAAATCTATGATGAAGGCCCGGTAATTGCTCAAAGTACTGTTGAGGTATTTGAGGAAGATACTGCTGAAACACTTGCCAAGAGAGTACTAGAACAAGAACATCTACTTCTTCCAGAAGTGGTAACAACTTTAATTTCTGAATTATAATAAAGTGGCATTAAAACCTTTAGAATCTCTACCTACTACACCATTAAATATCAAAAGAGCTCTTCTCTCAGTTTCGGATAAAACTAGTTTAATTCCACTGGCCGAAGCATTGCATAATGCTGGAGTTGAATTAGTTTCCACCGGCGGTACATCTAAAGCAATTTCAGAAGCTGGTATTCCGGTAAAAGATGTATCTGAGGTAACCGGTAGTGAAGAAATACTTGATGGCAGAGTAAAAACACTTCATCCTATCATTCATGGTGGAATACTGGCAAGAACGAGTCATGATTCTGATAATGATCAGATTAATAAACTTGGGATTAAGCCAATTGAGCTGGTTGTTGTAAACCTCTACCCTTTTGAAAAAACGGTGACAGAAGACAATATTACGACGGCTAAGGCTACTGAATTTATTGATATCGGTGGTCCAACAATGATTCGGGCTGCAGCTAAGAATTTTGCACATGTTTGTATTCTATCATCACCTAATCAGTATGATTTGTTTATTGATGAACTGAAAAAGGGAAATGGAATTCCATTCGAGGTAAGACAATCTTTAGCAAGAGATGCCTTTAATCATACAGCAAATTATGATTCACATATTGCTAATTATTTTAATAGCCTGGATACTAACTCAATATCTGATCAGTTTAATCTGTCTTTAAATAAGAACCACGATTTAAGATATGGCGAGAATCCGCATCAAGATGCTGGTGTGTATGGCAAGCAGTATGAAATCATAAATTGTTTTCATGGAAAACAGTTAAGCTACAATAACTATCTGGATGTTGACGCAGGGCTAAACATCATTGCCGATTTCATAAATGATGACCCAACCTGTGTCATAATCAAGCATACTGTACCTTGCGGAATAGCCATAGCAGGCAATTTGAATGATGCCTATCAAAAAGCTTTCAGTACAGATAGAGTATCACCATTTGGGGGAATAATTGTTGTAAACAAGGAACTTGATTTAGTCACAGCGGAGTCAATCGACAAGATTTTCACCGAAATTATAATCGCTCCTTCCTTTTCAAAAGAAGCTGAGAATCTTTTAGTTCAGAAGAAGAATCGTAGGTTAATCCAAATGAATGCTGATAAACTTATTAAGTCCTCTTCAATGACATTCAGGTCAATTTTTGGAGGTGCATTGGTTCAACAAACTGATATGATTAACAATGCTAAGGACTCATTCAAAGTGGTATCTAAGCGCCAACCTACTCAGGAAGAGCTCAGAGATATGGAATTCGCATGGAAAGTTGTTAAACATGTGAAGTCAAATGCTATTGTTTATGCAAAAGACGGACAGACTATTGGTATTGGGACCGGACAAACCAGCCGAGTTGACTCATCTGAAATTGCAATCTTCAAAGCAACCAAAGAGAATTTAGATTTGAAGGGAAGTTCAATTGCCTCCGATGCCTTTTTCCCGTTCTCGGATGGAGTTGAAGCTGCTGCAAAAGCAGGTGCTACAGCTGTAATTCAACCAGGCGGCTCAATCAGAGATGATGAAGTTATTGCAAAAGCAGATGAGTACGACCTTGCAATGATCTTTACAGGAACAAGACATTTTAAACACTAGTATCCTTGAAAATAGCATTCAATTTATTCGGAAATGCATCTCGTATATTGTATTTTCCGATCTAATAAAAAATCAACACTGCTGATAGTTATATATTGATGTCATACACTGAGTTACCTTCCATCCCTGGATTACCAAAGAAGCAAAAAAAAGGCTTCTTTGATTTCTTATTTACAGATATCGCTATCGATTTAGGTACTGCAAATACTCTAATATATTCAAGAAACGAGGGTATTGTTTTAAATGAACCTTCAATTGTAGCATTAAATTTACAGGGGCAGCCTATTTCTACAGGACATGAAGCCCGATTAATGCACGAAAAAACTCACAAAAAGATCAGAACTGTCCGTCCTTTAAGAGATGGTGTTATTGCTGATTTTGAAGTTGCGGAACATATGATCCGCGGAATGATTAAGAAAGTTAAGCTTAAATGGTACTCGAATACCAGACAAATGGTTGTTTGTGTACCCAGTGGTATCACTGAAGTTGAAAGAAGAGCAGTTGAAGATAGTGCACGCCATGCAGGCGCAAAAGAAGTTTATCTTGTGGATGAGCCAATGGCTGCTGCAATAGGTATTGGTCTTGATGTACATGAACCTATTGGTTCTATGATTGTCGATATTGGAGGGGGAACTACAGAAATAGCTGTTATTGCTCTCTCTGGTACAATATATGCCCAATCTGTGAGGGTTGGCGGTGATGAATTGAATGAAGATATCATCAACTACTTCAGACGTAATCATAACCTGCTCATAGGTGAAAGAACTGCAGAAAGAATTAAATGTGAAATCGGGTCTGCTGCACCACTTGATGAAGAACTTGAAATGATTGCGAAGGGACGAGATTTAGTAAATGGTGTTCCAAGAACACGACAGGTAACCTCAAAAGACGTCCGAGAAGCAATTTCTGAATCAGTAAATACCATTGTTGAAGCCATAACAAAATCACTTGAAGAAACTCCACCTGAATTGTCTGCGGATATTCTTGATAGAGGTATTATGTTAACTGGTGGTGGAGCTCTTCTCAAGAACCTTGATAAATTGATTATGGAAACTACAGATCTTCCGGTACATATTGCTGAAGATCCCTTAACTGCTGTTGTAAGAGGGACAGGTGCCATACTTGAGAACCTCGACTATTACAAAAGTGTCCTTTCATCCTAATAGAATTTCATGAATGCGAGTTAAAGTCCAGCGAATCAATGATGCACGTGATTACATCATTGCAGCCGTTATCCTGATAATTGCTGCAATCCTAATGGTGCAACGTTTTCAAAATGGATTAAACTCACTAAGATCTGCTTCCGTAACGGTTTTTTCTGTCCTGGAAGAACCTCTATCAAGTGTTAGAGTATATCGACAAGCATTAAAAACGAATACACTTCTTCAAAAACAGAATATCTTGTTACAGGATGAGCTAAGTAGACTCAGATCTATACAACAAGAGAATTTGAATTTAAGAGCTATGCTTGAACTCCAAAATAGCTCAAATTACGATCTTTTAGCAGTTACTATTGTCGGAAAAGAACTAAATAATACCAACAATCACTTCACTATTGACGCAGGGAAAGATAAAGGTGTGAA
>CBFHVG010000110.1:0-4078 GCA_965659005.1 uncultured Balneolaceae bacterium
TCCGGTAATTCGTTCAATGTTCCACCCATCACAAGACCATCGAAACTCTTAGAGAAGAAAGGCATTTGTCGAGCATCAGCTCTCAATAGATATATATCAGTCTCATCAGCTTCTGATTTTAATCGAGCTTCTTTCAACATCTGAAGCGAAAAATCAAGAGCAACTACTTCGCTTTCAGGCTGTGCCGCTTTCAATGCTCTTGCATAAAGACCGGTAGAAGCCCCAACATCCAGATACAGGCCGCCTTTTTTAGGTGATGTCCATTCGATAAGTAATTCATGTTCTTTTTCAATAGGAAATTCTTCACCACTTAAAAGACTGAGTGATCTTTTCCGCCACAGATCCTCATAAATGGAAGCTGTTAACTTAAAATGGTTGCTATACTGAGCGATTGATATGGATGAAGGTTCCTTTCCCAAGAGATCAATGATATTATTTTTGACCTCATACTCATCACTTTTTGCAGAACAAATCACACCATTGAAAGGCACTTCAAGATTGGCCACTTCAGCTGGTACGTGAATAGCTTCACGCTCAAATTCGGGTGATCTTAACTCTAAACTCATAATCGTCTGTATTAATGGGACGTTGGCTTACGGAGGCAATAGCAGCGTGTTACATCAGCGCTGTAATACCACAGATATCTGGGCACCTTTTTGAATACCCATCATTTCTTGTGCATTACCTTTATTAATGCCTATTTCAAGCATATTAGCAGAACCAAAGAAGACAACCGCTTCTCCTTCCTCAACATCTGTAAAGGTGAGTGACGTTTCATCCAGGATCATATTTCCAACATAAATCTTGGCCTTCTTTTTCCCGATCACATCTTCGTACTGGGACTTCGGAATATTCGTAATCAAATTACCATAATGATCGATGTGCACAATCCATCCCTGTATACCATCTTTATCTGCAATTGGAACAGCCCAGCGGTAAGATACAAGGTCACTGATAGGCGAGCCAACTTCATCAAGAGGCACGCCCTGGCTCAAATGAGCTGCAACCGGAGCAAAAATATCCCGACCATGAAAGGTCTTGGACACATCGTTTAACCAGTATTTGGGATTGTTCAAATGATAGGCCTTGTACTCAAAATCATCGAAGAAAAGAGAAAACAATCCATTATCCGGCCCAACAAGAATCTGATCGCGCACCTTCATTGCTATGGCTTTCCTGGACGAACCAACACCTGGATCAACAACAACTAGATGAACAGTATTCTTTGGATAGAGTAAAGCATTGTGACGAGAAACATAGGCCCCAGCCATTATATCCTGTGGTGGAATCTGATGAGAAACATCGATCAGCCGAATGTCAGGAGCGATGGATAGTATGACCGCCTTCATGGCGCTTACATATTGGTCCTGAAGGCCAAAGTCGGTAGTAAGCGTAATGATGTTACTCATGCATTAAGCATAGGTATTAAGCATAACAGGCATCACAAGCATCAGAATCTCTTCATTATCGGCTTGATCACTTGGTTTCACTATACCTGCTCTGTTTGGTGTAGAAAACTCAAAATTAACTTCATCGCCGTCGATGTTATTCAGAACATCAGCCAGATACTTTGCATTGAAGCCAATTTCCATTTCATCTCTTGCATACTCACAATTGATGGTTTCTTTCGCTTCACTGCTCATATCAAGGTCTTCAGCTCTGATAGTTAGTCTATCCGTGCTAAGTTGAAGTCTGATTTGACGAGTAGTTGTGCTCGAGAAGATGGACACTCTTTTTACTGTGCTCAACATCTGCTCTTTGCTAACTCTCATATTCTTGTCGTTATCTCTTGGGATAACTGAGTCATAATTTGGGTACTGCTCGTTAATCAGTCTGGTAATCAGAACAGTGCTGCCGCTTTCAAAACGAGCATGGTCCTGAGTTACATTCAGAGAGCAGCTGTCGCCATGTAGTGATTTATTTGCAAGACCAAGAGCTTTATCTGGAACGATAAAATTAATGTCATCACTTGCGTGCATATCTTTATTGACATAGCGAACAAGTCTGTGTCCGTCAGTTGCCACAAATCGGCTTTCCTCTTTGCCTACTTCAAAATACACGCCCATCATAGCTGGACGAAGATCATCACTTGATACAGCGAATATGGTTTTTGAAATAGCTTTATGAATAGCTTCAGATGTAGTGTCAATGTTAACCGCATTTTCCAGGCTGGGTACTTCCGGAAATTCGTCAGCATCTTCACCAACTAATTTGTAATTCCCTTTATCTGTTTTGAATTGAACATTTTTACGTTCATCCACTTCAAAAAAGACCGGAATATTTGGAAGCTGACGAAGGGTTTCTATGAGTCGGCGTGCTGGAATTGCTACCGAACCGCTTTCCTCAACTTCAACAGGCAGCGTCTCGATAATTGATATCTCAAGATCAGTTGCTGTCAATTTCAGGTTCCCTTCTTCCGTCTCAAACAAAATGGTTTCTAGAATAGGTAATGTAGCTTTGTTTGGAACAGCTCCCACAACAGCTGAAAGGGCTTTGTTCAGTTCGTTACTCGATACGGAAAATTTCATGACGGAATGGTTAAATATTTTGTGCTTACCAACAAAGATCGGGCATATGTTGCCCTTTTAAAAAAGTGTTCATATACTAAGAAATACCCATTCTTTCTGCAACTAATGCAGAACTAATTTTATCATCAAATAAGCCTCATACTCTATCGTTTTAGCGCTACTATTGTATTAACCAGTTCAGACAATTCTTCGCATGAGAAGTTTATTATTGGCGCTGTTTTTCCTACTCTTTTCAACACACGTTACCTATGCACAGGTAGAGTTAGCCAAATATGGTAATGATTTTTTGACAGCCGGTGGTGGTGCTCGAGCCCTGGGAATGGGTTCTGCTCATACGGCATTTGTGAATGACATTACTGCCGCATACTGGAATGTGGCCGGCTTATCTAATGTGAAAGACCTTCAGGTTGCTTACATGCATTCAGAGCGGTTCTCTGGTGTTGTAGGGTATGATTACGGAGCTATTGCCTACCCTGTTCAATCCACAAATGGGGTTCTTGCTCTTAGCTTTTTCCGACAGGGTGTAGATAATATTGCGAATACTTTAAATGCTTTTGATCCGGTTCGCAATCAACCTGTTGAAAATGCTGCAGACCGAATCACTTTTTTTAGCGCAGCCGATATGGCATTCTTTCTTTCGTATGCTACGCAAAAAACTGAAAAGCTTTCTCTTGGGGCATCAGCTAAAGTTGTTCATCAACGACTTGGTCCTTTTGCGAATGCCTGGGGCTACAGTTTTGATTTAGCAGCACAATACAACACCGACTTTGCTCAGTTTGGTGTTCAGGTAAACGATATTAGTACAATGAGAAAGCTCTGGGAGGTTGATCAGTCTGCCTTCAATACAACGAATGGTTCTTTTCAGGATGTATTTAACGACTCCATTCCTGATGGTACAAATGAACTCGTACTGCCATCCATTCGCTTAGGATCAGCAAAGACATTTCGATTCGATGATTTTACACTTATTACCGCTGCTGATGTAGATATTTTCTTCGAAAATCGACAAGCGTTTTACATAAATCTGGGTAGAACCAGTATCGAGCCTCATATAGGCTCAGAAATAAGCTACAAGGATGTAATACAATTTAGAGCTGGATTGACGGACTTTATAGATGATCCTGAAAATGGTTTTACAGTTTCACCCACACTCGGTTTAGGATTCAGGATTTCTTATGTGCAATTCGACTATGGTTTTGCCAGCTTTGCCGGGGCAACAAGTGATCTCGGTTTTACACATCGAATTTCACTTAAGTTTGATTTAGCAAAGAAGTCACTTCAAAATTAGTACCTTCTTTAAAATGGGGGAATATTGGATATCGTGATACTTGGCCCTACGGCCGTCGGAAAAACAGACCTTTCATTAACTGTAGCTGAGGAGTTGAATGCACCCATCATATCCGTTGATTCCAGACAATGCTATAAATACCTCGATATTGGAACAGCTAAACCCTCGGTTGAAGAACTAGAAAGAGTAAAACATTTCAACATTTCTAACTTTTACCCGGATGAAAATGACAATATAGCTCAGTTTCAGAACCGTATTAAAA
>CBFHVG010000111.1:0-23606 GCA_965659005.1 uncultured Balneolaceae bacterium
GAAACAGGCACCTGGTATGGCCGTGCTGATATGAATAGTGGTGAAAGAACGGCAACAACTTACGGTGCTCTTGATGCATTTATGCCTGGTATGCTGGTATTTGGTGGGGATGAAGAAATTGCCAAAAAGGTGCAGGATTCCAATTTTAAAATGTGGACCATGACCGGAATCGAACCAGAAGGTCTGGATTATAGCACAATGGAAGTGACCTCATCTTATTATCTGCTAAGACCGGAAAATATCGAATCGGCATTTTATTTGTATCGAGCAACTGGTGATGAAGAATATCTCGAAATGGGTAAAACCATGTTTGAAAGTATTGTTGAATACTGCAAAACAGAAAGTGGTTTTGCAGAATTAAGAGATGTCAGAACCAAAGAGAAGAATGATGGTATGCAAAGCTTCTTCCTTGCTGAGACACTGAAGTACAGCTATCTACTATTTGCTGATGAAACAATTTTGGACCTGGATACACATATTTTCAATACCGAAGCACATCCACTAACCAACAGTTGGGACGAATAATGAAGAGAATAGATTTTTTAAAAACAGGGTTATTAGGATTAATCCCTGGGAGCCTGAATCAATTTGTCCCAAAAACGATAAACACAGAAAAAGGACCTCTACCTGTAGCTATTTCTACATGGAATACAGGAACCAGGGCAAATGCAGCGGCATGGGAAATTCTGTCAAAAAAAGATGGTTACGCTCTTGATGCTGTTGAAGCTGGTGTAAAAGTTGAAGAAGCCGATCCTAATAATATGAGTGTTGGTTATGGAGGCCGGCCGGATCGCGAAGGCATTGTAACATTAGATGCCTGTGTGATGGATGAAACGGGGGAGTGTGGTGCGGTTGCTGCTATTCAAGATATTAAGCACCCAATTTCTGTTGCTCGAAAAGTTATGACGGAAACTCCGCATTGGATGCTGGTCGGAGCGGGAGCCAGACAATTTGCTTTAGAACAAGGTTTTCAAGCAGAGAATTTACTCACCGAAAAAGCAGAAAAAGCCTGGAAAAACTGGCTCAAAAATGCTGAATACAAGCCTGTTATTAATATTGAAAACCATGATACCATTGGTATGCTGGCTGTTGATCAACAAGGAAGAGTTTGTGGGGGTTGTACTACAAGTGGAGCGGCCTGGAAGATGCATGGCCGGGTCGGTGATTCACCAATCATTGGCGCCGGACTTTTTGTGGATCCTAATGTTGGTGGTGCCACAGCTACAGGATTAGGAGAAGAAGTGGTTAAAACAGCAGGTGCTGCGCTCATTGTGGAAAAAATGAGAGAAGGCTACACTCCATCTGAAGCCTGTAAAATTGCTGTTGAGAGAATTGTCGAAAGAAGAGGATCAAATAAACCCGATTTTCAGGTTGGATATATAGCATTGAATAAAGATGGAGCTTTTGGCGGTTATAGTGTCGTGAACGGTTTTACCTATGCTGTTTACAATGAAGAAGGTAACCGAGTTATCAAATCGGAGCATCTGATATAGTGGGATTCTCCACTCTGGATTATATCATCTTGGTGGTATACCTGATTGGGGTTGCCATATTTGGACTTAAAGCCTCCGGGAAACAGAAATCAACGGAAGATTATTTTTTAGGTGGTCATAATATTCCATGGTGGGCTGTACTTTTTTCGATTGTAGCTACTGAAACCAGCACTTTGACCTTTATCAGCATCCCGGCTGTTTCTTATGGTGGAAATCTGACTTTTCTCCAAATTACGGTTGGTTATGTAATTGGTAGATTTACGGTCGCTTTGCTCTTCCTTCCTAAATACAATGAAGGTAAGATGCTTACAGCCTATACCTTTCTTGAGCATCGATTTGGTGCCACAATGAGGAATACAGCCAGCTCAACTTTTATCATTACCAGAATACTGGCGGATGGTGTTAGACTTTTTGCTACTGCTATTCCCATTACGGTAATTATGAGGATGGGTGGCATGTTTAGTGACCTTCCAGATTTACAGGTATACCTTTTTGCTATCATTATTATCGCGATAATTACCTTGGTCTATACGTATTTCGGTGGAATTAAAGCGGTAGTGTGGATGGATGTGGTTCAAATGACGGTTTACATTGGCGGAGCACTCATAGCCGCCGTTATTTTGATCTTGAATCTGCCGGAAAACTTTCAACTTCCAGCAGAAAAACTCAAAATCATCGATTTCGGTTTTGATCAGCCTTTTAAGGAATTTATTCAACAGCCATATACCTTTTTTACATCTATCATTGGTGGGGCTATTTTCTCACTGGCATCACACGGCACAGATCAACTTCTAGTACAAAGAGTGCTAATCACAAAGAATCTAAAAGAAGGTCAGAAGGCAATGATCTGGAGCGGCATTATTGTGATGCTTCAGTTTGCTCTTTTCCTTGGAATCGGGTTGCTTCTATATTCCTTCTATGAAGGTATCAATGCTGAAGCTCTTGGCCTTTCAACAACTGACGAAATCTTTTCGAAATTCATTGTTGAAGAGCTTCCTGTAGGCGTTTCCGGCCTCATTATAGCTGCACTCTTCGCAGCAGCAATGAGTAGTTTGTCTTCATCCCTAAATTCGCTGGCCTCTTCCTCAACCTTTGATTTAATTAAACCCCTCATCAAGAGGTCATTGTCAAATGCCGAAGAGCTCAAAATTTCTCGCTCTATCACCCTTTTCTGGGGTGTCATATTAACGGCCTCAGCAATGTTATTTGCGGTCTTGCAACTTCAAGGTGGTGAACGTCCGGCCATTGTTGAGCTGGGACTTGGAATCGCTTCATATACATATGGTGGCTTGTTAGGAATCTTTTTGCTGGGCATGTTTTCTTCAAAACCGGATACCAAAGATGCCCGTCTTGGTTTTTTTATTGGCCTGTTAGCATTATTATTTATGGTTAAAGGTCCTGTTCAAAATATTCTACCAGGAGATGGATTGGCCATTGCATGGCCTCTTTATACTCTTATTGGAAGCTTAATTGTAATACTAGTTAGTTTGATCAGCACACATATCAGGACCATTAAGAACTGATATATGAGTGATATTTATTCCTATTCTGAGGATGGAGTACTCTCCTGGAGCGAACCCATGAGAGTGAAACGATTTGGTGTCCTACTGGCTATGAAAAACCTGAATTTATTCATTGGCTGGGTATTAGTAAGCTTACTTCTCTATTGGCTATTAAACTGGATGTTTGGGATTGAGGGCACGTACCTCTGGATTGGTGTGTGCACCATTACATTTTTCTTCAGCTATTTCACGCTATTCAAACAACTATTTGTATCTGATCAGGTTGTTTTTGAAGAAACTCGTTTGGGAATAAAGAGAAGTGGCGTATGGACTTACAGTAATTATCAGAATATTAAAGACATTATTTTCTTTTCTCAAAATGTGAGAGGAACTACCTATCCTATACTGAGTTTTATTGACGAAGACGGGAAATCACAACAAGTATTCTTTTTAAATAAGAAGCAGTTTGAGTCGGTAAAAGAGTTTATGTTTAGGAAAGAGATAATTACCAAAGCCCAACTTTGATTTTTTGACCCATTATCACATACTTAGTTTTAAAATTAATAGATCATGAGAAGACTTTTATTCAGCATTATTTGCATCACGCTTCTATCAGGAGAGCTAACTCTTAAAGCACAGGAAGCAAAAGATCCACCGTCTTTTGACACCCCGATCCCACTATTAGGCGTAGATGTAGTGGGTGAGAGAACCTATCCCATATCAAGCAAAAACGATATTGCAAAAGCTTATTTCAATCAGGGAATGCAGCTCATGTTTGCCTTTGCGAAAGAAGATGCTGCAAGATCATTTCGCGAAGCACAAAAAAATGATCCTGATTGTGCAATGTGTTACTGGGGAGAAGCATGGTCATGGGGATCCTATTTAAATGGTGCAATGACGAATTCTGAAGCTCCCAGAGCATTTAAAGCCCTGCAAGAGGCACAACAAAGAGCAGATTTGTTTGCAACGACCCGAGAACGAGATTTAATTCTAGCACTCTCGAAAAGGTATGTGAAAAACTATAACAGAGATAAAAGGGCTGTACAGGATACATCATATGCGAATGCAATGGCACTTTTATATAAAAAATATCCCGAAGACTTAGATATCGCTGCCTTATATGCAGATGCCCTATTTCTTCTGGAGCCTCGCCGTGGATACAGGGATATAAATGATCCTGATGTGCGTTTTTTACACTCGGTTCTGGAAGGAATTCTTGAGAAAGATATCAAGCATCCGGGTGCTTGTCATTTATACATTCATGCAACTGAATCAACTGACAGACCTGAATTAGCTAAGCAATGTGCTGAGTATATGGGTACAGCCATTCCAGGTGCTAGTCATATTAATCATATGCCATCACATACATGGAATAGAACTGGTGATTGGGGGAAATCAGTGAAAGCTAACATTATGGCCTGGCATTCAGATATGAAAGCCAGTGTTGATAAAGGAGTAGCCATTTATCCAACTCACAATCTTCATATGTTACTTTTTGCAGCAAGTATGGATGGGCAGGGAGCTATTGCTATGCAAGCTGCACGCGATTACAGCAAACTTGGTGGTAACAATATGTATGAATCTCTCACTTATGTTCGATTTGGACGATTTGAAGATATCGCCACAATTACCGAACGCCCATCAAATCAAATTCAAGCAGGTATGTATGATTTTGGTAAAGGTTATGCTGCAGCAAAATTAGGAGATCTGGATTCAGCAAAGGAGTATCTGGAGAGTTTAACAGAGCTTGCACAAACATCAACTGCCCGATTCAGATTTCATGATGCATCTAATCTTCTGGGAACAGTTCAGTGGATATTATCGGGAGAAATCGCCTGGATAGAAGGTGATATGGATAAAGCTGTGGATGATTTCAAAAGAGCTGTAGACTACTACGACGCCATGGATTACGATGAGCCCGAACCACTTCCATTTTCTCCTAGGCACTGGCTGGGTGCAGCTTATGTAGAATTAGGACAATTCAATAATGCACTAAATACCTACCGAAAATCGCTGGTTAGCCATCCAAACAACGGATGGGCACTTTATGGTATGAAGCAAGCCTATGATAATGTTGGTAGAGAAAATGAGGAGATTAACTCCCAGTTTAAGTCAGCATGGGAAAGATCAGATACATGGATCAGAGCTTCTAAATTCTAATTCAACATATATTATGAGTGAAAATGAAAGGCTGATTGAGCAATTCTATTCTGCATTCAGTGAAAGGAATGGTGAAGCAATGAAGTTTTGCTATCATGAGAATGCAACTTTCAAGGATGAGGTATTTGAGTTAAAAGGAAAAGATGAGATTGGGGCAATGTGGATTATGCTAACCAAGAGAGCCAGAGATTTTTCACTTGAATTCAGCGAAATCAAAGTTAATGGTGATATAGCATCAGCTAAGTGGGAAGCCAAATATCGCTTTACGAAGACCGGACGGATGGTTCACAATAAAATTCAAGCGCACTTTACCTTCAAAGATGGCCTGATCATTCAACACATTGATTCCTTTGACTTCTGGAAATGGACAAGAATGGCATTAGGTCTCCCGGGCCTGTTACTTGGATGGTCCGGTCTACTTCAGAATAAAATCAGGCAAGAAGCCAGGTATGGCTTAGAGGATTTTCTAAAGAATAATTGACTCAGAACGCTTTGGTCCGGTGGAAACAATGTTGAATTTCACACCTAAATATTCCTCTATAAAACGGACATACTTCTGAGCGTTTTCAGGAAGTTCATTCCAGTCAGTCATTCCATATATGGTATTATCCCATCCTGCTAGTGATGTATAAATGGGTTCTAGTTCATCAGTTTCCTTCAATGTGAGAGGGAATACATCAGTTTCAACACCATTCACTTTATAGGATGTACATATTTTGATTTCTTTGAAGCCATCAAGAACATCCATTTTCGTAAGAGTAAGCTCATTTATACCATTTAGCTGAACTGAATATTTTAGAGCAACAAGATCAAGCCATCCACATCTTCTGGGTCGACCAGTTGTAGCACCAAACTCTTGTCCCTTTTTTCTCAAAAATTCACCAGTATCGTCCAGTAATTCTGTAGGGAAGGGACCATTACCTACTCTTGTACAGTAGGCCTTAGTTATGCCCATTACATTATTTAAAGCTGTTGGAGGAATACCGGTTCCTGTACAAGCGCCACCTGCTGTAGGGGATGAAGATGTAACATATGGATAAGTACCATGATCAACATCCAGAAGGGAACCTTGGGCACCTTCAAGAAGAATATTCTTTCCTTCTTTGATAGCCTCATGCATTAAATTTGTTGTATTACAGATGTAAGGTCTTAATCTGTCTATGGCAGGTTTAAGCTCAGCCATTATGCTGTCTGTGCTTAGAGTCTCTTCCTTGTAAATATTTTTGAGTGCATCATTGATGTCACCAAGATTTTGGTCAATTTTAGCTCTTAATGAGTCTTCATCAAGTAAATCAACCATACGGATACCAACTCGTGAAATCTTACTTACATAAGCTGGGCCAATTCCTCGTCCTGTAGTGCCAATTGCGGCATCGCCACGTCTTTTCTCTTTTACCTTATCGAGTAGCTTGTGGTAAGTAAGAATTACATGAGCGGTTTCAGAGATAAATAGTCTGTTATCCAGATTAAAACCCATTTCTTCAATTCCAACGAGTTCCTCAACCAAAGTAATAGGATCAATTACTACTCCATTACCAATTACACATTGAGAATTTCCATTGAAAAGACCGGATGGGACCAGATGCAGTACTACAGTTCTATCATCAAATTTAAGGGTGTGACCTGCATTAGCACCACCTTGAAAACGAACAACATAATCGACGTTTTCACTGAGTACATCTACAATTTTACCTTTTCCTTCATCACCCCACTGGGCACCGAGTACTAAACGAATTGACATAATTTTCCTATTTCAGCAAAATAAAAAAGGGTACACTGATGCTAGTGTACCCTTCGGGATTAAACATATTTTCAGTCATTAAGAGTCAGCTGAGAATGATGCTGCAGCTTCGTCAACTGATTTGTAGTGTTTGAAAACTGTGATCAGCTTAGTTACAATAAGCAGACTTTCAATTTTATCTGTAGCATTAGCAATCACAAGATCGCCACCTGCTTTTCTCATTGTAGTTAATGCGCCAATCAGCATTCCCAAACCAGAAGAGTTCATGAACTTAACTTTTCCGAGATCAACTACGATATGAGTTTTTTCGGCATCAATAAGTTCGTGTAACTTTTCATTTAGGCTAACCGCATCAGGGCCACCCATTACGTTACCTTTGAATTCGATAACCACACTGTTGTAGCGCTCTGTAGTATTGAAGCTCATATCTTACCTCGTTATAAAATGTTTATTTAGATTTTTTAGCTCGGGTCTCAAGTTCAACAACTAAAGCACTCGCAACATAGAGAGAGCTATAAGTTCCCAAGATCACCCCAATAATAAGTGCGAAAGACAAACCTTTCAACACCTCTCCGCCGAAAATAAATAGTACAGTCACCACAAACAAGGTAGTAATTGAAGTAATCACAGTTCGACTTAGGGTATCATTCAAGGAATTGTTGACCATTTCTTCCAGAGCCATACCTTTGTGAATTCTTGAATTTTCACGAATTCGGTCAAATACTACCACGGTATCATTAAGTGAATAACCCACAATAGTAAGGAATGCGGCAATAATAGCCTGATCAATCTGAAGACTGAAATCAACGAATCCGCTCAATAGAGTAAAAATACCGAGCGTAATGGTAACATCATGAATCAATGCGGCTACCGCTCCGGTTGAGAATCTCCAGTTTCTGAATCTTAAAAGAATGTAAAGGAAGATTGCTGCCATAGAGTAAATAACTGCTTGAGCAGCATCAGCCTTAAGATCCTCTGCAAATCGTGGCCCAACGGCATCTGTTTTTTCTACTTTTACAGTATTATCAGTTAGTGAATTACTGAGAGTAGTTGTTAGCAGATTCTCTAATTCAGAGATTCCAAGTGTATTGTCAGTTCTAATAAGTATTTCACTTGCTGAACCGTATTCTTTTACCTCAGGTACAGATCCAAGTGGGTCAGTCAAATCTGATCTGATTTGAGTTACATCTACCGGGTTTTCAAAGCTAAGAACAATTTCCTGTCCTCCTTTGAAATCGATACCATATTGTAATCCTTGAGTAGCAATCACAGCAATGGATGCGACCATTAGGATACCCGAGATCACATAAGCGATCTTACGGGATTTAACGAAATTAAAATTTGGTGTTTCGAACCATCTCATAATTATTTCCTTTTAAAATATTCTTGTTATCCGAAGCTGAGTTGTTTTGAACGGTCGCGCGTCAGGTAATCCACGATTACTCTGGTAATGATAATTGCGCTGAATAGTGATGATGCGATACCTGCCATCAGGGTCACGGCAAAACCTTTAATTGGACCTGATCCAAAGCTGAATAGGATAAAGGCTACGATAAAAGTAGTAACGTTGGCATCAACGATGGCACTCATCGCATTTGCATAACCTGCATCAATTGAAGCATGGAAGGTTTTACCCATGCGTTGCTCTTCTCGAATACGGTCAAATATCAGTACGTTGGCATCTACAGCCATACCTATAGTTAACACGATACCAGCCATGCCTGGTAAGGTTAGAGTGGCTTTAAAAGCCGCCAGAATACCAAGAATGAAGAGAATGTTAACAATAAGCGCGATATCAGCTACACCACCACCAGCTCGGTAATAAATGATCATGAAAATGGCTACGATTACTAGTCCGGCTATAACTGATTGCAAACCGGCTTTAATAGATGCTTGTCCGAGGGTAGCACCTACAGTACGCTCTTCAATTATATCAAGAGGGGCAGGTAGTGCACCAGACAGAAGAATGTTTACTAAATCTTCTGCTTCCTCAAGGCCATCAAGACCTGTTATAGACGAGTTACCACCTGAAATTTTTGAAATTACATTAGGATAAGAAACGATGTAGTCATCAAGTACAATCGCAACTGGTTTTCCGATGTTAGCACCAGTAATAAGGCTCCATCTACGTGCACCTTCAGCATTCATGCTCATAGATACTTCAGGAATATTTGTAGCTGGGTCAAAGGTTATACTAGCTTCTTCAATAACTTCACCAGTCAGTTCAACTTGTGATCTTACACCATAAAGCTGAAATGCTTCAGATCCATCGCTGAATATGAGTGGATTTGCACTCCAAAGTAGTTCAGTATTTCTTGGTAATAGAGCCTGAACTTCAGGACTTCCTAAAAGTTCTTCTACTTTTGCTGTATCTGTTTCAGATGCATATCCAAAGAGATAAGGGTTTTCTTGGGTTGGAATCAGATAGTTAAGTAACTCGTTAACTCCGGCATTAGCATTTAAACTGTCTTCCTCTGCAAGTAGAGCTGCTTTTTGATCAAAAAGACCAAATATCTGCTGAAGTGATGATTGAAGTTCGGTTGCATCTGCAGCTAGTCTAAATTCAAGACGTGCAGTACCTTTAAGAAGATTTCTAACCCTTTGTTTGTCTTCGATACCCGGTAGCTCCACAACAATGCGATCATTGCCTTGTTTTACGATGGATGGCTCGGTAACACCAAAGCGGTCAACACGATTACGAATAATCTCAATCGCACGATTTACAGCTTCAAGTCTTTGGGTAGCCAGAAATTGAGTTACTTCCTCGTTGGTTGATCTTCTGGTAATATTCTGTGCATCAGAGCGATAATACCTGCTCAATCTTGCATTCGGATCTCTGCTTTCAAATTCAGTGACGAATTCGGTTAGGAAATCAGAATTATTAAGTGTTGTGTTTTCACGTGCTGTGCTAACAACAGACTCAAGTAAAGAGTCGCGGCTATCGTTTGCCAGTTCCAGAACAAGTTGAGGTGTTCCAACTTCCAGTGTTACGTGAATACCACCCTGAAGGTCAAGGCCAAGTGCAAGGATGTTATCTCTGAGATTACTCAGTTTTTCATTGTTCTCTTCCAAATACTGAACTTTTTCAGCTTCAGGAAGATCTTCAATTACTCTTTGTTCTAATGAGTATTGAATCGTTGGGATTAAATAGTAAATCGATATGGCTAAGAATACGACAATAAAGCCAATCTTGGTTCCATTTCCAGACATGTTAATAGATTTAGTTTATTAGATAAAATTTTGGTCACCCCATTGGGATGATAGAAAGCGATGGTATGATTAGATGCTATGGAGCTCCAATAGCAATACCACTTTGAAGGGGTGAGATATGGTGATTCTTGGTTAAACTATTAGTCAGTTTAATTGAAATAGGCTTCAGGCTTTGCTGAAGGGTAGGAACTTGTGATGTTCCGGCTGCTAGTTGCAGAAAATCATTTTGGAGGATGGAATGCGGTTTACTTACTTCATAACGAAGTGGTGCACTCATTCCATCGTTATGCTGATTCAGGTGCCAGGTACTGAGTAGTAGCTGGGGAAGGTCTGACGCAGCTTTTGATTCAAAGGGAAACTCAAAATCATCATTATGCTCTGCAATGATGTTGGAAGCTTCATCTATTAGTTCTTCTAAATCTCCACCATGCTGTGATAGTTCAGCTAATCTACTATCCAGATGTTCACTACTACTGTCTTTTTTGAATGTACTTAGCCAGTTTGAAAAAGCTGAATTTTCAACCTTAGCTGAAGCTGGCTTCCACATATAGAGTGTAAAGCCAAGTACAATGGTCAGAACAGCTGTTAATCTTGTTTTATGGAGTCGGAAAAATTTCACAGATGCAAAATATAGTAAGCCTTAGGGTTTAAAGTCCATTAGGATTGTACACTTTGTTTAAGTCTGTCAAATTCATCCTTTAGGAATTTACCCGTGTATGATTTTTTGACCTTAGCAATGTCTTCCGGTGTACCGGTTGCAATAATTTCACCACCACCTGAGCCACCCTCGGGTCCAAGATCTATAATATGATCTGCAGCTTTTATAAGATCCAGATTGTGCTCAATCACAATAACTGTGTTCCCTTTGTCTACCAGTTGTTGAATTACATCAACCAGCATACGTACATCCTGAAAATGTAAACCGGTAGTTGGTTCATCCATTATATAGATGGTATCACCTGTTCCAATCTTGGATAGTTCTCTGGCCAGCTTTATTCTTTGCGCTTCCCCACCTGAAAGGGTGGTACTGGATTGACCTAATGTGATATACCCGAGACCAACTGAATTCATCGTACTTAGAATTCTTCTAATGGATGGGATTGTGTCGAAGAACTCCATTCCTTCACTAATTGGCATATTTAGCACATCAGAGATGTTTTTGCCTTTATAATAAATCTCTAGTGTTTCACGATTATAACGTTTTCCATTACAGGTTTCGCAGGTCACGTATACATCAGGAAGAAAGTTCATCTCAATTTTGCGAACACCATCACCCTGACAAGTTTCACAGCGACCACCTTTCACATTGAATGAAAAACGACCTCGGTCATAACCACGTATTTTTGCTTCAGGCAGTTCTGCAAATAGTGCACGGATATGATCGAAAGCTTTAGTATAGGTAGCCGGATTTGATCTTGGGGTTCTTCCAATGGGACTCTGATCAATTGAAATGACTTTGTCTACATTATCCAACCCGTCAACTTCATCAAATGGAAGAGGAACTACTTTTGATTTATAAAAGTAGTTGGATAGGATTGGTACCAGAGTCTGGTTAATAAGTGAAGATTTTCCTGATCCACTCACCCCAGTAACCGATATAAATTTACCAAGTGGGATTTCAGTATCAACATTCTTGAGATTATGTCCGCGAGCATTCTTAAGTAATATTGATTTTCCTGATCCGTCTCTGCGTTTTTCAGGAATCTCAATAATTTCCTCATCTCTGAGGAATTTTGCAGTCATCGAATTCTGCTCTAACTCTTTTGGAGTACCTGAAGAAATAATTTCACCACCAAACTTCCCAGCTCCGGGCCCGAGATCAATTACATAATCGGCATGTTCAATGGTTTCTCTATCATGTTCTACTACAATTACAGAATTACCAAGATCTCTAAGTGTTTCCAGTGATCGGATCAGTTTGATGTTATCTCGCTGATGCAAACCAATGCTGGGTTCATCCAGGATATAAAGTACACCAACAAGCTGTGTACCAATTTGAGTTGCAAGTCGAATACGTTGCGCTTCCCCACCACTAAGAGTTTGAGCCTCACGATCGAGCTGCAGATAATTTAATCCAACATTTAAAAGGAAATCGAGACGATCACGAATTTCTTTCAGAACCTGATGCCCAATTAGCTGTTGTCGCTCACTGAGTTTGAAATTATAAATGGTATCTCTTAACTCTTGAATATCCATTTTAACCAGATCATGGATATTTTTGTTATCAATTTTATAAGAAAGTGCTTCTTGATTTAGTCTGCCACCATTACAAGTTGGGCAAAGTACCTTTGTCATGAAGGCTTTGGCCTTGTCTCTAACTTTTCCTGACTTCGACTGCTCATATTGTTCAATAATAGTATTTCTCAGGCCGGAATATTTGTGCTTATAAGTGACCGAATTATCCCTGAAGTCATAGTTTACTTCATACTTTTTATCGCCACTACCATACATAATAAGCTCAACAACATCTTCACTAAACTCTTTAACCGGTGTGTTGAAATCGAGGTTTACACTTTCGAGAACAGCTTTAAGCTGTTTGAACATGAAGATATCTCTTGGAATACCAAGGAATCGGATAGCACCTTCCTGAATGGTTTGATTTTTATTTGGTACCATGAGATCGAAATCAACATCATATCTGTACCCAATTCCATTACAATCTTTACAGGCTCCATATGGAGAATTGAATGAGAAGAGATTTGGAGCTGGATCTTCATAAGCCAGTCCACTTTCTGCATCGAATAATTTTTGTGAAAATAAGCGGTCTGAGAATGATTTGTCTTCATTTTGAATAGAAAGAATCACATTTCCATCGGCCATCTCAAGTGCGAGTCTTATACTCTCCGCTATTCGTTTTTCGCTACTTGGGCTAATTACAAATCGATCGACCACAACTTCGATGTTATGGGTTTTATAGCGATCTACTTTGAAATCTTTTTCCAGGTCAATGTATTCATCATCAACACGAACACTCAAGAAACCTTGTTTTCTAGTTTGTTCAAATAGTTCTCGATAATGACCTTTTCTACCTCTTACTACAGGAGCCAGGCAGTATGCTTTAGTGCCCTTTGGTAGATCAAGAATAGCAGCAACAACTTCGTCAGCTGACTGTTTTTTCATTTCTTTGCCACTTACATAAGAATAGGGGATACCTACTCTGGCATAAAGCAATCGAAGAAAATCATATATCTCAGTTACCGTACCAACCGTAGATCTTGGGTTACGATTAGTAGTTTTCTGATCTATAGAGATAACTGGAGAAAGCCCGTCAATAAAATCAACAGCCGGACGCTCCATCATACCTAAAAATTGGCGAGCATAAGCAGACAAAGACTCTAAAAATCTACGTTGTCCCTCAGCGTAAACGGTATCGAAAGCCAAAGATGATTTACCTGATCCTGATAACCCGGTTATCACAACGAATTGATCTCTGGGTATATCTATGTCAAGGTTTTTTAGGTTGTGCTCTCTGGCACCTCTAATGATGATCTTGTTATGCAAATCTGACTGCTAATTGAAAAGTTGAACAATCAGGGAAGATAACAAATTGGATACAGTGAATGTGAAGTTTTGAATAAAATTATTCTGAAAACTAATCAGCCGATGAAGCTCTGCTAATCAAATTGTATTCTCGTACAAATAGTCTGTTAGGGTTGTATCCTTCATCATCCTCAGAAAACTCTTCTTTGATGCGTTTCACATAGTACATCTGCATACTACCCATATTTTTCACTTCAACTTCACCACGTGGTTCACAATCAAAGAAATCTTTAACCCGTTCATAGGTCGACTGACTAATGTTGATTGAACCCGACTCAGCGTGTCCCTTCCATTCGGGAAGCAATATTGACTGCATTTCCCCACATATCGTAGGCAAAGCGTTCCTTACCAATTACACCTACAACAGTTTCACCAGTATGTATGCCAATTCTTAATGGTAGATAAGGATGCTTCGAAGGGTCTCTATCTTTTTGATAAGAAACAAAACGCTGCATCTGTAGTGCAGAAAGTACAGCATCTATCGGGTGAGTAGCGTTCTTTTCGGGTATACCACCGGCTGCCATATAGCTGTCGCCAATGGTTTTAATTTTCAAGAGTTTATTATCTGCGCTGAATACGTCGAAATTATCAAAATAGTGACTTAGGCTACTAATGAGATCTTCAGGTGTTAATTCTCTAACAATACCTGTAAAACCATCGAAATCTGTAAAGAGTATGGTTACATCCTCATAGCGTTCAGGCTGTACTGTTCCATAGGCAAGAAGACTTTTCGCCACTTTATCCGGGAAAATATTTCGTAACAGCTCTTCATGTTCTTTCTTTGTTAGCTCGAGCTCCAGGTTTATGGCATTCATCTCTGACTGTGCGCGTTCCATCCTCAAATTCTGAGCAAGAGCATTTTTGTAAGCTGAAAGTAAAAGGTTCACCAAATGAGCTGGCTCATTTTTGGCAATCGACAATGCATCAGCCCCATTTTGAGCTGTTAAAACCTCATATCCCTTTTGAATCCAATTTGTGTCTGGTAAGTGTAACAAGCACAGGGTCGTCATCAACCACTAATACACTCGCTTTTTCCTTTAACATACTTACCATATCTTTGTACTCAATTTTTTAGAGTTTACCATCTTAATATTGAGCCCTATAAGAGTTTCCCAATTAATCTTGAATTATAAAGACTGTTCCTTTAAGTCGCTTAAAGATTACAATAATATATAATATTTATAAGAATCTAATTTTATGGCACTTGACCTTGATAATTTGATTTGGTCACCTGTTTCCTGGATGAATAAGCCCATTAAGCAGCTTCCAACCTATCCCGATAAGGAAAAACTGAATGAGGCTTATGATCAGTTACAATCACTTCCACCATTGGTTACCAGCTGGGAGATTGAAGCTCTCAAATCCAAGCTGGCCTTAGTAGGATCAGGAAAACAGTTTCTGTTACATGGCGGGGATTGCGCTGAGACTTTTTCAGACTGCAGATCACCAAAAGTTGTAAATATGCTAAAGGTGCTCTTACAAATGAGCTTTATACTTATCCATGAGATGGGAATTCCAGTAGCAAGGATTGGCAGAATTGCCGGACAGTATGCCAAACCACGCTCAAAGGATACAGAAATGGTGAACGGACAGGAAATCCCGAATTATAGAGGGGATCTTATCAATGGTTTTCAGCCGGATCTAGAAAACCGAATACCAGACCCTAACCGCCTGGTTGAAGGATATCATAAAGCTGGATTGACCATTAACTTTCTTCGTGCTTTAGCTGATGAAGGCTTCGCTGATTTACACCATCCTGAGCAGTGGGAACTCGATTTCATGCAGAATAATAAATACTATGCTGAATATGAGACGATGGTTGAATCAATCACCAAAGCTGTAAAGTTGATTGACGCTGTAATGCCAGCGGTTTCTCCTACAATGAATAGAGTGGATATGTATACCTCTCATGAAACACTCAATTTATATTACGATTCAGCACAAACCCGAACCGTGCCACGTAAAGAGGGCTTCTATAATCTAAGTGCACATTTAGTTTGGTTAGGAAACAGAACCAGAGATTTAGATGGCGCCCATGTTGAATACCTAAGGGGAATTGAGAATCCCATTGGTATCAAAATTGGGCCACCTATCGACATCGATGACACTCTACGTCTTATTGAGACTCTCAATCCAAAGGGTGAAGAAGGAAAAATTGTGTTGATCTCCAGATTTGGTAAAGATAAAATTCTAACAGACTTACCACCGATTATTAGAGCAATTCAAAAAGAAGGTTTCCCGGTAGTCTGGAGTTCAGATCCAATGCATGGTAATACCTTTGCAACAGGTAATAACATCAAAACCCGTAATTTCGACCATATCATGGAAGAAATTCATTCTGCCTTTGCTATTCACAGAGCAGAAGGATCCTATCTGGGTGGTGTTCATCTGGAACTGACCGGTGATAATGTAACTGAGTGTGTTGGAGGAGCAAAAGGTTTGAATGAGGACGGTTTAAACCAGAATTATGAATCTTTCTGTGACCCACGTCTAAATTATGAGCAAAGTTTGGAAATGGCATTTCTAGTTGCCAAAGAGTGGAAATTGAGTAACCTGAGCTAAAAGGTGACATAATTTCCAGGCACTTGCCGAGTAGTCAGAGGCCATCTGTCAAGCTTACCACCTCGAAATATATTGTCTGAAAAAGCTTCATACCCACATTGAAGCTTTGTCAGAACTTTTCGCTTTAACCCATTTGGCATGGCCGTTGCCTCTATTTCAGTAACAATTATTCAAGTGAACTGAAATTCAACAAAACAAAAGAGGTTAAATATGTCACTTATTAAATATAGAAGACCAAATCAGGACTTATTCTCTAGACCATTTACAGATATTCTGGATGAGATGTTTAATGATGTAAGAACAACTAACGAGCGTTTTCTTCCAAGCATTGACATCGCAGAAACTGAAAAAGCTTTTGAGATCAAGGCACAACTTCCAGGTATTACTAAAGATGATATAAATATCGATCTGGAAAACGGAAGACTTACAATCTCCGGTGAGAGAAAGCTAGAGAACGAAGACAATAACAAGAAGTATCATAGAGTAGAAACACAATATGGAAGCTTTACACGTTCTTTCCAGCTTCCTGACAGCATAGATCAGGATAGTATAGCAGCGAACATCGAAAATGGGGTTCTCAATATTACTATTGAGAAGAATGAAGAAAAAGCGAAGAGAAAAATCGAGATACAATAATCTCCGATAATTATTTAGGGCCGATTTTGCTTTAAGAAGTGGAGTCGGCCTTTTTTAATGTTGGTCACAAATTGTAAATACATACAATATTGTGATCCCACTACGTTGATTTGTCGTAATTGAATTAACTACAGATAAAACTTTAAAAAAAGCAGGGACACAAATGAAGCAATCAAAAATGCAGGTAATGGGGTTATTCGTTCTAACTCTCATCATAGTAGCATATCAGTTTGTACCGGTTTCAGAAGGTAATAAAGCCTCATTATTGAGAAATTATGAGATCAATAATGATGGCGGCGTAAACGTAACTCCAGCAGATAAAAGAACACTTTTTAATCTAAGTGATTTTAATAATGCGATTGTAGATATCGCTCAGGCAACGAAGCCTACAGTGGTCACAATTACCACAAAATCTACAGTTACCATGAGAAATAATCCGCTCATGGAGTTCTTTGGCAATCCGAATGGTCAGGGCTCTGAAAGAACTCAGCGTGGTTTGGGATCAGGGGTAATTGTGTCAGAAGATGGGTACATCATCACCAATAATCACGTGATCGAAGATGCTGATGAAGTGAATGTCATGTTTATTGACGGTGAAGAAATAGAGGCTGAGATTATAGGAGCAGATAGAGAAACAGATATTGCAGTCTTAAAGGTTGATGTCCGGGATTTACCTTACATAAAGATTGGAAACAGTGAAGAGACCCGTGTAGGTGAATTCGTTCTGGCTATTGGGTCACCATTGGATGAGAATCTTGCTCACACTGTTTCATTTGGAATAGTATCTGCAAAAGGACGAACAATTGGATTACTACAAGGAAGAGATTACCTGGGTTTTGAAGATTTTATTCAAACCGATGCAGCTATCAATCCAGGAAATTCAGGTGGCGCACTCATTAATCTCAATGGGGAACTAGTAGGAATTAATTCTGCAATTGCCTCACGTTCAGGTGGTAATGATGGCATTGGTTTCTCGATACCTGTAAATCTTGCTGCTAGAATAATGGAAGATCTTATCGAGGACGGTACTGTATCCAGAGGTTTTCTTGGTATTAATGGATCCAATGTTGATAGAACATTGGCCTTAGGACTGGGTATTGATGATGTGAGAGGTATTATTATCAGCATGGTTCAGGAAGGAAGTCCTGCCGACAAAGCTGGTTTGATGGAAGGCGATATCATTACAGCAATTAATGGCGAAGAAGTCAGAGATTATTTCGCTTTCCGTACAGAAGTCGCTGCATATAAACCAGGGGATCAAATTAAGCTGGATATCCTCAGAGATGGAGATGCTCAGGTCAAGAAAGTCGAACTTGGAAAACGTCCTGATATGAATGTGGCTGAAGTTCCTGAATCAGAAGATGAGGTTATGGAAGCTAAACTGGGATTCAATATCGCAGCACTGAATTCTGATATCAGAAGACAGTTAGACTTAGCCGAGAGCGTAGAAGGTGTGGTAGTGAACCGAATCGAAAATGGAAGTGAAGCTTATGAAAGAGGATTAAGACGTGGTGATATCATTACACAGGTGAGTAGAAGTGATATAGATAACCCCTATGATTTTTACGAAGAGATAAAAGAGTTACTTGATAAAAATTCGAAAGTAGCATTAATAACTGTCAAGAGAGGCGATGCTAATGAATACATAGCATTTAGGCTATAAACCCTCATAAATCGTCAAAAACCTCGATTTTACCAATCGGGGTTTTTTTATGTCAGTAATCCTCTGCAATTATCTTTTTGGCATGATTTTGGTGTATTAAAGTAGAAATGAGAGAAAACGAAATTACTAAGCTATGAATTTGAATAAATACACATTAAAAGCTCAGGAAGCTGTACAAGCTGCACTAGAGCTGGCCAATTCAGGTAATAATCAGGCGGTAGAACCTGCTCATGTGTTAAAAGCATTACTCAACGATGAAGGGAATGTAGTTAATAACATTTTAGCAAAACTGGGTGCTAACACTGCTGTAATTAAAAATAAAACTGATAATCAGTTAAAAACACTGCCTAAAGTTCAGGGTGCTTCTGTTTCAGGACAATATCTGTCAGCACCTGCAAAATCACTTTTTGATACTACTCAAAAGGCGGCAAGTGAACTTGGTGATGAATATATCTCATCGGAACACCTCCTAATCGGAATAACTGAAGGTGGGGATGAAACTGCCAAGATTCTTAAAGACCAGGGAGTTTCAAAAGAGACTATTACAAAGGTTTTGGCTGATGTCAGGGGTGGACAGAAAGTTGACGATCCAAATGCTGAAAGCCGTTTCAATGCCCTTGAGAAGTATGCTCGAGACCTTAACGAATTTGCAGAAAGGAATAAGCTTGACCCAGTGATCGGAAGAGATTCCGAAATCAGAAGAGTGATGCAGATCTTAACCCGAAGAACTAAAAACAATCCGGTTTTAATTGGCGAGCCCGGAGTAGGTAAAACGGCTATTGCAGAAGGCCTGGCGCTAAGAATAGTTCGCGGAGATGTTCCTGAGGGCTTAAAATCGAAGAGAGTTGTTGCACTTGATATGGGAGCACTTGTTGCAGGCACCAAGTTTAGAGGTGAATTTGAAGAACGCTTAAAGGCTGTAATTAAGGAAGTAACTGAATCAGATGGTGATATCATTTTATTCATTGATGAGATTCACACATTGGTAGGAGCTGGAGCTACAGATGGTGCCATGGATGCTGCTAATATTCTGAAACCAGCATTGGCAAGAGGTGAAATGCATGCAATAGGTGCAACAACACTTGATGAATACAGAAAGTATATTGAGAAGGATAAAGCTCTGGAACGACGTCTTCAAACCGTTGTGATCGCAGAACCATCTGTGGAGGATACCATATCCATTCTTCGCGGCTTGCAAGAAAGATATGAAGTTCATCATGGTGTCAGAATTACGGATGGTGCTATCGTATCAGCAGCTGAATTGTCTCATAGATATATAGCAGACCGTTTCCTGCCAGACAAAGCCATTGATTTGATTGATGAAGCAGCTTCAAGATTAAGGCTTCAAATTGATTCTCTACCAGAAGAGCTGGATAATATTGAAAGACAAATTCGCCAGCTTGAAATTGAAAGGGAAGCACTAAAGCGCGAAAAAGATGAAAATAAGCTAAAAAGCATAGAAAAAGAGCTGGCAGATCTTGAGGAAGAGCGTAAAACAATGCGCATTCAGTGGGAACAGGAGAGAGACCTTATTCAGAAGGTTCAGGAGCTTAAGCTTGCCATAGAAACTACCAGAAACGAAGCTGATAAAGCTGAAAGGTCCGGTAATTATGAAAAGGTTGCAGAGCTTCGCTACGGTACCATAACTCAACTTGAAAAAGATCTGGAAGATGCTAAAGAAAGTATTTCAGATATGCAGAATGGTAAAGCCATGCTGAAAGAAGAGGTCGAGTCAGAAGATATTGCAGATATCGTTGCTCGGTGGACAGGCATTCCAGTTACCCGAATGCTGCAAAGCGAAAGACAAAAATTACTTTTACTGGAAGAAGAACTTCATAAAAGAGTAATTGGTCAGGATATGGCTATTGAAGCCGTATCGAATGCTGTTCGTCGTTCACGAGCAGGTTTACAGGATGAATCTAAGCCTATTGGTTCTTTTATATTCCTGGGTTCAACCGGTGTTGGTAAAACGGAATTGGCGCGGTCCTTAGCTGAGTTTTTATTCAATGATGAACATGCCATGATTCGAATCGATATGAGTGAATACATGGAAAAACACAGTGTGAGCCGATTGATCGGGGCGCCTCCAGGGTATGTTGGTTATGATGAAGGTGGTCAACTAACGGAAGCAGCTCGTAGACATCCTTATTCTGTTATCCTTCTTGATGAAATCGAAAAAGCACATCCTGATGTGTTTAATATTCTTCTACAGGTTCTAGATGAGGGTCGGTTAACTGATAACAAGGGTGTGACTGTTGATTTTAAGAACACCATTATCATCATGACTTCAAATATTGGTTCACATATGATTGTGAATGAAATGGAAAAATCAGGTGGAGAGATCAATGAAGAACAATATGCTGATCTCCAATTAAAGCTAATGGATCAACTAAAGGCTACAATCAGACCTGAGTTTCTGAATCGAATTGATGATATGATTGTATTCCATCCTCTTGGAAAAGAGCACATTCGCAATATTGTGAATATTCAGCTTAGAGACGTGGATCGTTTGCTCGCAAAAAATAGAATAAAACTAAGCCTGTCTGATAATGTTAAGGACTGGCTTGCTGAACGTGGTTATGATCCCGTATTTGGAGCTCGTCCTTTGAAAAGAATAATTCAGCAGAACATCACTAATAAGCTAGCCACCATGCTTATCAGCAGGGATTCTGATGGTCCTATTCATTATGAAGCTATTTTAAAAGGGGACAACATCAATTTTGCTGAGGTAGTAGATGATGTTGAGGAGTGGGCAGAGGAAGCCTAAAACAAAAAAGGGCAGAAATAACTGCCCTTTTTAATTTATTCGAATCAATCAGTTTTATGTAAATGTATGTCCATTTGAGGATATGGAATGTTTAAGCTGTGTTTTTCAAATTCCTCATAGACTTTCTTATTCATATCAAAGTGTACATCCCAGTAGTCTTCTGCATTTACCCAGGCGCGTACCACAAAATTAACAGAGCTATCAGCTAATCCGGAAAGTGCAACAAAGGCTTCTGGATCTTTTAGGATTCGATCGTCGGCATCACATAGATCTTTTAGAAGTTTGATAGCTGTATCAGCATTATCACCATAGCCTATACCAAAAGTCCAATCAACTCGTCTGGTTGGTTGAGTTGAAAAATTGGTCATATTACTACTGGACATTCCACCATTTGGAAGGATGATGGTTTTATTGTCAGGGGTAGTTAGGATAGTATTAAAAATCTGGATTTCTTTTACAGTTCCCATATAACCTTGAGCTTCAATAAAGTCACCAACTTTATAGGGATTAAAAAGGAGTATAATTACACTTCCAGCAAAATTTTGAAGAGTGCCAGATAAAGCCATACCAACTGCAAGTCCGGCAGCACCTAAGATGGCAATGAAAGAAGTCATTTCTATTCCAATCATACCAAGAACAGAAATGTACAAGAGTACTCTTAAGGTTGCTTTGAAGATGCCTTTAAGGAAAGGGCCTAGCGTGCTATCAGTGTATTTGTTATCTAATACCTTTCCGAAACCCTTAGTAGCCATTTTGATAAACCATGAACCTATTAGAAGTACTACAATAGCACCTAATAATTTGGGTCCATATTCAACGACCATTGCTACAAGCTGGTCATAAATATTTCCGTAATCGAATTCCATTCTGTTTTCTATTGGTTATGTGTAGATTTTGCTTAAACACAAAATAAAAAAAAGGTGAAGAATCAACTTCACCTTTTCTAATACTGAGTACTTATGCTTTCTTATCTTTTGCTCTTAGTCTCAATCTCTATCCACTTTCGAAAATATTTGTAACCGGATTTTGAATCCCCTCGGTCAGATGCGAGTAGTTCACCAGTAGGTGAATAGACTTCTATATGAGGTGTAGTATCCACATCATATTCAGTGAACATGTCCTCAAGAAATCTCCTTTCATGTTCTTTTATAGACTGGTTGTCATTATTAATAGTGGATGGATTTAATTGAATGTTCAGTCTATAAATAGCTACATCATTTCTTGCTTCTACAAAATCATTTAGCCCATTTTGAATTTCACTACATCTCTCACAATCAGGAGAAGTAATAAATACTACAGTGTAGGACCCGTTAATTGAGAGGTCCTCGAATTTCTTATTCTGGCGGTACATCCACTTCCAGTTCTCAGTTCTAAGTGGTTTGGAAACAATAGAAGCAGAGTCTGGAGTACGGAAAGTACTGATGAATGACATCACTTCGCTTTGGTTTTCCCAACCGAAGTAAGCACCAACCGTAAGTAGTGTAATCAGTATTATTTTTTTCATGACTCTAATCGTTTTTCTCTTTGTAATAAACTTATGGAGAAAAACAGAAAAGCAACTTTAATCTTTCTTAAGAAAGTATCTAAATGAGCTGGAAAGGCCGTTTTACGGTTAGAATATTTTTAAAAATTGAAGCAGTCTTAAAAAAATATTGAAAATCTAATCCACTTGGCTGTAAGCATTTAGGAAATCCAGCACCTTGTTTTCAGGCATTTCACAGGGTTTTAAATAAGGTGTGCTGGTTTTATAATAGTTGAATGATATGAATTCATTTCCACCGAGCTCTTCGGCAAACACTTTTATGCTTTTACCCTTATTAAAATCTGACTTACGAATACCGAATTTGACCCCATGAATGTTTTTTTCAGAATAGCCTATTGGGATAACATCAATGATAGGTTCAATATCTTTCAAAGGTATTAACCCATTTTATTGACTTCATCATCTGAGCCCATCGATTCATAGACGTCATCAACTGGTTCCCATAATTCAATCTTCAAACCGTCAGGATCCATGATCCAGGCAAATTTCCCATATTCAAAACTCTCAATTTCACCAATTACTTCGACACCATCGGATTTTAATTCTTCAATCAAGGCCACAAGATCGTGGACTCTATAATTAATCATAAAATCCTTCTTGCTGGGCTCGTAATAATCACTATTCTCATCAAAAACGCTCCACGCTGTAAATCCTTTTGAATCGGGCGAATCGGCTTTTCTCCATTCGAAAGTTCCACCATAAGGCCTGCTTTTAATACCAAGATGCTTTTGATACCAGCTTTTTGAGCCATTTGGATCAGCTGATTTGAAGAATACTCCCCCTATACCG
>CBFHVG010000112.1:0-24933 GCA_965659005.1 uncultured Balneolaceae bacterium
TGATTCACAAAGCGGTGGGTTGGATGCTAAGGGAAATCGGTAATGTTGATCTCGATACAGAATTAGAGTTCCTAAACAAATATTACAAAGAGATGCCCAGAACTATGCTGCGCTATGCTATTGAAAAGTTTGATGAACCACTTCGCTTACAGTACCTAAAAGGCGAAAAATGATTGAATTAATAATCTAATTCGAACTCTACAGACACTTTCGTACCACCTTCTGCTAGCTGCTCAACATTGTAACTACCATCGACCTGTTTAATGAGGGTCCTGATGATTGTCATACCCATGCTTCTTGACTCTTCCATCTCATTTATATCGACACCAACCCCGTTATCCTTAATTTCGATATACACTTTATTAAGCTCATCCCACATATCTACTACGATTTCTCCCTTATCCCGACCATCGAAAGCATGCTTATATGCATTTACAATGATTTCATTCAAAAGCAGTGAAACGGGAATTGCCTGATTAATAGTAAGTTCAATCTCATCTACATTCGACTTCAAGTCAACATCAATTCCAGTTTCCATATACATACTGGTAATCGCCTGTAAGAGGTCATTAATGTATTTATCATAACGTATGTAGGCAAGAGAGTCACTCTCATATAGCATCTCATGCACCAGAGCAATGGATTGAACTCTTAAGTGGCTGTCTGATAATACTTTTTTTGCTTCATCACTTTCTATGCTCCAGCTTTGCATTTGAAGCAGACCAGAAATCACAGCTAGGTTATTCTTCACCCTATGATGAATTTCAGCAAGCAAAACTTTCTTTTCTTCCAGGGATTTCTTGATTTGTTCTTCTGACTCAACCCGATCAGAAATATCAGTTATTACAAATAACCTCAACTCAGAATTACCATATGGATTAGTCAGTTTTGACATGGTAATCGTGACATCCACACGTTCACCACTTCTTTTCATCATTCTGGCTTCAATGGAATGCTCACTATCCGGAACAGCTAATTGGATTTCAGAAATATTCAACCCAACTAATTCATCATGTTCATAGCCAAGTAATAAGCATGCTGCATTATTAACTCTCTCAACAATGTTGTCCTCGTTTATAATAAAGAGAGCTTCCTTCATGCTCTCAATCACGTTATCAAGGAAGTCGCGGGAAATTGTTCTTTTCTTTAAGT
The DNA here is from genome assembly GCA_965659005.1 of uncultured Balneolaceae bacterium. GTDB lineage: Bacteria > Bacteroidota > Rhodothermia > Balneolales > Balneolaceae > CAYPTY01. The sequence continues at coordinate 1,153 of CBFHVG010000112.1, forward strand.
TTTCGACCATCATATTGAATGCATTCATCAATTGACCAACTTCATCTGAACTATTCACTTCAATATGAGTATCCAAATCACCTTCCCCGATCTTTCTTGAAGCCAGACTCAGCTTGTTCATTGGCCTCACTATGGAGGCATTCAAAAGCAATACAATTGAAAGAGCGATGAAAAATGCAACTAATGTAGCCCATAAGGTCACTAAATCAACTTTATTGAGACTTTCATCAAGCTGATTCACCATCACTGTCTGTTCCTGTTTGGCCAGCTCTCGAAGTGTATTAATGGATGGAAGAATATTATTGTCGAAATAAGGAACCAGTGTTATTCTGAATACCTGTTCTGCAGAACCCATGTTTCCCGATTCAAGGTCGTTACGAATTAGCTCTGAATAACCCTCATAGGTAATCAGTTTATCCTTGAGGCCCTGCATAAACTGAATGTCTAAGCTATCAACATTCTCATCTTGAATCGTGAGATTTCTAAGATTGATGTAATTGATATACAACTCATCAAATTGTGTATCGATATCGTCTAGTATAATTCCTGTTCCGCGATGCTCCAGTTCGAATGGATTCTGGTTTGATTCCAGGTAATTATCATACAGCTCTTGAAGCAAGCGTAGCGTCACATAGAGATTTCTCTCCATATTGTATGCATACTCAACTGTATTTGTTGTCTTTTTATTCTCGGCTTTTAGGCTTTCATTGACGTTTCGATTATAAGATCTGGATATAATCCCCACGGCAGCAACCAGTACCACGACAAAAAGGTAACTAGATATTAATTTGACTCCCAGTCTCACGAAAACTGTCCTTAAGTTGATGAGTGATAAAATTATAGATAATTATACCGAATCACTAACAGGCAGGCATTAGAATAAATTTTACAATTTACCCTCAACTTATTGTTTTTATCACTAGTAATTAATGAGTCTGTCTATACCTTTTGCGATTGATTCTGCTGTTGGAAGAACGGATTCCATTAAATCCACATTATAAGGCACTGGTATATCAGGCATGGTTATGCGCTCTACGGGTGCATCTAAATAAGTGAATGCTTCTTTGACTATTACAGAAGCAATTTCTGCACCAAAACCGGCTGTCTGAGTATCCTCATGAACAATAAGACAACGGTTGGTTTTTTTGATCGATTCGAGAACTAAATCCTTATCCCATGGAACCAATGATCTTAAGTCAATTATGTCTGCAGATATTCCCAATTCATTAACTGCTTCCTCTGATCTTTCACACATTGCACCCCAGGTAACAATAGTGATTTGATCCCCTTCCTGTAGCTTCTTTCCCTTTCCGAATGGAATAATAAATTTATCTCCCGGATAGGGTTTTCTGGCATATTTTGCATCCAGTAAATTTCTGTGTTCAAAAAACATAGTTGGGTTATTAGATCTCATTGCAGATCGAAGTAAACCAACAGCGTCCTCGGCATTTGATGGGAAAGCTACTTGCCAGCCAATAGCGTGAATAAACTGAACTTCATTACACATAGAATGCCATGGATCACCACATTTCGCAAAACCACCAGGCATTCTTACTACAATTGGTGCAGCAAATCTATTTGCTGTTCTCCACCTTGTTGTTCCACAATTATTGAGCTGTTCAGTAGCTGGATCAGCATATTTTCTAAACTGGATTTCAGCCACAGGCATTAAACCAGCATAAGCTAGTCCGACCGATCGCCCTATAATACCCTCTTCAGATAAACTCGTATCAAATACTCTATCTTTTCCGAATTCAGATTGCAGATCCATTGTAGCAGCATGAACACCACCTTTGGCACCAACATCTTCACCAAATACCAATAATTTATCATTGGTTTTCAGTTCATATTTCATAGTTCTTCTAACAGCTTCCACAATATTAATGCGTTGCTTTTCCGGTTCAGGAATTTCAGAACTCTCCGGGAATGAATGCCCTTCTACCATCAGACCTCCAATTCCCTGAACATCACCCTCCTCAGCAAATGCATACTTAGTAGTATGTGATGTATCCGGATTTGGTCTTGCTAAAGCATTTTCAGCTGTTTCATCAATAACTGATTTAGCCTTCTTTTCAAGATTGTTCCAGACCTTATCGCTTAGCTTATCAGGAACCAGATAATTTTTAAGCTTATGAAGGGGATCTTTTGCTTTTTCCTCTTCTACAAGATCTGCAGGTTTATAAGCCTGATTATCCTGGTAAGAATGACCATTCAATCTTGGAACAGTTAAACGAATAAGTGCTGGACCTTTTCTTTCACGCACATGATTAACGGATTTTTCCAGTAAATCTTGGGCTTCTTCAACTTCGGTACCATCACCTTCAAAAATGGTTAAATTTCCAAATGAACCAAGATTTTTAGCAATATTTCCCCCTGGTGTCTGATACTCACTAGTCACTGAAATTCCATATCCATTATCTTCTATATAGAATAATACAGGAAGATTTTGAGTGGTAGCAATTGTTAAAGCTGACCAAAAACCATTAGTAGCTACGGAAGCATCCCCACCCAGAATGACGGAAATCGCTCCTTCATAATCAGAATCTTTAAGTACAGTTCTTCTATATTCAATACCTTGAGCCCAGCCAATTGCAGGTGTATACTGTGAACCTACATCTCCTGCCATTGGTAATACCTTTGGACTATCTGCATCAGGTTTATTACAAACAACACCAATATCTCTACCATCACTGTAACTACCTGACTTACCCATGGGTGCAGCCATTGCATCTTCCAGATCGAGGCCTAGAGTGAGCAATAAGGGACGTGAGCGGTAATAAGCACTTGCAGCATCCTTATTGTGTGTTAGATACTTACCAAGTAGAATCTGACCTAGTTCATGCCCCCTTGCAGAAAATTGATAAAGCACTTTCTTCTGTGGTACCAGTTCTGATTCCTCTTTTTCGTCCATAGCTCTTGATGTGAGCATAAGTCGAGCAACGTCTTTCCAGTCTAGTTTGACAGATGATTTAGCTTTTGTCTTAGCTTGAGGCATGCATTAATTCGATTTATAAATTTTCAGGAAACTTTGCTCAAAGTGGTTCATTTCTTCTTCAGTACCAACTGTGATCCTTACACAATTTGGTAAACCAAAAGCATGAATACGTCTTAAAATAACCCCTTCTTCCAGCATAGACTGAGTAAATTCTATTGCTTTCTCATCACTGTCCAGAACCATCATTACTGAGTTCGAAATAGACTTCACGTATTGCACACCATGTTGATCAAAGAAATTGTATAGTTTTATCTTTGACTTTTCAACAAGATCAATACTCCTCTGAAGAAAAGCATCATCTTGATAAGCAGCCAGTGCAGCAGCTTGGCCAAGAGTAGTTGGTTCGAAAGTAAGTTTAGTTTTGGACATCTGTGATATGATATCCTCGTGAGCAATACCATAACCTACCCTGAAACCAGCCAGTCCATAAGCCTTTGAGAAGGTTCTCAACACTATCACATTATCATAATCATAATCGAGAGCGTGAGGATAGTCTTCAATATCTCTTGTAAACTCAAAGTAAGCTTCATCCATAATTACAAGCACATCATCAGGAACTTGCTCCATTAACCATTCATATTCCGCTTTGTCTATGTATGTGCCAGTGGGATTATTAGGATTCGCGATATAGATCATTTTGGTATGATCATCTATTGAATTTGCTATAGCTCTTACATCAAAGCGATAATCACTTGTAACCGGTATCTTTTTTAGATGAATACCTCTAACACCAGCCTGTACAAAGAATCCCACAAAAGTAGCATCTGCTGTAATAGCATTCTCTTTATTTAAGAAGAAGGTTCTGCAAAGAATGGAAATTATACTTTCGGAGCCCGCTGCAATAATCACATTTTCAGGTTTGACACCATTTTTTTCAGCAATATGAGCACGAAGTTTTAATGACGCAGGATCAGGGTAATCCTGAATCTCTTTTATTGCTTCATCAATTGCTTCTTTTACCTTAGGTGAATAACCCAATCGGTTTTCATTTGAGGCTAGTTTTGAGATCCTTTCAGGTTCATAGGCTTCAACTACCTCTGCAATGGTTTTACCGGCAACGTATGCCTTCAGGTTTTTTATATTCTCTGGAACGAGGGCTTTACGAGTTTTATCCATACTTATGAAAGGTTTAAACACCCAATAATAAGGTTAAAAAAGCGCTTTCACCAAGAAACATTCGGCCAATTCGCATTTATTTTGATACCTTCTTTCAAAATTCGAAATAAGGAATTCACATGAAGAATATAGTGGTTACAGGAGCTAGTAAAGGCATTGGTTTTGAGACTGCCAAGCGACTAGCAGAAGAGGGTCACTCAGTTTTCGCTTTTGCCAGAACTGAGGAAAAGCTCCAATCCTTAAAAAGTTATTCACCTGATCGTATCCACACTTTTACTCTTGATCTGACAGATGAAAAAGACTTAAGTGATTGCATAAATCAACACTTTCAGGATTTAAAAATTGACGTTTTAATTAATAATGCAGGAGCATTGATTAATAAACCTTTTATGGAATTAGAAGCATCCGACTGGAATAAGATGTTAAATGTTAATCTGATTTCTGCTGTTTCATTAATTAAGTGCCTCAAACCAAATCTTAAAGGTGGACACATCCTTAATATCGGAAGCATGGGAGGTTATCAGGGTTCCTCTAAATTTCCAGGCCTATCTGCGTATTCTGCAGCTAAATCAGCTCTAGCTGTCCTGTCCGAATGTCTTTCTGTCGAATTCCTTGATGATAACATTGCTGTTAATTGTCTTGCCTTAGGTGCTGTGCAAACGGAGATGCTGAATGAAGCCTTTCCAGGTTATCAGGCACCACTAAGCGCTGAAGATATGGCTACTTTCATATCAGATTTTGCCATAAATGGATCCCGCTTCTTTAATGGGAAAATATTACCTGTAGCTCTACAGAATCCAAGTTAATAAGATGTTAATGGGATAGACCCGTCAGAATTTGTTACATTTAGTTTCATTGAATTAAAGTATACAGATGGCGAAGCTTACTAAAAATCTACTACTCATCGTTTTTCTTATAGTAATCTCTATACCTCAACAGGTAAAAGCACAGAGTTTTACTATAGAGATTCTAGGAGGAAACGTTCTAAACGGTATCATTGAGGGCGCTGTATTAGGAGGAGCTTCCATGGCTCTGGCTGATTCAAAAGACCCGGGACCAATGCGAGTTGGTGTGGGTATTGGAATATTATATGGTATTGGTGTTGGTATTCATGATGTCGGAAAAGCTGAGGGCCAAAAACTACTTGTAAAAGGCTCCTTCAATAATGGAAATAACTCAACAATCATAGTATTACTGGATACAGGCTATGGAGCTGCAGCAGGAGCTGTATTAGCAACAGCTGGTATGCTGGTTGCCAATAAACCACTTATTGATGGAGTCCAGTATGGCGCTGCATTTGGGGCATTTGCTGGTTTTGGCTTTGGGATCTTTGATGCATTTGTACTGGCTGAACATACTCCAAGTCCACTGGTCTTTAAAGAACCATCAAATGTAGATGGTTTATTTACTCTAACATCAACAGATAAAAAGCTGGGTTTGGGATTAATCTCCCCTTCCGTAGTTAGTACAATGGATTTTTCAGCTAATAGTATTACCCAAAATTTTGATCTGGGTTTTAATGCTGTAAACCTGAATATCAGCTTCTAAATTACTTCTTTACTAAAGTTTTCAGAAGACTTTTAACGGTTTCCATATGACCAGAAATAGATGGGTGAAGACCGTCGGACAGGAAGTGCCAAGCCTCAGGTTCAGGTTTACCCATTCTTAAGCCTCTTGGATCAACTACAAAGCCTTTTTTGCCTGATATCAACTCTCTAACCTGAGACAAGTCCAGTTTTTCAACAGTGAAATCATAAATTGGATTGTCCTCCAGTAATTCTGAGATCACTGGTGGTGGTGTTATCCAGATCAAATCATTATCCACTTCTTCAGTTAGAATATCCTGTAATGAATTCAGATTCTCCCAGGTTTCAGATAGCGGTAGCAATGTTCTGTTAGTTGTTGCATTCAATCTTTGAACATCAAAGGTTCCTAGTGCAATCATTACCCAATCTGGTTTATGAGACAGAATATCTCTATCCACTCTTCTAAGCGCCTCTGAAGAAGTATTAAAAGAAACACCCGCATTTACGAAAGTGAATTCAGCATCTTCAATTGCAATTTCCAGAAGGTGTGATAAAATGGAGAACCAGCCTTGCAGATCATCTGTGATTGAGTCACCAATTACAGCTATCGTTTCATGTCCTTCAAAAGGAAGATCACTAATCAGATCAATAATTTCATCATCTTTAAGAAGTTCCAGTGCAGCCTGCTTCGCATTTTCATCAAAAGTTACGCGTGCACTCTTTAGTTCATCCTCTTCCAGACCAAAAAGTGAGGCTACTGCAGCAGTGTTTCCCATTCCTGGTAATAGGGGGAATCTCTTTTCGAGATTATAAAACTGAACCAGGTATTGTTTAACTATTTCTTTTTCTTCTTTTGAAATATTACTCATTTAATAAATGCTTTATAAGTTCTTTGCTGCCATTAACAGCCTTGTCTTTGATATGAATCCATCCATCCTCATCATTATGAGGTGTTTCAGGATCAAGTATATATTTTTCGGTAGCCGGTGATGCGTAATTAACCAAACCCGCTGCCGGATAAATCAATAATGAAGTTCCGATTACAATCAAAATATCTGCCATTCTTACAATATCAATAGCTTTTTCAATCATAGGAACCATTTCGCCAAACCAGACAATATGAGGTCTTAGTTGGTGTCCATCAGGTGCTAGGTCTCCAAGGTTCACAGCTTTTGCTCCTACATCAACAACCAGATCATCATTAGAAACACTTCTTGCCTGTGATAAACGGCCATGCAGATGAACTACATTTGTGGAGCCCGCTCTTTCATGAAGATCATCTACATTCTGAGTTATTACAGTAACATCATATTTTTCTTCCAATCGAACCAGGGCATGATGTGCTTCATTTGGGCTGGCGGTTGAAGCCTGTGATCTTCTCATATTGTAGAAATCCAGCACTTTCTGTGGGTTTTTCAACCATGCATCATATGTTGCGACCTCATTGATGTCATGGCCTTCCCAGAGGCCACCAGCCTCCCTAAAGGTAGCAAGCCCACTTTCCTGGCTTATGCCGGAACCTGTTAAAACAACTAAACGATCAGCTGACATTAAGTTTTAAAGAATTCAACCAGGCACTATCTGACTCATAATCATCAACTATTACAGCAGTATTATTTGTAGAAAATGAACACATGATACTTCTGATTTCTGACTGAAGAGTTCTAAGTGCATTATCAATTAGATCTTTATTGAAACCAGATTCACCAAGATCAATCGTGTACTCCATAGAAATCATGCGACCGAGTGCTTGACCAAGTTGAACCAACTTTCTTTGAGGCATCTTAGCATCAATTTCGAAGTTCAGGATATCTTTGAAATAATCAGATGTCTTTTCGGTTAGGTCATACTGACTGAGGAAGCTATACAGATTAATTTCCTTCATTCTCCTCATCATCTTCAGAATAGATTCGGAAATCTGTTGATAAAGAATGTCATTTGAACCTTCAAAAATCTGAAATGGTCTACTATCAATTACAGCATTACCAGCCCTGCTATCTAGTCTGTAACCTTTGGCGCCTGTTAGTTGCAGCAATGACTGAGCTGCAGCCTGCATATAGTCAGTTAAGACTGTTTTAGTAGCATTTGCTTGTACATCCATTCTGGAGGTATCCTGCCCAAGAGGTACATTCTTCGAAGTATATGAACACATTGCAGAACATACTGTGAAGTAGGATTGTAATTCAGATATTCTTTTTTGGACCTGATCGTAGTTAAATAGACTTTGTCCACCCACAAAACGTGTACGACAATGATCAAAAGCTTCATCTACAATACGCTTCAAAAAGCCCATACCCATACCTGGGAATTGTATTCTACTTCTGTGTAGAATATCCAGCATCATGGTAATACCATTCGAGCGAGGCTCAAGTTTATGAGATTGATTAACATTTATGTCAATCTCATTTTTACCATATGGAAGCATGTACAATCCAAGATTAGGATAGTACTCTTTTACTTCGATTCCACCATTACGGGAATCGTGAACAAAGAAACCAATATCTCTTCCTAAATTTCCATTAGTATCAGTACCTCTTGCTGTAATTAACCAGTAGTCGGCCCAGCCTGTTAAACCACCCCAGTGCTTAGTGCCATTGATATGATAAGAATCGGGGCTTCCGTTTTGCTGGAAAGCAGTTTGCATTTTAAGAGCATCTGATCCATAATCAGGTTCGGTAATCATTAAACCACCCATAGATTGCTCATTAATAAACCGATTAAAAATAGTTTTCTTTGCCTCTTCAGAACCATAATTGGCTAAAGGCTGAAGAAATAAAGCGCCATTTATCCCCATCATTAGAGATAAAGGAAGTGACTCATATGAACTGGCTTCAAGCATAGATAAAGCCTCATGAGTTCGGGCTCCTCGCCCTCCGTATTCTTCCGGAATAAATGCACTTAAGGGAACAACCTTCATGATATCCATGAAAGCATCGTTCGGAATACCTCTTTTGTAAGTAACTGCATCTTTAGCATTCTCGCTAAATACTTTATTCAGCCTCTCACGGTATTCTTTTATAAAATCTGAAAAATTCACTGTTATGATATAAATGTTATATAAATCTGTTTCAATACGTACGTAAATATACTCTGCAACAGATGCTGATCAAGTAAAATACAATACTAATCTTCGAATATATAATAAAAAAAAAGCACCGTTCAAGAACGGTGCTTTAAAATATTCGTTGCTTGAAGACTACTTTTCTTCTTCTTCGGTGTCTTCTTCAGCAGTTTCTTCTGAACTTTCAGCTTCTGCCTTAGTTTCTTCTGATGCTTCAACTTCAACTTCAGCCGTTACCTCTTCCTCAGGAGATTCAACTGATGTCTCTTCTGTTGCCTCAGCAACTTCAGTAGCTTCTACTTCTTTTTCTACTGTTTCTACAGAAGCTTCAGCAGTTTCTTCAACTACTTCTTCTGTTGCAGTTTCCTGAACTTGAGTAGCCGCGTCTGCTTTAGGTGTAGAAGACTTAGATCTTCTAGTACGCTTTTTCTTCGTTTTCTGACCTTCTGGCTGCACATCGTTGTAATCAACTAGTTCAACAACTGCTGTCTCAGCAGCATCACCTTGTCTGAAACCTGCTTTAATAATTCTCACATACCCACCTGGACGGTCTTTGGCTTTAGGGCCAATCTCATCAAAAAGGATTGTTACTGCGTCTTTGTCCTGTAGAGCAGCAAAAACAATTTTTCTGTTATGATGTGAGTCAAGTTTAGCACGAGTAATCAGTGGTTCAATGAAGCCCCTGAGTTCTTTTGCTTTCTCAACAGTAGTGATAATGTGATTTTTCTTGTTCTCAGCAGTTACTGATTTTATCAGGGCGATGGCTAGATTACGGAAGGTTGCCCTTCTGTGAGCTGCTGTTCTGCTAAGTTTTCGGCCTTTTACTCGATGGCGCATGATTTAATTCCCTTAAAATTATTTATCCAAGTATTTAGAGACATCCATACCGAACTGAAGATTCTTCTCTTCGATCACTTCAAGAAGCTCAGTAAGAGATTTCTTACCGAAGTTTCTGAATTTGAGTAGATCTTGTTCATCTCTGGATACAAGTTCACCAATGCTATTAATATTGGCTGACTTTAAACAGTTATAAGCTCTTACACTTAGGTTGAGGTCTTCGATGCTTGTTTTAAGTAGGTTTGCTACTCGTTGCATTTCAGCATCCACTTCTTCCTCTTCCTGAGTAAATGGCTCTTCAATTTTTTCAGTAATGAATTTTTCGATATGCTCTTTCAGGATTTTACCTGCAATAGTTAGAGCTTCTTTAGCATTAACTGATCCATCTGTACTCACATCCATTACTAGTTTTTCATAGTCAGTTCTTTGACCAACACGTACGTTTTCTACGTTGAATTTAACTGAAGTAATTGGAGTGAAGATTGCATCAATTGCCATGAGATTTACATCCTCTTCTGGATCTTGAGTCATTTCTTCAGCCGGTATATAACCACGACCTCTGCCAACTCTTAATTCTATTTCCAGCTCAGCATCATCACTCATTGTAGCAATAACGTGGTTTGGATTGAGGATTTCATACTCAGCAGTTGCTGCATTAATATCTTTAGCAGTAAGTGTTCCACTACCTTTCTTAGTTACGAAAATTACTCCACCACTTTGCTCGACTTGCTTAAATCGAACCTGTTTCAGGTTAAGAATGATTTCGTAAACGTCTTCTTTCACACCCTGTATACTGGAATACTCGTGATCAACACCATTGATTTTAACGGCAGTGATTGCAATACCAGGAAGTGAGGAGAGGAGAACTCTTCTGAATGAGTTACCAATAGTAACTCCGAAACCTCTTTCTAGAGGTTGAAGAATAAATGTTCCGAATGTATCAGTTGATTCTGCTACGTCCAGAATGTCAGGCATTTGAATACTGTAATTACTCATAGGTAATTAAATAAATAAAATGTTAAAATTATTTCGAGTAGAGCTCGATAATGAGCTGTACGTTGATGTTTTCAGGTATTACATCCATCGCTGGGAAGTGAAGTAATTTACCTGTACGTGTAGCTTGATCTACTTCTAGCCACTTGTACTTTCTAGGTGATGAGTTCTGCATTGAATCAACCACAACCTCAGCATCTCTTGATTTTGGTCTGATTGTAACTACATCACCAGCTTTAAGCGCATAAGAAGGAATATTTACAACATTCCCGTTTACTACGATATGCTTATGCGCAACCAATTGACGTGCTTGACGTCTTGTTCTTGCAAACCCCATTCTGAATACAGTGTTATCCAGACGAGTCTCAAGATACTGCAATAGGTTCTCACCTGTTACACCATCTTTAGCAGAAGCTCTTTCGTACAAATTACGGAACTGCTTTTCTAACAGACCATAAGTGTATTTTGCTTTTTGCTTTTCTTCAAGCTGAGTAGCGTATTCTGATTTTCTTGAGAAGCGGGATTTACCGTGTTGTCCCGGACCATAAGGCTTACGTTCTAATGCCTTACTTGGACCAAAAATTGGTTCACGGAATCTTCTAGCTTTCTTTTGTTTAGGACCTCTGTATCTAGCCATTATCTAATATTATATCGATTAAACTCTTCTTCTTTTTGGAGGACGGCATCCGTTATGTGGGATTGGTGTCTGATCTTTAATCAGAGTAACCTCAAGCCCGCATGAAGCCAATGCTCTAACAGCAGCTTCACGACCAGAACCAGGTCCCTTAACAAATACTTCTACTTTTCTTAAACCCATTTCGTAGGCTGCAGTTGCTGCAGTTTCAGCACTAAGCTGAGCTGCATATGGAGTATTCTTTCTGGAACCTCTAAAACCTTCTTTTCCGGCAGATGACCAGGACAGGGTGTTACCATCAGCATCTGTGATTGTTACAATCACATTGTTAAAGGTAGCTTTAACAAATACCATCCCATTAGGGTCGGTAACCTGTTTTTTCTTTCTTTTTCGAGCGGATGCATCACCGCGTTTAACTTGTTTCTTAGCCATTTAACAGTCGATTATAAATTATTTCGGTGCTTTTTTCTTACCGGCAACAGTTCTCTTCTTACCTTTTCGAGTACGTGCATTCGTTTGAGTTCTCTGGCCTCTTACAGGAAGACCTCTTCTGTGTCTAACACCTCTGTAAGCACCAATTTCAATCAGGCGGCGAATGTTTCCATTAATCTCGCTTCTTAGTGCACCTTCCACTTTGATTTCATTATCAAAGATTCGACGCATTTCAGAAACCTGCTCTTCTGTCCAGTCCTGAACTTTGGTATCGTAATCGATATCCAATCTATCTAGGATTTGACGAGCAGTTGATCTGCCAATACCAAAAATATAGGTTAGGCCTACTTCGCCTCTTTTGTTTTTAGGTAAATCTATACCAGCTATTCTTGCCATATTCTTTATCTAATACTGATTAGCCCTGACGTTGCTTATGACGTGGGTTCTTTTTGTTAATAACATAAAGACGACCTTTGCGCCTGATAATCTTATCATCTGAGCTTCGCTTTTTTACTGATGATCGAGTTTTCATAATCTTAATCGAATAAATGTTTCTTATTTATATCTGTAAGTGATTCTGCCTTTGCTCAAATCATAAGGAGACATTTCTATTGCTACTCTGTCACCAGGAAGAATTTTGATGTAATACATTCTCATTTTTCCTGAAACATGAGCCAGAATCTCATGGCCATTTTCCAGACGCACCTTGAACTGTGCATTTGGTAATGCTTCAACAATTTCTCCGTCTTGCTTAATCGGCTCTTGTTTAGCCATGATACATCAACACATTTTTATTTTTGGGCAGATCAGCAATATAATCAAAAGTGCTGAGAATTTCAGCCTCTCCTTCTCTCACAACAATGTCATGTTCAAAGTGAGCTGAAATACTGCCGTCAGCTGTAACTATTGTCCAGCCGTCATTTAAAGTTTTAACTTTCCACGAGCCCATAGTAATCATAGGCTCAATCGCTAATGTCATACCACTTCTCAACCTTTCCCCCCTACCTTTTCTTCCGAAATTAGGTACTGAAGGATCTTCATGAAGTGAACGACCAATTCCATGTCCAACCAAATCTCTTACAACTCCGTAATCGTGATCTTCGCAATGCGTTTGAACAGCATGTGCTATGTCACCAATTTTGTTACCGTGTATTGCCTGATCAATGCCTTTATATAATGATTCAAGCGTTACCTTGAGTAGTTTTACAACTTCATCATCAGCTTCGCCAACAATGAATGTGTAAGCATGATCACCGAAATAACCATCTTTCTCTACTCCACAATCCACGGAAACTACATCACCTTCCTGTAAAACTCGGTTACCCGGAATTCCATGAACAACTTCTTCATTTACGGAAATACACAGGGTGGCAGGAAAAGCATTATTTGAAGGACCATAACCTTTGAATGCAGGTTTTGCATTCTCTTTGGTTATATACTCTTCAGCAATACGATCCAGCTTACCGGTTTCTACACCAGGCTCAATATGCTTTGATACTTCTGCGAGTGTACGCGATACAATCAATGCGCTTTCACGCATTTTATCGATCTCCGATTCACTCTTCAGATAGATCATGAAGCACGTTTACGACCTTTGATCTTACCTGTCTTCATGAAACCATCGTAATGACGCATCATTAGATGTGATTCAATCTGTTGTAGTGTATCAAGTGCTACCCCAACAATGATCAACAAACTGGTTCCGCCATAAAACTGGGAGAATCCAGGTGTTACACCAAAGTTAGCTGCAATAGCAGGCAAGATTGCTACAAACGACAGGAATAAAGATCCCGGAAGTGTAATCTTGGTTAAAATATTATCAATGAACTCTACGGTCGCTTTACCTGGGCGTACACCCGGGATAAAACCACCTTGTCTCTTCATAGTATCAGCCATTTCTTTCGGATTGATAGCAATAGCTGTATAGAAGAATGTGAAAAACACACAGATGAAAAAGAACACAATCGAATAGGTAAAACCGGTATAATCATTCGCCCAGCCAGTTAAAAACTGCATGGTCTCATTTTCTGGAGCAAAAGAACCAACAATACCTGGGATGAACATGATCGATTGAGCAAAAATAATAGGCATCACACCAGCTGCATTTACACGAATTGGTAAATACTGAGTAGTACCGCCATAAACTTTTCTACCAACAACTCTCTTGGCATACTGAACTGCAATTTTGCGAGTTCCCTGCGTCAGAGCAACCACAGAAGCTATCACAACAGCAAGTGCTGCAAGCTCAATGATTACAATAATAGCGTTGGTTTTTGTCTGAACTTCGTTGACCAAGTTGGTTGGAAGTGCAGCAATAATACCGATCATAATGATCAGTGAAATACCATTACCAATACCGCGGTCTGTAATACGCTCACCAAGCCACATCACAAATACTGTACCTGCCGTTAGTACAACCATTGCAGTTAGAATAAATACTGTATCGCTAACAACAATAGCTGTTGGTGCGGTTGCCATCAGGTTAATTGAAAAACCAATGGATTGTACAGCTGTAATCAATACTGTACCGTATCGGGTAATTCTTGTAATTTTTCTTCTTCCTTCTTCCCCTTCTCTCTGAAGCTTCTGGAAATAAGGAACAACAGCGCCCATCAACTGAATAATAATGGATGCCGTAATGTAAGGCATGATACCAAGTGCGAAAACACCCGCTCTTGAGAATGCACCCCCAACAAATAAATCAAATATCCCTAAAAGACCTGAAGCTGCACCCTGAGTAGCATTAACCAATTCAGAAGCATCAACTCCTGGCATAGTAATGTAGCTACCAACTCTATAAACCATAAGAATACCAATGGTATATAGAATACGGTTACGCAGGTCTTCAATTTTGAAAATATTTCGGAAATTCTCGACGAGACTCATGTGATCTTATATAATGTTTTACTTCTCAATGATAGTTACGGTACCACCAGCTTTTTCAACTTTTTCTAGAGCTGATTTGCTGGCTGCATGAACCTCGATTGTGAATTTTGTTTTAAGCTCGCCACGACCAAGTAACTTTACATTATCGTTTTTGTGAGCAAGACCTGATTCAACAAGATCAGTAAGAGTTATAGAATCATTTAGTTTTCCGGCCTCAATAAATTCAGCAATCACCTGAACATTAATAGGTCTGTATTCAACACGGAACGGGTTTTTGAAACCAAACTTTGGAACACGACGCTGAAGTGGCATCTGACCACCTTCAAACCAGGCTCTGTATTTAAAACCTGATCTGGATTTCGCACCATTGTGTCCGCGGCCTGACTGTTCGCCCATACCGGATCCTTGTCCACGACCTACGCGTTTTCTGTTTTTCTGATTTGGAGCCGGAGCTTTTAAACTACTTAAATCCATTTTATTGTTTCTTTAGGTATTAACCTTCAAATACTTTGTTAACACTGATTCCTCTGCGTTGAGCAACCTCAAGCGGATCAGTCAAATTCTTTAAAGCTTCAAAAGCAGCTTTAACCATGTTATGAGGGTTTGAAGAACCCTGTGACTTGGAAAGAATATTATGTACTCCAGCAACGTCAAGTAAGTTCTTAACGGCACCACCGGCAATTACACCAGTACCTTCAGAGGCTGGACGAAGTAGAACTTTACCTGCACCAGCTTTTCCGACTACTGGGTGATGAATACTACCCGTTTTAGTCATTGGAATTTTGATCAGGTTCTTCTTTGCATTCTCAAATCCTTTTTGGATTGCATCAGATACCTCATTTGCTTTACCGAGACCGTGACCACAAACTCCCTGGCCATCACCAACTACTACAATGGCATTGAAGCTAAAGCGGCGTCCACCTTTAACTACTTTAGCAACTCGGTTAACATGTACCAGTTTTTCCTCAAGGTTTAAACCTGATGCTGGAATGGATTGTTTTCTTCTAATTTTTGGCATTTTTATCTACTTCAATTAAAACTCTAGACCACCTGCACGAGCGCCTTCGGCAATTGCCTTGACTACTCCGTGGTATTTGTAACCTGATCTGTCAAAAACAACGGATTTAATTCCTTGTTCGACAGCTTTCTTTGCAATTTCTTCACCGGCTTTTTTGGCATTATCAATACCTGTTGCTGATGAACTTGATGCTAATGTTACACCATCAAGGTCATTAATAACCTGAGCGTAAACATGCTTGTTGCTTTTGTAAACACAAAGTCTTGGACGTTCTGCAGTACCGCTAACTGTTGAGCGGATACGGCGCCTAACTTTATTTCTTCTTTCGGTCTTTACGATGTTCTTTTCCATATTCTTAAATACCTACTTATTTAGCCCCTGATTTACCTGCTTTACGTCTGATCTGTTCATCCAGATATCTTACGCCTTTACCTTTGTATGGCTCTGGCTTTCTGAATGCTCTGATTTTCGCAGCTACCTGTCCAACTAATTCTTTATCAATACCTGAAATATTGATGATTGGATTTTTTCTGGTCTTAGTATCTACATCGATAGTAATTCCTTTAGGTGGTACAAAGAAAATCGGGTGTGAAAATCCGAGGTTAAGCTCTAGAACATCACCTGTCATAGTAGCCCTGAAACCAACACCAATGATTTCAAGTGATTTAGTGAAACCTTCACTAACACCTACAACCATATTGTTGATTAGAGAACGATACAAGCCGTGTAATGATCTATGCTCTTTATCATCATGAACTCTAGTCACAGTGAGTTCATCCTCTTCTTTATTGATATTGATACCCGGGTGCAATTTTAGAGTGTTGGTTCCTTTTGAACCTTTAACAGTAACAACATTGTCACCATCAACGCTGAATTCAACGCCACTAGCTAATTTTACCGGAAGTTTTCCAATTCTTGACATGGTCTAATCCGTTATTAATAAACTGTACACAAGATTTCCCCGCCAACTTTCAGCTTGCGGGCTTCTTTATCTGTCATAACTCCTTTGGAGGTAGACAGGATCACGACTCCGAGTCCATTTAAGGAACGAGGGATGTCAGTGGATCCTTTATAAACTCTTAATCCTGGTTTTGATTCTCTTTTAAGGTTCTTGATCACTGGGCGACCATAAGAATCGTATTTCAGGAACATTCTAATCACACCTTGCTTACCATCTTCAATGTCAATGAACTTTGAGATGTATCCTTTGTCTACAAGGATTTTAGCAAGTGCTCTTTTCAACTTAGAAGCAGGAACGTCCACTCTTCTGTGGCCTGCTTGCTGAGCATTGCGAATTCGGGTTAAAAAATCTGATACCGGATCTGTCATTTATCTACTGAATTAAGATTACCAACTAGCTTTTCGAATGCCTGGTATTTTACCAGCAAGAGCAAGTTCACGGAACTTGATCCTTGAAACACCATATTTACCGATGTATCCTCTACCTCTACCTGTGATATTACATCTGTTTCTCACACGAGTAGGACTTGCATTTCTAGGCAGCTTCTGAAGTCCTTCATAGTCTCCAGCTTCTTTCAGAGCCATTCGCTTTTCAGCCAGGCGCTCTGCCGTTTGTTGTTTTTTAAGGTTTCTTGCTATCCAAGCTTTCTTAGCCATAGTATTATTGAATCAATTAATTTCTTTTTCTAAATGGCATGCCGAAGTGCTTAAGCAGTGCATAAGCTTCAGCATCTGTCTCTGCTGAGGTTACAAAAGTGATATCCATACCATGTAGTTTGGCCACTTTATCTGTGTCGATTTCAGGGAAAATGGTGTGCTCTTTAAGACCCATTGTGTAATTCCCTCTACCATCAAAGCTTTTATCCGGAACTCCGCGAAAGTCACGCTCTCTAGGTAATGCTAAGTTGATCAGACGATCAAGGAATTCAAACATGATTCTTGAACGAAGGGTTACTTTGCAACCAATAGGCATGCCATCTCTTAACTTAAAGTTCGAAATGGATTTCTTTGCTTTAGTTGGAATGGGCTGTTGACCTGTAATCAGTGCTACATTTTCAATCACTGAATCCAGAGCCTTCTTGTCATTAATTGCTTCACCAACACCTACGTTGATTACAATTTTTTCAAGCTTAGGAACAGCCATTACGTTTTCATAATTAAACTCTTCTGTGAGCTTAGCTATGATTTCTTCTTTATAAATTTTTGAAAGTCTTGATTCTGCCATTTTCTATTCCTGAATTATTTGTCTAATAATTCACCACTTTTCTTTGCATATCGTGCCCAGTGGCCACGACCGTTATCTTCAATTCTTTTTCTTCCGATTCTTGAAGCTTCACCTGTTGTACCATCAATTACCATAACATTTGATACATGGATAGGTGCTTCTTTTTTGAGTCGGCCACCCTGAGGATTATCCTGAGATGGTTTCTCATGATGTGTTCTCATGTTCACACCTTCAACAAGTACTCTTTCCTTTTCAGGAAAAACCATCAATACTCTGCCTTCAGTACCTTTGTCATTACCAGCAATCACAAGTACTTGATCACCTTTCTTGACATGTAATTTCTTTTGTTTGTTAAATCTACGTGGCATAATCGTTCCTGATTAAAGTACTTCCGGAGCTAGTGAAACGATCTTCATGAAATTCTTTTCACGAAGTTCACGTGCAACTGGTCCAAAAATACGTGATCCAACTGGCTCCTGTTCTTGGTTAATTATTACAGCCGCGTTTTCATCGAAACGGATATAAGACCCATCTCTTCTGCGGTACTCTTTTTTAGTTCGAACTACAACTGCTTTTACTACATCACCTTTTTTAACATTACCACCTGGGATGGCTGTTTTTACCGATGCAGCAATCAGATCGCCAACTCGTGCATATCTTCTTTTGGAATCACCCAAAACCTTGATACACATGATCTTTTTGGCTCCGCTGTTGTCAGCAACTTGTAAGTATGATTGTGTTTGAACCATGATAAATCCTTAGTCTATGCTTATTTAGCTTTTTCAACGATTTCTACAAGACGCCAAGTTTTGCGCTTTGAAAGTGGACGGATGGACATAATGCGAACAACATCGCCAGCGTTGGCTTCATTGTTTTCATCGTGTGCCATGTATTTAGTCGTTTTAGTGATGAACTTCCCATAAATAGGGTGCTTCACCTTACGATCGACAGCAACAGTGATGCTTTTATCCATCTTGTTACTAACAACACGTCCTGTTCTTTCTCTTCTTTGGGCTCTGTCTACTTGTGCCATATTCTATTTACGCTTGTGCTGCTTCAGCACGGTTTTTTTCGTTAATAATCGTATTCAGTCGTGCAATTTCACGTCTAATAACCTGAATTCTAGCCGGGTTTTCTAACTGTCCGGTTATCGCCTTATTGAAAGAGAGATCCTGAAGAGTTTTTTTCTCATCAGCAAGTCTGGCTTCAAGTTCGGCAACTGTTAAATCTTTTAATTCGTGTGCTTTCATAATCCAGTTTTTATTGTCCGTCGTAATCGCGGCGAACTACAAATTTAGTTTTAATTGGAAGTTTATGAGCAGCTCTTCTTAGAGCTTCTTTTGCTCTTTCTTCTGACACACCTTTAATTTCAAAAAGGATTCTTCCAGGTTTTACTACAGCAATCCAGTGATCAAGGGCACCTTTACCTTTACCCATTCTTGTTTCAGCTGGCTTACTAGTGATCGGACGGTCAGGGAAAATTCTAATGAATGTTTGACCATCTCTCTGAAGTGATCTAGAAATCGCAATACGACAAGCTTCAATCTGGCGTGAAGTAATAAACTTCGGCTCCAGTGCTTTGATTCCAAAATCACCGTTGTTCAACTGATGTCCTCTGCTGGTATTACCCTTCAGCTTATCACGGTGCTGACGGCGGCGTTTTACTCTTTTTGGTTCTAGCATTTCTTAATCTCTTCGTGTGAATTAATTAGATTTATTAGATCTGTTTCTTGGTGATCTACGAGGACGGCGTTTATTACCTTTATTTCCACCTCTGCGATCACGAGAATTTTCTTGTTCCTGACGGCTGGTTGAATTAGGGCTAAGATCTACATCACCGATCACTTCGCCTTTAAATATCCATACCATAATACCAATGGAGCCATAAATTGTATTGGCAGTAGCTGTAGCATAATCGATATCAGCTCTGATAGTATGAAGAGGAATTCTTCCTTCTTTATACTGCTCAGTTCTAGCCATTTCAGCTCCACCTAAACGGCCTGCGCATCTAACTTTGATCCCTTTAGCACCCATACGGATAGCTGAAGAAATCGATGTTTTCATAGCTCTTCTGAAAGAAACACGACCTTCAAGCTGTTGAGCGATGTTCTGAGCAACAAGGCTGGCATCCAGCTCAGGTCTCTTAATCTCACTAACATTGATCTGTACTTCTTTCTTAGTAATTTTCTTTAACTCTTCTCTAAGCAGTTCGATCTGCTCTCCACCTTTACCGATGATAACACCAGGGCGGCTTGTTTTAAGAGTTAGAAGGATTCTTTTAGGAGTTCTTTCTACAATAACTTTAGAGAGGCCACCATTACGAAGACGAGTCTGAAGATATTCTCTCAGCTTAATGTCTTCGATCAAAAGTTCAGGTTGTTTGTCTTCAGAGTACCAGTTTGAGTCCCAGCCTCTGATGATGCCTAATCTAAAACCAATTGGATTTGTCTTTTGTCCCAAGGTATCTACCGTTTATTCGTTAACTAATTCTTCTGCCTGCTTAGCTACCACAACAGTGATGTGGCATGTGCGCTTATTGATCCTGTGGGCTCTTCCCATAGGAGCAGGTTGAATTCTTTTCAGAGTAACACCCTCATCTACATAGATGGTTTTGATGTACAAATCTTCATCGTCAAATCGCTCGTCCTGAAATTTATCTCTCAGGTTTGCTGCAGCTGATTTGATAACTTTTGCCACTTCAGGAGCTGATCCTTTCTTAGTGAACTCAAGTCTCTTTAGGGCTTTTTCCACATTTTCACCTCTTACAGCATCTGCGATGAGACGAACTTTACGTGGTGCTCTTCTTAAAAATTTCTGTATTGCTCTTGCTTCAAAAATCGTTGCTTCCATAGTTCAACCTATACTGTTTTTATTTCTTTTGAGGGTGACCACGGAATGTTCTGGTTGGTGCAAACTCGCCAAGTTTGTGACCTACCATATTCTCGGTAACAAATACCGGGATGAACTGCTTTCCGTTATGAACTGCAAAAGTAAGACCCACAAAATCCGGTGTGATCATAGATGATCTTGACCAGGTTTTGATAACTTTCTTGCTACCACTATCCTGAGCTGAATCAACTTTACGTTGCAGCTTATAACTGATAAATGGTCCTTTTTTTAGTGATCTAGGCATATCTTCCTGCTATTAAACTTTCTTGGCGTTTCTTCTTCTTACAATGAATTTTGAAGACAGCTTTCTCTTATTACGTGTCTTCTTACCTTTAGCCATCTGACCCCAAGGTGAACGTGGATGGCCACCAGATGCTTTACCTTCACCACCACCCATTGGGTGATCAACCGGGTTCATAGCAACCCCTCTGGTTTGTGGTCTTCTACCTAACCAACGGCTTCTACCTGCTTTACCGATAGTTGTGTTCATGTGATCAGGGTTACTTGTAGTACCAATAGTGGCCATACATGCACCTAGAATCATTCTCACTTCACCTGATGGCATCTTGATAGTTACATATTTGTCTTGACGAGCAACAAGCTGTGCACTTGTTCCTGCAGAACGACAAATAATTGCACCTTGACCAGGATTTAACTCAATAGCGTGAATGAAAGTACCAACTGGTATACTAGCCATTGGCATTGAATTACCTAAATCAGGATTTACATTCTGACCTGATATAACAGTATCGCCTACTTTCAATTTATCCGGAGCAATGATGTATCTCTTTTCACCATCAGCATAAGCTACCAGAGCAATACGAGCTGATCTATTCGGATCATACTCGATAGTTTGTACTGTAGCCGGGATATCAAATTTGTTTCTCTTGAAGTCGATAATTCTGTAACGGCGCTTGTGTCCACCTCCACGGTGGCGAGAAGTTTTTCTACCTCTGTTGTTTCTACCGCCAGACTTATGTATGCCTTCAGTTAGCGACTTCTCCGGAACGTTTGTCGTCACGTCATCGAACACAGGTGCGATTCTGTGGCGCTGTCCGGGGGTAACTGATTTTAGTTTCTTAGTTGCCATGATGGTTTAATCGTAGTCTTATACTTCAGCGAATAAATCTATTTCGCCTTCTTTAAGAGTTATAATTGCTTTCTTCCACGTCTTGGATCTACCAGCCTGAAAACCGCTTCTTGTATGTCGGCCTTTTGGCTTGCTTGGCATGATCAATGTGTTCACACCTTTAACCTTTACTCCCGGATAAGTGCTTTCAATAGCTTCTTTGATTTCCGGTTTTGTAGCAGCTTTTGCTACTTCAAATGTATACTTACCTAATTCATCCTGAAGTCTGGTAAGTTTTTCAGTGATAACAGGTCTGATTATTACTTTTTTCATGCAGCTACCTCTTCACCTTTTGGTTCAATACTATTTTCAAGTACATCAATTGCAGATTTCTGAATCAACAATACATCAGCGTACATCAAATCGTATGTAGTTGGTTTATTAGCTTCAATAATCTGAACCTTTGGAATGTTTCTGCCAGACTTATACACCATATGATCCGTGACAGCAGTCAATAGAAGAACTTTCTTTCCATTGATTTCAAGTGCTTTAAGGATGTCAGTGATCTGAGAAGTTTTAGGTTGCTCAAAAGTGAAGTCTTCGATAACCATAACTGAACTATTTGATGCTTTTAGTGATAAAGCAGATTTACGAGCAATCTGTCTCATCTTCTTAGTCATCTTAACAGTATAAGTTCTTGGCTTAGGACCGAAGAAAGTACCACCACCTTTAAGAATACCTGCCTGAGCAGATCCTCTACGAGCGTTACCTGTACCTTTTTGACGGTATAGCTTCTTTCTACTACCTGTTACTTCTGATCTGTCTTTTGTCTTAGCAGTACCCTGGCGCTTATTAGCTAAATGACGACGAACATCTTCGTACATCAAAGTTTCATTTGGCTCAATCGCAAAAACTGAATCACTCAGTTCTGCTTTTTTAGAAGCCTTGGTACCGTCTATTTTGTACGTATCTACTTTCATGGATCTAGTTCAAAGACGATTTATTGTGAATTTCTACATAACTGCCCTTTGGCCCAGGAATTGAACCAGTAACAAGGATAGTATTTGACTCAGGAAGAACGTTGGCAATACTAAGGTTTTTCACCTTTTTTCTATCATTACCAAAACGACCACCCATTCTCATTCCTTTAAATACACGTGATGGATCTGATGCGTTACCAATTGCACCAGGAGCTCTTAGTCTGTTGTGCTGACCGTGTGTTGCATCACCAACACCTGCAAAGTTGTGTCTTTTAATAACACCCGCAAAACCACGGCCTTTGCTGTATCCAACAACATCAACGATATCACCTACAGTGAATACATCTTCAAGCTTTACTTCATCACCAAGATTTAAACCTTCAGTGTCGAAGCCTTTAAATTCATGTACTACCTTCTTAGGAGATGTTTTAGCTTTTTCGAAATGTCCCTTAAGAGCTTTGCTTGTTCTTTTCTCCTTCTTATCGAAAGAAGCTAGTTGAACAGATGCATAGCCGTCATTCTCTAGGGTCTTAATCTGAGTAATAACCATTGGTTCAACCTCGATAACAGTCACAGGAATGTGACGGCCGAGATTATCGAACACAGAAGTCATACCGATTTTTTTTCCAATTAAACCACTCATGGTTCTTTATCTATTGTGTTATACTTTGATTTCTACGTCAACACCCGATGGAAGCTCAAGCTTCATCAGTGCATCTACAGTTTGAGATCCTGTTGAAAGGATATCAATTAGTCTTTTGTGTGCTCTGTATTCAAACTGCTCACGAGACTTTTTATTCACGTGAACTGATCTATTTACAGTAATGATGCTTTTTCTTGTTGGTAGCGGAATTGGACCCGATACCACAGCACCAGTTGATTTTACAGTTTGAATAATTTTTTCAGCTGATTTATCGATCAAATTGTGATCGTATGATTTCAGCTTAATTCTGATTTTTTGTTGTGTTGCCACTACTCAGAGCCTCTGTTTAGTCTAAGATTTTAGTTACCACGCCGGCACCAACGGTACGGCCACCTTCACGGATCGCAAATCGCAGACCCTCTTCCATGGCCACTGGCTGGATTAACGTCACATCTAACTTCACGTTATCACCCGGCATGACCATTTCTACACCGCTCGGCAGTTCACATGATCCCGT
>CBFHVG010000113.1:0-9940 GCA_965659005.1 uncultured Balneolaceae bacterium
AATCAATATTAGTTGTCTTCAAACTCAATAAACTCTGACTGGAAAAATATCTCATCGTCGAGTCTGCTTTCCATATCAAAATAGAGTTGAAGTAGCTGATCGAATTCATCTCGCTCCCCCTTTACAATAAGATAGTTCTTCTCTTTCGTTTTGATTTCCAGGCTGTACCATTCTTTTTCCTTGGTTCCGAACTCGAATAAAGCCGGACCTGAATCCAGGTTTGAAAACAGGATAACCAGAATATGATTAAAGGGAATGGTGTAGCGCTTTATTTTTAGATAGGATACAATTTTAAGGTATTGAACCGCTTTTTGTTCTTCAAAATTGAACTCAAACACATTCTTAGTAAAGAGTCTGACCAATACAGCAGCGGCAAATATCCATAGGAATACCGCAAAATATACTCCGAATACGAGGCAGCTAAATAGGGCAAGAAAATCCAAGAGCGAGAAGCTAGCTTCCACTTCCACACGAAGTGTGTGATCATACTCTTCGATTTTATATCTCATTCAACTAAGTCTGTATTACACCGGTTTTATATTCCGGAATTTCCGGATTTAAATCGGCACACAATATAGCATTCGAAATTCGGTCGCGAGTTTCTCTTGGATCAATGATGCCATCCACCCATAACCTTGATGCAGCATAACGCACATCCATTTGATGCTTGTATCGTTCGGTGATTTCATCCATTAGTTTCGCTCTTGCTTCTTCTGTGATGGTCTCACCTCTTTTCTCAAGGGCAGCAACTTGAATCTGCAGCAAAGTCTTAGCCGCTGAAGCCCCGCTCATTACAGCGATATTAGCTGTCGGCCATGCATAAATGAATCTTGGATCATAGGCCTTTCCACACATGGCATAATTTCCGGCACCATAACTGTTTCCTATTACTATTGTAATTTTTGGCACGGTTGAATTACTCATCGCATTAACCATTTTAGCACCATCCTTGATGATGCCACCATGTTCGGATCGACTTCCAACCATAAATCCAGTAACATCCTGTAGAAACACCAATGGAATTTTCTTTTGATTGCAATTCATAATGAATCGTGCGGCTTTATCTGCAGAATCCGAGTAAATAACTCCACCAATCTGCATTTCACCCTTTTTAGTCTTTGAAACTGTCCGCTGATTTGCCACAATTCCAACACTCCAGCCATCAATACGGGCATAAGTTGTAATAATCGTATCTCCATAACCCTTTTTGAATTCTGTCATACTGCCTTCATCCGCGATGCATTCCAGTAACACTCTCATATCATAAGGCGAAGTTCTTGCTTCAGGCAGGATATCAAAGATTTCTTCAGGAGATTTCGATGGTGCTTTTGCTTCAGACCGGTTAAATCCTGCTGTATCATATGGTCCAAGTTTATCAACTAAATCCCGAATTGTAGACAGACAGGTTTCATCGTCTTCCATTTTATAATCAGTAACACCACTTATTTCTGTATGTGTAGTGGCACCACCTAAAGTCTCATTATCAACAGACTCACCAATAGCTGCTTTAACAAGGTAAGACCCGGCCAGGAACACAGATCCGGTACCATCAACTATAAGCGCTTCATCACTCATTATGGGTAAATAAGCACCACCTGCAACACAAGGACCCATTATAGCTGCAATTTGAGGTATCCCTTTGGCTGAAATAACAGCATTATTTCGGAATATTCGACCAAAGTGTTCTTTATCCGGAAAAATTTCATCTTGCATTGGTAGAAATACACCCGCCGAATCAACCAGATAAATCAAAGGAATATGATTTTCAATTGCGATCTCCTGAGCTCTTAAATTCTTTTTGGCTGTAATTGGAAACCATGCTCCTGCTTTCACTGTAGCATCGTTTGCAACAATCATACATGTTCTTCCTCTTACTTCACCAATCCCGGTCACCACGCCACCCGAGGGACAGCCACCTACATCTTCATACATCTCGTATCCTGCCCATAAACCCAATTCAAAAAACTTCGAGTCCTTATCGATGAGATGTTCAATACGTTCTCTGGCTGTAAGTTTTCCTTTACTGTGTTCCTTCTCTATACGTTTAGCTCCACCACCTAATTTAATCTGTGATTCCTGATTATTTATGTCATCAATTAGTGCATTTAGCCAATGATTGGTAGCGCTTCCAGCTTGAGTGGTCATACTTTTAATTCGTTTTTAAATAATAGCTTGTAACTTTGGACGTTGAAGTTACCGAAATTTAAGTTTAGGAAAAGGCGTTACACTCAAGGAAATTGTAATAACAATTATAAAAGACTTTTCAGACGAAATATGAAACTATACATCATTGCTCTTCTTTCTCTCCTATTCATTACTACTGACGCTTTTGCCCAGCGTCAGCGCATAAATTATACATCATTACAGGCCAGAGCGAAACAACCTAATCTCTATCTGGATACTATTATTACTCCTGGCAAAGACACTACTGAATCAGTATTTACTGTAATTTTCCGATTTGATAATGATTTTCTCCCTTTTAAGAAAATTAATCCAACTGATGATATTAGCGCACCCGGTGATGAAGAATATTATGCTACTATTCGTTTAAACGCGGAGATATTCAATGGGAAATATGAGAGAGACCCTAACAACCTCCAATCGGTAAATCGTGATTTCTGGAGTGATACTGTATTTACAAAGACCTTTGAGGACACTCAATCAAAAAAGAAATATGTAGCCGGACAGTTAAGTACAACCCTAAAAAATGGGGAATATAACTACTTGCTTCAGTTGGGATTGGGTGAATCGGTAAATGATAGAAACTCTTCTCGCAGAAATATTCGGATAATGAATAACGAAAATAAAATGCGTGGTGATGTCTACCTTATTAAGTCTATATCGGAGGCTGAAAATCCAATTCTTACACTGACAAATATGAGCCAGAGTGTAGAATTTGGTAAAGACTTTCATGCACTTATTCTAATACCAAACTATGACTCAGATGCTAAATACAGCATTCAAATGAATAGAGTTAACCCGGGTCGTAAGGATACAACGCTACAAGCTGAAGTATTTGCCTATGAACTGGGAGAGGATGACATTTATAACAATTCAACTATAGCCCTTACCGATCTAAATGATAACCCTGCATTGGAATTAATAAAATCCGGTGGCAGCTATACCTATGCCTTGGTTAAAATACCTAATAGTACATTCGAAAATGCTGCTTATCGCCTTGCTCTTATGAAAGAAGGTATGGATCGACCACTAGCCTTCGAAATTGTTCGTTCTTTTTGGGCAGACATGCCTGCAAGCTTGTTTAGTCTGGACATCTCTCTTGAAATGTTAAAATACATCACTACAGCGGATGAGTTAAAAGAACTTAAAAGAGGAAACGGACGTGAAAAAGAGATGAAATTCCGTGACTTCTGGAAGGATAAAGATCCAACTCCTTCAACTGTCTATAACGAATTAATGGCTGAGTATTATCGCCGTATAGATTATAGTTTTGAAGAGTTTTCAGGACCACAGACTCCAGGGTTTGAAACAGATCAAGGCGAAACTTATATCAAATTTGGGCCACCAGATGAGATCACCCGCAGACGTCCGGGAACAGGTGAAGTTTTGGAACTCTGGAGGTATGGAAAACGAACCTTTGTTTTCGAAAAAACTTCAGGATTTGGTGAATTTCAACTTATATCCAGGGGCTAAGAGCTAAGTCTTTTTCGTATATTCGTGCAATGAGCACAAATGACCTAAAAAAAATCTGTATTAGTATTGGCGACTTTAATGGCATCGGTCCTGAAGTTGTTATTAAGTCTGTTCTTAATCAGGATCACACGAAGCTTGCCACACTCATTCTTGGCTCACCTAAAATCATCAATCACTATCTGTCGATTCTCAACTTAAATCTGGATTTCCAAATCATCCATTCTGTTGATGAAATAGAAACTGGTGGTGTTTATGTGCTTAATCCGGAAATTGATAAAGATCTACTTATTGAAGCAGGCCTTCTTTCTGCTGAAGCAGGTTTACATGCGATGAAAGCAATTGAAATGGGTATTCACTTATGCAGAGATGGACTATGTGATGCATTGGTAACCGCTCCAATATCTAAAGATGCCATAAATAAAGCAGGTTACTCAGTGCCTGGACATACTGAGTTTTTGGCCGAACAAACTCAGACAGATGATGTACTGATGATGCTGGTCAATGATGGACTAAGGGTAGCTTTAGTTTCAGCTCATATCCCCTTGTCTGATGTCACATCTTGGGTCAATAAATCTTCAATTCAGAAAAAAGCAAGATTGCTCGATGCCTCACTTCGAAATGATTTTAACATTGAAAACCCAAAAATTGCAGCTTTTGGGTTAAATCCACATGCAGGTGATGGTGGTATTTTAGGTATGGAAGAAGTTGATATAATTACTCCCGCAATTTCAGAGTTACAGAATGAGGGCATACATATCGAAGGTCCATTTCCAGCAGACGGCTTTTTTGGTGCTAGGCAGCAGACTCATTATGATGGAATACTGGCTATGTATCATGATCAGGGATTAATTCCCTTCAAAACCCTTTCATTTGGGAATGGAGTTAATTTTACAGCAGGACTCCCCATTATCCGAACATCACCAGATCATGGAACTGCATATGCTTTAGCTGGTAAAGGAATTGCTGATCCCTCTTCATTCAATGCTGCATTTGATCTGGCTATGAGCATGATTGGGCATCAAAATGGATAGGCAGGTTATAAATTATTCCAGCCTTGCTGTTTTATATGACACTCTAATGCAGGACGTCGACTACGAATCATGGGCTGATTATATAGATGAAATTATTCAAACTCATCATCCTGAAGCATTTGATATTCTGGAAATGGGTTGTGGTACAGGGTCGTTGGCATTGTCACTAGAAGAATTAGGCTATTATCAGGTTGATGCCTCTGATATATCAAAGGAAATGCTCGAAATTGGAATAAAAAAAGCTAACCAAATGGAATCAGGTGTCAACTTCTTTCCATTGAGCTTTCAGAATTTGAATATTGATGATAGCTATGACATCGTTTTTTCAGTATTTGATAGTATAAATTACCTCACAGACCCAAAAGAGGTTAAACAATTTCTGAATGAAGCCCCTAAACTGCTAAATAAGGATGGTTTTTTGATTTTCGATTTTGCCACTCCTAAAAATTCTCTTGAATCAGTCGATTATCTTGATAATGACCAGGCAGAAATAAATAATTATCGCTATTTCAGGAAATCTTCATTTGATATAAAAAAGCATCTTCATTACAATCACTTCGAAATAGAAGTATTGGATCCTGAGACAAGGGAAATAACACATACTTTTTCGGAAGTTCATTGTCAAAGGGTGTATACTTTGGACGAAATGACCTCATATGTAGAACAATCGCCTTGGTCGATAGTTGCAGCCTATGGTGATTTCGATCTAACACCGGCAACAGAACAGAGTTCACGTATTAATTTAATATTATCATGTCAGACACCTCAGTAATTGAATTTCGGAATGTCAGCCTGAGCTTCGATGGTCGACCTATTCTGGATCGAGTTAATTTTCAACTAGCAAATGGGGAATTCTCTTACCTCATTGGTCCAACTGGAATAGGAAAAAGCTCATTCCTGAAGTTGATTTACCGAGATTTAGTGCCTGATGAGGGCTCTGTACGGGTTACAGACTTCCCGGTAAACAAAATCTCATTAAGAGAAATACCCCGCCTCAGAAGACGCCTGGGTATTGTATTTCAGGATTTCCAATTACTTCCTGATCGAAATGTATTTGATAATGTGGCCTTTGCAATGCAAGTAACAAACGAGAAACCTCGTTTTATAAAATCAAGAGTACTTGAAGTACTTGCCATGGTTGGTTTAAGCCATAGAAGAAATCACAAACCAAGTGATTTATCTGGTGGAGAACAGCAAAGAGTGGTCATTGCTCGTGCATTAGCAAATGAACCAAGGATTCTGCTTGCTGATGAACCTACAGGTAATCTGGATCCACAAGCGGCTATTCAAATCATGGAATTGCTTCAGCAGATTAATAACAGAGGGATGGCAGTACTGATGATTACTCACAATTACAATCTTGTGAAAAAATTCCAGTACAGAACTCTACGGCTTAAAGATGGCGATCTTCAGGAATTGAAGTGGAAAGGCGATAAATTGGTGGTCGCCTGATCAATCTGTCACCATTCCATGAAAAACCGATCAGATTTAACACATCTAATACGTTCTAAGGCGCTTGAGATTGGTTTTGATGCCTGTGGCTTTGCCCAAGCCCGATATCTCGAGGAAGAGGCTTACAGGCTTGATGAGTGGCTCAAACAAGGTCGCCATGCCACCATGAGCTGGATGGAAAATCACTTTGACAAACGGTTGGATCCTACCCTGCTAGTTGAAGACTCTAAAACAGTCATTTCCGTGCTGGCTTCTTATTATCACCCGGATCATGATAAGATTATTGGAGATGAAGAAAGGCCTCAAATTGCCAAATATGCTCAAGGCAGAGACTATCATAAGGTTTTAAAGAAGAAGCTCACTCTTCTCTTTGATTACATCAAGGATGAAGTTGGGGAAGTTTCTGGACGTATATTTGTGGATTCAGCACCAGTTCTGGATAAGAAATGGGCACAACTCGCTGGATTAGGCTGGATTGGTAAGAATTCGAACCTCTTAAATAGGAAACTGGGCTCCTATTTCCTGATAGGTGAAATCATTCTGGACCTGGAACTCTTATATGACACCCCTCAAACCGATCATTGCGGAGCTTGCACACGTTGCCTTGATGCCTGTCCAACAAATGCTATATATGAACCTTATCGAGTAGATTCAACAAAGTGCATTTCATATCTCACTATTGAACATGATGGGGAAATTGATGAAAGCCTTCATTCAGATATGAAAAACTGGATATTTGGCTGTGACATTTGTCAGGATGTGTGTCCATGGAACAGCCAAGCTAAAATGGGTTTATTTGAAGATTTACACCCCAGGAAACAACTTGAAGTAGATAGTATAAACCACTGGCTATCAATGAGTATTAATCAATTCAATGAAATTTTTGAAGGAAGTGCTGTTAAGAGAACTAAGTATGATGGTTTTACTCGAAATACTACTATTGTAGCTGGTAATTTGTCAAAAATCTGAGATATTAAAAAAGGGATGAACTCTTTAGCTCACCCCTTTTCACTACGATAATTAGGTTTATTTATTAAACCGTGCAGGCCGTGTTTTGTAGACTGGCATCCCAGCAATATCTCATGCCATCATAGATGTAGTAGCCAACATTTGTTGTCTCATTCCAGAAAATAGTGAATGTCTCACCACCTGAAGCATACTCAATCGTATTATCATCACCATTTACTGTATATGTAATTGTTCCACTTTCAATTCCACTATCGAAGAAAGTAACAATGGCTTGTCCTTCAGACTCATTGGTAAAATTCCATTCATATGTAGCAATCGCGCTTTCATCTTCTTCTAAGAATGGGAAAATACTCCATGATCCAGTTAAACCATCACTTGCTACAGTACCTTCCATGAATTTTTCATTGGTAAAGGAAACTTCCCCTGGGATTTCAGCTGAAAAGAATAACTCCCATAGAAAATTATCGTTTACCACTGTAGCTCTAAGTTCAAATCCAACACTACCTTCAGCGGTAGATCCATATGAATATGACCAAACCCATGTATCACCATCCAGAGTGGGTTCAACATTTTCAGCAAGCTCAATATATACCAGACCTAATTGGGAAAATGCCTGAAATAAACCTCCAGCAATAGTAGCATATGTTGCTCCTGTTAAGAAATTTGTTGGATCAGCAGCATTAAGTTTCGCGGTTGGTTGTTGATTAAAGAAGTCCAAACTCGGCTGAAATGCATCCAAATCAGGAATTGCCGGTGGTTCAGCGTTATCACTATCTGTACTATTACTACATGATAATGAGATAGCAGAAACCATCATTATCATTGCAACTACCCTTATTGTTTTACTTGATTTATACTTCATCATATAGATTATTGATTCTTGATAGTTGATTTGTAATTAAGAAGAGGAAATTATCGTAAATATATTACTAATAATTTTAAATTTATTATTAAGTCTGTGTGCTAGAGCCTATCAGAATTGATCTCTCTTATCTTTGAGGGCTTTATACAATAATTCTCTTGCTCTGAATATGTGCGCCTTAACCGTACCAAGCGGTAAATCAAGCTCCTCGGAAATTTCCTGATAGCTCTTTTCTTCCATGTGTCGCATTTGAATCACATCTCTGTACTTCTCAGGCAAATCATCTATTGCTGCATGAATAATGTTTGCACGTTGCTTTTTGATAATAACCCGATCAGTTGCGAACTGATGATCAGGAAGTTGAACCTGCATTTCACCATCCTTTGTTCGAATGGGATCATCAATAGAAAGCGTCTGTAGCTTCTTCTTCCTTAGATAATCAATGGTATGATTCGTAGCAATACGGTATAGCCAAGTAGAAAATGCATATTCATTGCTATAGGTAGCCAGGTTCTTGAATGCTTTAATAAATACTTCCTGAACCAGGTCCTCAACCAGCTCTTTTTCCTTAATCATTTTTTGAATATGGAAATATAGAGCACGGTTATATTTTTCCATCAAGTCTGCATATGCCTTCTCATCCCCTGAAATAGCACTTTTTACAAACTTATCATCCTCTAAACTACTTGCCGAGGCATTAGCTCTGGGTGTTTTGTTCTCGCTATTTGAGGTATCGTTAGTAGACATGCATTTTTTGTTGACTGCCTAAAATACAAAGCTTGGGAATAATGAAAACGTCTTTTTTCAATTCTTTCATATACCTCAAATTGACAAAAATAAAATGAAAACTTTTTTTATTAACGGGAATTAATAAATTATGGCGCTAACTTAAATTAATTAGGGAGTTATGAAAAAACTTAGCCTACTATCATTTTGCGCATTATTTATAATGCTATTTACACAGACGACTAATGCCCAAGGAATTAAAGTGGGTGGCGGCTTTATATATGGAACTGACATCGAAGAACTTGGTTTACAAGTAAATGGTGTTATTGATCTGCCTGTAACGAACCTACGTGCAGCTGCTGATATTGGATTCTTTTTTGTTGAAGATGTTGGAGATATCGATAACAACTTCTGGACTTTTAATGCAAATGCACATTACTTATTTGATGCTATTCCAAGCGCAACAGTTTATGGGTTAGCAGGTTTAAATTTTGCAACTGCATCTGTTAGTGGTAGTGTTGGAACTACATCATTTGATGAATCAAGTACTGAATTAGGATTAAACCTCGGTGGTGGTGCGGAGTTCGGTCTTGGGCCAGTAGATGCGTTCACTGAATTAAAATTTGTTCTGGGAGATGCTGATCAGGTAGTTATCACTGCTGGTGTCAGACTAGGTATTGGTAAATAATTATTACCAGTCTAATTCACTTTTAATGGCGCTTTCGGGCGCCTTTATTATTTTAGAATAGCTCCGTGTCTGACGCCCCCCATCGACACGATGATTTCATCCAGCTTATAAGTGAGCAGGAATTGTTTGAGAATCAAAATACCTGCAAGAAAAATATCCTCTCTTCCATTTAGTACTTCTCTATTTAGCTCAAGAATCTGCTCATGAGTGTGAAGTGCGAACACATCAATACCTGATACCAGCTTCTTGGTTTCCATAAGGTGTCCATTGATATGTTCTTTATCGAACTGTTCAACTTGCTTATCGATGGCTGCAAGAGAAGTTAAAGTTCCACCCACTCCAATCACCTTCACATTTCTTTTAGGACGGTGTTTTGCTTTTGTCAATTCATCAACAACCGCTTCTTCGCTTTCTATTATTTCTTCTCTAAATGGCGGGTCATGTTTCAGATACCTCTCAGTATACCGAACTGAACCCATATCAAATGAATAGGCATCAATGATTTTCCCCTGGCGGCCATGAATAACTTCAGTACTTCCACCACCAATATCGATTACT
>CBFHVG010000114.1:0-34639 GCA_965659005.1 uncultured Balneolaceae bacterium
TTCTTGAAGGATTAGGCGTATCAGATGGTGAGACAGCTGATGCTCTGTGGAATGTTAGAGTTACAGACTCAAATAACACATACCCAGTTGCTGACAGTTATGATTTCGGTTCTCAGTCATACGATGTTCTTTATCGTTCTATTTCTCTGACTAACTCAGCCGCAGTATCAAACGAAGAAGATTCAAATCTTCCAAAGGTATTCGCATTAGATCAAAACTATCCGAATCCTTTCAACCCAAGCACAAACATCTCATTTGATCTGCCAAAAGCAGCTGATGTGAGACTTACTGTTTACAACCTGCTTGGTCAGGAAGTAGCAACTCTTGTAAATGATCAAAGAGCTGCTGGTTCATATACTGTATCTTTCGATGCTTCTAGATTAGCTAGTGGTGTTTACATTTACAGAATCGAAGCTGGTTCATTCAACCAGACAAAGAAAATGATGTTAATTAAATAGCATCAGTTATTTAAACCATGGGCTTAATGCCCATGGTTTATTTTTATTAAACGAATAATCTTCTATTAACCAATATGCATTCGACTAAACTGTTTTTGTTGTTCTTGTGCGTTTCCATTTTTGTTCTGAAAGGCTGTAATGAAGGCGGCATTTCAGGAGAAGAATTGGATAATGAGCCTCCAACGACAAGTTTAACAGTAGACAATGTAAATCTTCCGGATGGAACACTTCTTTCAAGTAGAGTAGCTCTGTCATGGTGGGGAAATGATCCTGATGGATACATTCTTCGCTATGAGTATGCTATCAATGATACTTCGGAGAGTGCCTGGAGAACAACCTTCCAGACGGATAGTATTTTTACTCTTCCAATCGCTCCAGGTCAGGCAGCTGATACCGTTTTATTTAAAGTAAGGGCCGTTGATAATAATGGGGCAAGAGATCCTATTGGTGCAAGTATTTCACTACCCGTTAAAAATACGGTTCCATCTATTTCATTTAATTCAAATCAGCTTCCTCCGGATACCACTTTTGGGATTACAAGCTTTGGCTGGACCGTTGTTGATCAGGATGGATTGGTAAGTTTGTCAAGTGTTGAAATTGCCTTTAATGACTCGCTAGATGAAAATAACTGGACATCTATTCCTCTTGAAAACATAGATGAGGACGGGCGGACATTTGTGACTTTAATTATTGATGGAACAACTGTTGGACCTACTACTGCTGATGTTAAGATTGGTACAAATCTATCCACACCAAACACGCCATTAGAGTTTAGAAATATTATTCCTGAACAGGATAATAAAGCCTTTATAAGAGTCACTGATAATTCTGGTGCAGTAAGTGAAATTGTTAGTCATACCTGGTTTGTAAAAAGACAAACCTCCAGAGTGCTATTCTTAAATGATGACGATAGTCGGGATTCGGATGATAATCAGATATTTCACCTGAATTTATTGGCAGCTAATGGGATTATTCCTGATGTCTTAAATATTACAGATGGAGAAGCAGCTGCAGGTCAGAAAGTTCGTATTTCTGAAGCTTTTCCAGGTAATCTGGAGACTGCTCGAACTGATCTGGCGCAATGGGATTACATCTATTGGATGTCGAATAATATTGATCGAAACATCACATTTGCTCAAAGTTTGACTACTGATTTTCTGGATCAGGGCGGCTCACTTCTTGTAATTATTCCATCTAAAATAATTGGCTCAGGTGATGAGGTATTTAATTTCCTGCCTGTCGGTGATGTAGGTAAAGTAGAAGGTATTCAAACTAGTTTCAGATTACTCAGGAATAGTGCGGTAACCCCGATCGATCCGACCTTACCAGAGTTACAGATTACAAGAACTATGAGTACAGTAGCTCCTATGCAAGCAGTTGCTGGAGCTGAAGTGCTATACACTGCTGACTTCAGAGTTCAGATCATTACAGGTCAAATTATAGATTACACCGGTTTCGAAGATGTAGTAATAAAGAGTGGTGAGGGTAACTTAATTTACGTTGCTCTTGAATTAACAGATCTGGATGGCAATAACAATGTTTCAGAACTAATTAACGAGTTAGGCATACAGGAACTGGGTTTCCAACAATAGGTAACAGAATATGAAGAAGATATTATCATTTGCTGTTTTATTCTTTTTGATGCTCTCATCAGCTGTTTTGGTGGCACAACCCACCACAACCGGAACCATTGAAGGGATCATTAAGGATAAGGGAAATGGGGAAACCCTGCCCGGAGCAAATGTGATTATTAAGGGGACTAGTTTTGGAGCTCAAACGAATATTGATGGCTTTTATAGAATAAATAGAATTCGTCCTGGTGAATATACTGTTGAGATTTCTTTCATTGGTTTTGAACGTGTTCTTCTAACAGGAATTAAAGTAACAGCAGGAGAGGTCACTCGTTTAGATTATGATATTAAAGAGGTAGTTATTACTTCTGAACAGGAAGTTGTAGTAGTAGGTGAAGCCCCAATTTTTGATGTTGAAAAATCAAAAACATCAGTAACCATCAGTAGAAAAGATATTGAAGCAGCTCCTATTAAGGCTGTTGAAGATGCAGTGGCACTTCAGGCAGGTGTTATCAAGGATCCGACTGGACTTTATATAAAAGGTGGTCGTGCAAACGAAGCAGCTTTTGTTATCGATGGTGTTTCCGCTCAGGATCCACTTG
The DNA here is from genome assembly GCA_965659005.1 of uncultured Balneolaceae bacterium. Taxonomy (GTDB): domain Bacteria; phylum Bacteroidota; class Rhodothermia; order Balneolales; family Balneolaceae; genus CAYPTY01. Next base: position 2,632 of record CBFHVG010000114.1, read on the forward strand.
CAGGAACTGGTTTAGGACTGGATTTGGGTGCGAATTCATTTTCAGCAGTTGAACTGGTAACTGGTGGTGTTGGTGCCGAATATGGTGATGTAACTTCCGGTGTAATTTCTGTGAGAACCAGAGATGGAGGTGAGAATTATGAAGGAAATTTCACCCATAAAAGAGATAACCTTGGATCGAATGTTACCAGTAATCAGGCAAATTTCTTTGAAGATACCTATGAAGTATCACTCGGCGGGCCAAGTATTCTGGCAAAGCAACTTCTTCCTGCACTTGGTATAAATTTACCTGGTGATCTGACCTTCTTTGTTACTGGGCAGGCTGCTTTATCTGATGGATATACAAAACTATCGGCTAATCAGATTAGAACTTCCTTGGTTAATGACGATAGATTTTCACCGCGGCAAAGTAACAGATGGAATGGAAGTTATAAGCTAACCTACAATCCAAAGCCAGGAATGAAATTTCAGGCGGCTTATCAAAGGTCTTTGACTATTAACCAGAACCGACGCATGCTGCAGATTACGGGTGCAGATGTACAGGTACAACCTGGTTTCCAGTTTCCATTTCAGTTAGATCTTGATCAGGCAAATACATATGCAGCAGACAGTAAATTAGCATATGTGAAGTGGACACAGGCTGTATCCCAATCAGCATTTTATGAAGTTCAGGTCAGCCGTTTATTCACAAGACTTAGAGCTGATGCAAATGGCAGAGACTGGCGCCCCGATTCAGTAGATAGTGAATTCGATGCAGAGTCAATTACGACCTGGCCAGCCGATGAGTTTGCAGGGTCAGATGATTTCACTTTTGTTTTAGCTGGACCAGGATTTTTCAATAACGGCGGTATCGCTTCACTTTGGCATGATCATTATGCTGAAGAGATTACGGTTAAATCCACTCTCACAAAATTCATTAATGGTCGTCAGAACCAAATTAATGCAGGCTTTGAATTTAAATTCAATGATTACCAATGGATTGATATAACCAGACCCTGGATTGGTGCTCCCATTGTTATTGATCCGACAACTGGCGAACAGTCTCAAACGTTTAGAATTGGTCAGACTTTTGATTTATGGAGAGCGAGACCAAAAAGAGGCGCTTTCTTTATTACGGATAAGATCAGATATCGTGGTTTGATTGCAAATGTTGGTCTGCGAATGGAATACTGGGCTCCTGGGCGTTATGTAGATAATGCAGTTGAGAATCCAGATTCTCCTGTTCCTGATTTCGTAAGAGAAGGTTATCGTAATAGTACAACTGAGTTACTTGGTTTACGTTTCAAGTTCAGGTTACTGCCTAAAGTGAGTGTATCCTTCCCGGTAAGGGAGAATCAAGTTCTGTTCTTCAACTACGGACACTCAACCAGATTACCTCACCCTACTTTTGTTTATTCAGGATTAGATCCTTTCTACCGGGATCAATCAGATTTACCTGATTTAGGTAACCCAAACCTTGATCCTGAAGTCGACATATCCTATGAAATTGGACTTAGAAACCAGATTACCTCAAATGATGCATTGAATGTATCAGCCTTCTGGAGAGATAAATATGATTTTATTACCACTCAAAGTGTAAACGTACTGGATGCAACTGGTCGTGAGGTTGTAAACGCGTTCCGTATTAATGGTGATTTCGCTAGATCAAGAGGGGTTGAAGTAACCTACATTAAGCGATACCGAGATATTTTAAGAGGTCAAATTTCAGGTTCTTATTCAAGAGCAGAAGGGTTGAGTTCAACATCTGATGATAATCTTAGAGCTATTCAGGCATCACAGAATATTGGAGCAAATGTTGAAACACCTTTAGCATGGGATCGCCCATTTGATTTCAAAAGTAGCGTAACATTTACCTACGATCGTAAAAATCCAATGCTCGACATCCCTGTTTTAAACAAACTGCAGGTTTTCTTGTCGGCTGTATGGAGAAGTGGTACCAGATATACCCCAGTTGAATTCCGAGGATTCCAGCGAAACCCGCTTACTGGTGTAGAAGACTGGCGTCCGATTTACGAAAGAGTTGCTGATCCGGCAAAGAGATTTAGTGAAATTGGCCCAAGCTGGTTCTATATGGATTTCAACTTCCAGAAATGGTTTGATGTTAACGGTACACGAATTACCACATTCCTGGAGATAACTAATATCCTAAACAATCAAAATCCGATCATCATCAACCCTGTTACAGGAAAAGGATATCGCACAGATTATCCAACCAATCAGGCAGAACTTGCTTTGCTGAGAGATGACCGATCATATGATGTTCCAAGTAACGTTCGGGATCCAAGATATCTTGATCCACGGGATAATAACATACCGGCATATCTGAATCCGGCGAACTTCATTCAACAGCGTCACATAGTAGTTGGCCTTTCGATCAGGTTTTAATAGATGAAAAAGTTTTTAACACATATCATATCTCTGGCTACTCTTTTGTTCATTTTGATGACATCAATGAGTGCAAATGGGCAAAGTCTTATTCCAAGCTTTGGTGGCGACCGTTCTGGAACAGCAGGTTTCCAGTTTACTAAAATCAATGTTGATGCAAGGTCGGCAGCTATGGGTTCTTCAAATATGGCAGATGCAACCGGAGCAGCAAGCTTATACTGGAATCCTGCTTTGGCTGCTGTTGGTGAAACCACAGAAGTTATGTTTGGTTATACATCATATTTTGTAGACATCCCCATGAATTATACCGCTGCATTATACAGCGTTGGAGAGTTTACTTTTGGAGCTGCACTCCAGTATCTGAGTTCAGGTGATATCCCGGTGACTACAGAATTTCAACCATTCGGAAATGGTCTAAGCTATCGTACAACTCACTATACAATTGGTTTGACGGCTTCCCAGAGATTGACTGAGGATTTTAGTTATGGACTAACACTTAGATATTTAAACGAAAGCATTTTTGAAGTAGATCTTAATACTTTCGGTATAGATTTCGGTTTTTATTACGCCGTTGGTGAAACAGGACTTAGATTTGGTGTTGGTATAAATAACTTCGGTTTCGATACTGAACCAGCTGGTACAATTACAAGACCAGATATCGAAGGTCAGGGTGAAGATATTGTGGTTGATGATTTTGCTGATGTTGTACTCCCAACAAGATTTTCAATTGCTGCAGCCTACGACGTAATCAAGAATAATGACAAACATTCTTTGCTACTAACAGGGCAGATCACGAATCCTAGTGATAATGCAGAACAACTTAGTTTCGGTACTGAATATGGATTTATGGATCAATTTTTTATCCGTAGTGGTTACCAGTTCGGTATAGAGGAGATTGACTTTCCGAGTTTAGGTGCAGGCGTGAAAATACCTGTTGGCGGTAGGTCGGTGATATTTGACTATGCCTACACTCATTACGAGAGACTTGGAAGTATTAATCGGGTTGCAGTAAGACTGACTCTATAAATTTCAGAATATGAATACCTTCAGAAACCTAATACTTTTTGCTTTATTCAGTACTGTTCTATTCAGCGGGTGTGAAGATTTATTCGGATCAAAGACTGATGATATAACAGATGAAATTATTGAAGAAGGCAGAATAGACCCTGAACAAGAGAGTGTAGATGGTTATGCTCCGGTACTTCCATTTTGGGAAGACTTTGACCAACCTACAGATGTGTATATCGGCTTTGATACATTTGTGTATGTAACTGATGGTGAAGGTCTGCACTTATTAGATCGTGCTGATCTTGGGCCACGTCAGACAATTTCAATGAGAGGTGCAACTTCCGTAACACAAGACAGGAAACTTACACTATTCGTTGCGGCAAGAGATAGTATTTTTATACCTGAGAGAAACGATAGTTATGACCTTCCTGTGGTCTATATTATTGAAGGATTTCATAGAGGCACACCTTCGGTTGTTGATACACTCATTTTCCCTTTTGATGATGCCAGTTTAAGTACACGTGCTGCTCAAATCACCAGACTTAACAGAAGTCGAGGCGACAACTATGAGAAGGTTGAAATAACTTCAGTTGCTACCCTTGCCGACAACACTCTATATGTTGCTAGAAAAGGCCCGGCAAACAACGCATCTGCCATTGCTTCTGCGGATAGAATCATCCTTGAATATGTTCAGAATGAAGATACAGGTGAATATAGAAATGTGAGACAAATTCGTTCATTGAATCCAAATACACCAAGTCTTGCAAGTGGGGTAGAAGTGTCTTCTCTTACAACTTTTGTTTCTCCACCTCAGAGAAATACTTTTACTGATGATCGAAGCTTTTTGCTGGCTCAAACCGGGGATGAAGTAGAAGTTGCTTTCAGGGTATTATGGATTAAAGCCGTTGAGACTTCAGATGGTCTGGTCTTCCAAAGAAACCCTGATTTGCTCAAAAGAGATACGACCCTGGCGGATAGTTTTCTATATGATCCATTTAAGTTCGCAAAACCTGTTGATATTGCCTTTGCAGGGGATGCTTCACGATTCATTTTTGTAGTAGATGAGGCACGCAACAAATTGTACCAGTTTCAATCAAATGGACAGGAAGGTGTAACACCTCCTCTTGGAGCAGCTGATCGTTCTAAACGACTAATTGTATCATTCGGAGAGTTGGGGTCAGCACCAAAACAATTTAATCAGCCAAGTGGAGTAGCTTATTTCAACCGAGTGGTATATGTGGCTGATAAGATGAATAACCGTATTTCGAGATTTAAACTAACATCAGACTTCGAATAAAGTCTGTCACATAAGAGGGGATTATGTTGAACCGTATAGCACTACTCATCCTGAGTCTTCTAATCTTGTCATGTTCTGCACCTGATAAACAATCCAAAGTTCTATTGATATCATTCGATGGTTTTCGTGCAGATTATCTATCAAAAGCAGAAACACCTAATTTTGATGCTTTTGTCGCTGAAGGAGTTATTGCGGATGGTATGATCCCGGTATTTCCTTCAAATACATTTCCAAATCATTATTCAATTGCCACAGGACTTTACCCAGAAAACACTGGGTTAATTGACAACAGTTTTTATGCCCCAGAGCTCGATGCAAGATATTCTATGGGCAATCGCCAAGCAGTTGAGGATGGTAGATTTTATTCTGGTGAACCCATTTGGAACACAGTTGAAAAACAAGGATTGACAGCAGGTACAATGTTCTGGGTTGGTTCAGAAGCCGATATTCAAGGTATGCATCCTACACACTGGAAAGTTTATGATGGTAGTCTGCCTGATAGCGCTCGAATTGATACAGTTGTGAAATGGCTTGATACAGATACAGATTTCGGGACACTATACTTTAGTTTTACAGATGGTATAGGTCACAGATTTGGCCCTGAGTCTGATGAGGTTAAAGAAGCAATTAAGAGAGCGGACGACTTGGTTGGATATCTTATGCAGCAACTTGAAAAAAATATGCTTGAAGATACAGAAATCGTAATTGTATCAGATCATGGTATGTACGACGTATCTAGTGAAAAAGTCATATTTCTTGATGATTATATCAATCCGGATGATGTGGAATGGGTAACAGGTTCAAAGGCTATCTTTCTAGGCGAAAAGGACAGGCCGATTGAAGAAGTATATGAGGACCTCAATGATGCAGAATATTTTGATGCTTACTTAAAAGAAGACATTCCTGAGAGATTTCATCTTAAAAATAGTGGAAGAGTACCCGAACTATTACTGGTAGCTGACCTTGGTTATGTAATAACAACCAAAGATTATTACAGAGGAGAAATGACAGGAGCAAGCCATGGCTGGGATAATCAGGAAGAGGTAATGTGGGCTTTCTTTGCAGCACATGGTCCATCATTCAAAGAAAATTTTGAGATGGGTGTTTTTGAAAATGTCCATGTTTATGAGTTATTAAACCATTTATTGGGCACGGAAGCAGCTCAAAATGATGGTTCTTTAGACAGTTTAAAAGTTATGCTGAAATAATCGGCATTAATTCTTATTCTCTCAAAACCTTCTAACCAACTTCAAACTAGATCTTATGCCTTACATTGTTACTGAACCCTGTATCAACTGTAAATACACTAACTGCGCTGCTGTTTGTCCTGTAGATGCATTTAAAGAGGGACCAAACTTTCTGACCATTGATCCTAATGAATGTATCGATTGCGATGCATGTGTATCAGAATGTCCGGTTGAAGCTATTTTCCCAGATGATGAGGTGCCTGAAAAGTGGGAACACTACATCGAATTAAATGAACGTCTAGCAGAAAAATGGGAAGACCGAATCATCAATGAAACCAAAGATGCAATGGATGGTGCAGATGATTGGGCAACAGTTGAGGATAAGCTTGATAAACTGGTTGAAGATTGGGAATAATGCCTAATTCTTCACAGCAATAAATCTAGAGCTTCCACATATCACAATAGATCTTAGAGAACCCATAGTAATGGGGATTCTCAATGTTACACCTGATTCATTCAGTGATGGTGGTCAATACACTGACGCCCAAGTTGCTTATAAGCATGCTCTTCAACTTGTTGAAGATGGTGCTGATATTATTGATATAGGTGGTGAATCTACCAGACCAGGTTCTGAACCTGTTTCTACTGAAGTTGAACTCCAAAGGGTCATTCCTGTAATAGAATTACTGAGAAAGAATAACCCTAATCTTATCCTATCTATTGATACTACTAAATATGAAGTAGCGGAACAGGCTCTGGAATTAGGGGTTCACATTTTGAACGATGTTAGTGGTTTGGAAAAAGAACCACGTTTTGCACAATTATGTGAGGTATATGGAGCCGCTTATATTTTGATGCATAGTCAAGGTGATCCTCAGACGATGCAGGAAAACCCGGAATATGATGATATAATTGACGATCTAACTCAATTCTTCGAAAGTAAAATTAAAACACTAAACGAAGCTGGTGTTCACAATATCATTATTGATCCGGGAATTGGATTTGGAAAAACTTTAGATCATAATCTAAAGATGCTGGCCCATCTTGCTATTTTCCGTAAATTTGGTTACCCCTTAATGATAGGTGCTTCACGTAAATCAATGATTGGAAATATTTTAGGTGGACGTGAAGTGGAAGGCAGATTGGCAGGAACCATTGCTGTGCATTATGATACGCTCATCAATGGCGCCAAGATTCTAAGAGTACACGATGTGAAGGAAGCTACTGATTCAATTCAGATCTTCAATGCGATACAGGCGCATAAATAATTATTACTATTACAGATACCAATAATGAAATTACCTCTCGGCTTACTTGAGTTCGGCATACAGGACTTTTTCGAGACGCTTATAATAGCGCTGGTATTGGTGTATCTGTATCGCTGGATAAGAGGCACTTTTGCTATTCAGGCAGCATTGGGAATAGTTTTAGTAATTCTGATTAATGCAGGTATTTCACTTCTGGGTTTAACTACCATCAACTTCTTATTAACTCAAATCCTGGATGTAGGTATTCTGGCAGTTTTCATCATCTTTCAACCTGAGATTAGAAAGTTGCTATATCGATTAGGTACTAATACCAGTTTGGATAGGATATTGGGTGGGACAAATTCAGAAAATGTAATTGATGAAGTGATCGATGCTGTGAAATCAATGGCTCGCGAAAAGACCGGAGCTCTTATTGTTTTCTCAAGATCCAATTCACTTCAGGATTTAGTTGATGTGGGGGTTCGGATTGATGCGAAGGTAAATTCTGAACTATTGAGAACTATTTTTCAAAAAGACACACCACTGCATGATGGTGCTGTAATCATAAAAGGGAATAGAGTTATTGCTGCAAGCTGCTATCTCCCAATATCACAAAACCCGAATATTTCTACCTCTTTTGGGACAAGACACCGGGCAGCTGTTGGTATCTCAGAATCGAATAATGTTTTTGTCGTTATTGTATCTGAAGAAACGGGTAGAATTTCCATCGCAAAAAATGGGGCATTGAATAGTGGCCTTACTATTCAGAAACTGCGTGCTGAGATGCAGCAGTTACTCAGTGATGAGAAGTTTGATGCTGAAGATATGGTTTTCAGAACCCCGGAGACCGAGCTTAATCTGAATTAGATATTCGAATTTTTATACAGCTCAAGTAATTTATTGGCTGCTGTATAGGTATGAAGCATTCCTTTATCTCATCACAGAGCTCTGCTCTGTGACGCATCATAGTAAGCCGATGAATATCTCCATTCTTCTGGATTCTTAACTAAACCCTTTTTTACTGGATTATAGTGTATATAATTCATTTTCTGCTCTAGCATATCAATACTTGTAATTTGTTTAGGATGATATCCTACTTGCCACAATTGGTACACGGAAGTTGAATTTCCTTTAAGCTTTGTTGATTTCAGTATTGATAAAATTCTTCTCTGATTAGTTGCTTGAAGTCTATCTATTATAACTCTTGCTGTGTATGATTTGAGCTTTCTCATAACGTTAGGGAGCTTATCTGCTTGAATAATTAAATGAACATGATCAGGCATAATCACATAGCAATGAATAGTTGCCTCTTTTCGATCTGTGAGGTAATTGAGTGAACCTTCGATAAGTTTCGCATTGTATTTAGTGAGTAAATTAAGCCTAGACTGTACTGAAAATGTAATGAAGTAAGGATATTGATCATCAAATACTCTATATCTGCTTCTGCCCATACTGATAAGACCAGTATCAAAGTACATACTTTCAAGATTTTCCTATCTAAATTGGTAAGCTTTAGTACAAATAATGTCACAGAGCAAAGCTCTGCGACGAGGCAGGAAGGATACAGGTATGAGGTAAATTAGGCTTAAATACGTCCCGTCACAGAGCAAAGCTCTGTGACTAGGTAGGAAGGATACTGTGGTGCGGTAAATTAGGTTTAAATACGTCTCATCACATAGCAAAGCTCTGTGACTAGGCAGGAAGGATAGTGTGATGAGGTAAATTAGGTTTAAATATGTCCCGTCACAGAGCAAAGCTCTGTGACTAGGTAGATGGATACTGTGAGTAGATTAATTAGGCATTAATACGTCTCATCACAGAGCTTTGCTCTGTGATGTTGATCAGTTCGATTTCTTATACAGCTCCAGTAACTGCTTTGCAGCGGTGTAGGTATGTAGTTTTCCCTCTTTAATCTTTTCCTTCATATCCGGAAATGCTTTCTGAATTTCCTCATTACTGAAGAAGTCTCTTAACAAATCCTGCTCGATACTTTCCCTTAACCAGAACTGTGCTTGCTCTGATCGCTTCTCATCGAAATAGCCTTTGGTCTTAGCCAGATTGATGTATTTATTCAGCATCTCATAAATAGCATCTGTTCCTTTGTGTTCTAGTGAAGAAACCAGGTGAACTTCAGGAATCCACCCTGAAGATGTTGGTGGGAATAAATGTAAGGCTGATTTATACTCAGCTTGTGCACGTTTGGATGCTCCAAGGTTATCACCATCAGCTTTATTAATAATGATAGCGTCAGCCATTTCCATAATCCCTCTTTTTATACCTTGAAGCTCATCACCAGCGCCAGCCAGCATCAGTAACAGAAAGAAGTCAACCATTGAATGGACAGTAGTTTCAGACTGACCAACACCAACCGTTTCAATAAGTATGTAATCATATCCGGCAGCTTCAAAAAGTATAATAGTTTCTCTGGTGTTTTTGGCAACACCACCTAATGAGCCCGAAGTTGGAGAAGGTCTGATATAGGCATTAGAATTTGATGCAAGTGTCTCCATTCTGGTTTTATCTCCAAGAATCGATCCCTTAGTTCTACTTGAAGATGGGTCAATTGCTAAGACCGCTATCTTGTGACCTTCCTTAATTAACAGATTTCCAAAAGACTCAATAAAGGTACTTTTTCCTACCCCTGGAACACCGGTTATTCCTAATCGGAATGATTTTCCTGCATGAGGAAGACAAGCTTCAATCACTTTCTCAGCCATCTCCTGATGTTCCTTCTTAGAACTTTCAATAAGTGTTATAGCACGACTGAGGAGAGTTCTGTCTCCCTTCAGGATTCCTTCAACAAGTTCATCAATAGAGTAGGGTAGATTAGACAATATGAATTCCTATGAGGATACTTTTGAGATAAGAATGTCCAGGATCTTTTTTGCTGCTTTAGAAATTACTGTACCAGGTCCAAAAATAGCTGATACTCCACTTTCATAAAGAAAATCATAATCCTGTTGAGGGATAACACCTCCAACTACAACAAGTATATCATCACGACCACGTTTCTTAAGTTCGGTCATAACTTCTGGCACCAGAGATTTGTGACCTGCAGCCAGGGAAGAGACACCTAAAATATGAACGTCATTTTCGACTGCCTGCCGGGCAGCTTCTTCAGGTGTTTGAAATAATGGGCCGATATCTACATCAAATCCAAGATCAGCGAAACTGGTTGAGATTACCTTTGCGCCACGGTCATGACCATCCTGGCCCATCTTAGCTACCATAATTCTTGGTCGCCGACCTTCCATGGTCTCAAATTGGTCACCCAGCTTGATAACGTCTTCGAAATCTTCATTATGTTCAACTTCGGAAGAATACACGCCTGAAATGGATTTAATTGTTGCTTTATATCTACCGAATGCAGATTCCATAGCATCAGAAATTTCACCAAGTGAAGCTCTTTTACGGGCTGCATCAACTGCCAACTCAAGTAAATTTCCAACTCCACTTTGTGCTGATTCGGTAAGGGAATCTAATGCTTTTTGAACTTCATTTTCATCCCGGTTAGCTCTTAGCTCATTAAGCCTGGCAATTTGGGATTCCCTAACCTTCTTATTGTCGACCTCCAGAATATCGATTTCATCCTGTTCGTCGGTTTGATATTTGTTTACGCCTACAATGGTATCCTTGCCTGAATCAATGCGAGCTTGCTTACGAGCTGCTGCTTCTTCGATTCGCATTTTTGGAACTCCGGTTTCTATAGCCTTAGCCATTCCACCCAATTCTTCCACCTCCTCAATCAGAGCCCAAGCACGTCTTGCAATCTGATCTGTAAGATATTCAACATAGTAGGAACCAGCCCATGGATCGATTGCTTTGGTTATGCCCGTTTCTTCTTGTAAGTAAAGTTGAGTATTTCTGGCAATACGAGCTGAGAAGTCGGTAGGTAATGCTATTGCCTCATCAAGCGCATTAGTATGCAATGATTGGGTATGCCCAAGTGCAGCAGCCATGGCTTCTATGCAAGTTCGACCAACATTATTGAACGGGTCCTGCTCAGTTAAACTCCATCCGGAAGTCTGGCAATGAGTTCTCAATGAAAGAGACTTCGGATTTTGAGGATCAAAGGACTTCACAATTTTGGCCCATAGTAATCGGGCCGCTCTCATCTTTGCTATTTCCATGAAGTGGTTCATGCCAATGGCCCAGAAGAAGGAAAGCCGAGGTGCAAACTTATCGATATCTAAACCTGAATTTACCCCGGTTCTCAGGTATTCCAAGCCATCAGCTAATGTGTATGCCAGCTCAATGTCTGAGGTAGCCCCAGCTTCCTGCATATGATAACCACTGATACTGATGGAATTGAATCGAGGCATGTTTTTGGATGTGTATTCAAAAATATCACCAATGATTCTCATTGAGGGAGCAGGAGGGTAGATGTAAGTATTACGAACCATAAATTCTTTCAAAATATCATTCTGAATGGTTCCACTTAGTTGATCCTGACTTACACCTTGCTCCTCAGCAACAATGATATAAAAAGCCATAATGGGGATTACAGCACCATTCATTGTCATCGAAACAGACATCTTATCAAGTGGGATCTGGTCAAAGAGCAATTTCATATCTAGAACGGAATCAATAGCAACTCCTGCCTTTCCTACATCGCCAGTTACTCTTGGATGATCAGAGTCATAACCTCGATGTGTTGCTAAATCAAAGGCAACAGATAGACCTTTCTGTCCAGCAGCCAGATTTCTTCTGTAAAAAGCATTGGATTCTTCAGCGGTAGAGAAACCTGCATATTGACGAATAGTCCATGGCCTTCCTGTATACATTGTTGAATAAGGACCTCGCAAATATGGAGGCATACCTGCAGCATAATTCAGGTGCTCCATTTTGTTCAATACTTTGCTATTGAAATGGTTAGGTACAGGAATCATTTCAGCCGTTAACCACTCATCTATTTTTACTCCTTTTTGATCAGTAGGTGAGTTTTGCTTCAGGGGTATTTTTGAAAAATCGATTTTCATGCTTTTACTCCTTTCTCGAAGTCAGTTGCATATCTGAAATAATTGACTCTATCGACCGAAATTGAATTTTTTGGAGTGAAAGAAGACTTGTTCTGAATTTCATTTACGTTCTTCTTCTCAATGGTAGATGGAGGATATTTATTAACACCAACCATTACTTTGTTCTGATCAGTAAATCTTCGTTGTCTTTCCTCCTGAATTTTTTTCAACTCATCCTGCAAAAACCCGGCAGCAAGAATTGCAGTGATACCGCCTTTTGTTTCAATAAACTGGAACCGAGTCCAGGCCATTTCGACTAATTTTTTTGTGATCATTTCGATGTAGTAAGAACCTTCTGAAACATCATCCACTTTATTCAGATATGATTCCTCCATCATTAAATGATGAATGTTTCTGCTAATCCGATGCGAGAATGTGGATTGATCCTCATATAATTCGTCGAAGGGACGGATCATAATAGAATCAGCGGTTCCAAGAGCAGCAGACATTGCTTCTGTTGTCACTCTGAGAATATTATTATTGCCGTCTACAAAAGACTTATTAATCTGTGATGTTTCTGCTGATATATAGCTTTTATGATCACTTATTTCATAGGCTTCACATACCTGTTTCCATAAGATTCGGAAAGCCCGCAGTTTGGAAATCTCAAGGAAGTAGTTTGAAGCTACACCAAAATTGAAATGTAGATTGGAGGCGACTTCTTTATTCATTCCTAAATATTCATTTGCAGTTGCAAGTGAGTAGGCAAGCTCATCGACTATTGTGGCACCCATATTATGATATTCAGATGCCAGTATGGCTATGCTTTTCACAGAATGAGATGAGCGGTCGTTTACAAGTTCTTCAAGTTCATCCTTTTCAATCAGATCACCCGTTACAAGAGATTGAGTAATTGGGTCAAGTTGAAAAGTTACATCCAGGTTATTCAATTTATAACCTCGCTGCTCTACGAAGCTTTCAAATAATTGAATGAAGTCTGTACCGGATAAAGACTGGGCAAAATGAATACCAATTATTTCAATAATTACCCCATTAAATAGCTGTTCAAGGTCAATGGTGTTTTTTATTAAATCGTTATTCAAATCAATAAATAAAGCCGTGGCACCACTTTTTAGTGCTTCAAGAGCCAGACTATTTGCAGTTTCTAAATTCGTTGAATTAATAAGTTCTCGAATTTCCCAGGCCTGGTCGGGAAATTCTGTGCTTTTTTTGATATCACTGCCATCAAGATTTTCCAGGTGCTCAGACCTGTAGAATGGGAGTAATTCAATACCTTCACCTGTATCCCAGTTAAGAACATCTTTATAATTTTTCCCCTTCAGATCACTTTCTATTACCGCTTCCCATTCTGCTGTGCTGATTGGCGGGAATTCATGAAGATTAAAGGATTTATTGCTCTTGGATGTATCCATCTTGTCTCCCAATGCATTAAATAGATTTGTCTTCTAATTTAGTAAGCCATACCCACCTTTACCAATCATTTTGGATTATTTAGTGCGGAAAAGCGCTTCCATTTTTTTATATTTCGAGCCCTTTATCATAAACCTGAAAGCTATTTTGACAGATGGAGCAATTTGCTGAATTAATCCCCCCAATTACAAAACTCACAGAAGACGAACAACTTCTTAAAGATGCTGCAGCTGATTTTGCTGATGCTGCTATTAAACCGCTTGTTCACGAAATGGATGAAGCTGCCAAGCTAAATCCGGACTTAATTAAACAATTTTTTGAAATGGGATTGATGGGCATTGATATCCCTGAGAAGTACAGTGGAGGAGGTGGAACCTTCTTTATGTCGATATTGGCTATAGAGCAAATCTCTAGAGTAGATGCCTCTGCAGGTGTATTTATGGATGTTCAGAATACATTGGTTAATAATGCATTTGTAAACTTTGGCAGTGATCACCTAAAGGATAAGTACTTACCTCAATTAGCAATGGAAAAAGTGGGTGCATATTGCCTTTCCGAAGCGGGTTCAGGTTCAGATGCGTTTGCTCTGAAATGTTCAGCCAAAGAAGATGGAGATCATTATGTATTGAGTGGCGCAAAACTTTGGATAACCAATGCAAATGAAGCTGATATATTCATTGTATTCGCGAATGCAAATCCTGAAGCTGGATATAAAGGAATTACAGCCTTTGTTGTTGAAAGAGGCATGGAAGGTTTCTCTGTTGCTAAGAAAGAAGATAAACTAGGTATTCGTGCTTCATCTACTTGCGAAATCTTACTGGAAGATGTTCGTGTTCCTAAAGAAAATGTACTCGGTGAATTTGGAAAAGGATACAAAGTAGCTATTGAAACCCTGAATGAGGGTAGAATTGGTATCGGCGCACAAATGATAGGTATTGCACAGGGTGCCTTTGATGCTGCTGTATCATATGTGAAGGAAAGAAAGCAATTCGGTAAAGCGATTTCTGAGTTTCAGGGAATTCAATTTCAACTCGCAAGAATGGCTACGGATATTGAAACAGCCCGTCTGCTGGTTTATAACTCAGCAAGAATGAAGATGGCAGGCCAGACTTTCTTAAAAGAAGCAGCTATGGCAAAGTTTTACTCTTCTGAAGTTGCTGAAAGAGTGGCATCGATGGCTATTGATCTCTATGGAGGCAATGGCTATGTAAAGGAATATCCCGTTGAGAAATTCTATAGAGATGCTAAAATCGGAAAGATTTATGAAGGAACTACTAACATGCAGCTGAGCACAATTGCGAAGCTGATTCTTAAATGAGTTAAGTAGTGAGTGAGTAAAGGCGTCCGCTAATCCCGGATGCCTTTTTTTATTTTAACTAATTCTTAAAATCTTCGGCTGAAACTGCACAACGGAAACCGATATCATCGGATTTGACATCAGCCAGAGTTCCTGTTCGCCAGTAAGTTCTAAGCGCTTCATTTTCTTCTCTAAAACTACCACCTCTGATAATTCTGACACCATCCCTCTCCATAACCGGAAGGAAATCATCTCTCCTTGAATAGATTTGGTAGAATTCACCTATCCACTCGTAAACATTACCACTCATATCATGTAAACCCAATTTGTTGGACATTTTCTGACCTACAGGGAGTGAATGATAGGTGTAGTTATTATTTTCAAATGCGAAATAGGTGGTCGAATCAATATCTGCAGTGCCTGAAATAACCTGATCAAGTCCTCTGGACCTTGCTGCATACTCCCATTCTTGTTCGCTGGGCAATCTATAACCATATGCTTCACAAAAGGCTTTCGCTTCATCCCAGGAAACAAAAGCTACAGCTCTGCGACCTCTGCCCCAACCTTCATCATCAGGATATTCATAGCCTCTACGTTCAGCGAAATGATCGTATTGGGCATAAGTGACTTCATACTTCCCTATATAATAAGAGCCCAAATCCACCTTATGAACTGGTATAGCATCAGAATTTGAGTATTCATAAAAATCACCAAATAAGAAACTTCCTCCATTAACATATACCATCTCAGGTCTGAATGTATTATCCAGTGGTTTCGGTGAACAAGAAGCTAGCACCAGTAAAAAAGTGATATAAAAAAGGGTAATTCTACGCATATAAATAAGTTTAATAAATGGGAATGACTAGCTTTGTTGTGAGGTTATATAAGATCAGATACCGTTTGACTAAAGATAAACTTTTTAAGTTTTTGTCTGCTGTCAATTTTTTGAATCATGTTTACATCAATTTCACAATAAGCGAATTATAAGATGGACGCTTCCATAGTCGAATTATTAAAGCAAGCCAGTAAGGATGAGGAATCATTCGCGAAACTGTCAAATCTCTTCGAAAACCTTTCGAATAAAGTAAGTAATACTCAGCAACAACTTGATCTTCTAGAGTCAGCAATAAATGAAGATTACGACTCTATTTGTATTACGGAACTGGATCTCGATTTGCCAGGCCCAAGAATTGTATATGTAAACAGTGGTTTTGAGAAAATGACGGGGTATAGTCGTGATGAAGCAATCGGAAACACTCCCAGAATGCTTCAGGGGCCAAAAACGGATCGCGCTGTCTTAGACAGATTAAGAGAACGCCTGATTGATGGTCAATGCTTTTTTGGTCACACTGTGAACTACAGAAAAGATGGTAAAGAATTTATTAATCAATGGGATATACATCCATTGACGAATGCTGAGGGTGAAATCACTCATTGGGTATCATATCAAAGAGATATCTCGGAAAACAATAAAGCTGAAAAAGTTATTTTTGATGCAAATGTAGATGCAGATGACCTAAGAGAGGAATCAAGACGAACCTATCTTGATCTTGATATGCAGGGTAGTATTCTAGCATCCAACAAAGCATTCCGCGAAATGACTGGCTATGAAGTTGATGAACTCAAACCGATTAAAGTTTGGGATCTTATTGAGGATGGTCAAAAAGAATCAGCCAGAGAATTATTTGAAAATCTAAGTTCTGATAATGTTCCAAGAAATAAGCATAACTGGACCTTCATTACAAAAGAAGGCAAAATGCTTAACATCGAGACAACCATGAAGTGGTTTGTTAATAATGATCAGGATGTATTTAGGGTTTATATGGAAAACCTGACTATGCGAAACCGAATTCTTAATGCCTTACATCTCGATAATAACGGTCTTGGTAATCTGCTGTCGAAGAAAGATGAGTTTACATTAAAGTATCAGAAGAATAACGGCAGTATTTCACTAAGTCATGTTTCTGAGTCGTTCAACACAATAACCGGTCACGATTCAGATTCTATTGTAGGAACCCTTGGCTTAGATCTTGTTCACGAGGAAGATAAAGAACAGGTTAGCAAACACATCGAAAAAGCATTTGAGGGACGTTGCTCTACCTATAAGTGCCGTTACAAAAATGCCAGTGGTGATACACTGAACATTATTCAGCATTTCAATCCCGATGGTAGTATTGATGAGCAGGAAATTGATACAGTTAAAGTGACTGCCATCGTTGAGCTTGAACTCAACGATTAATTCGTTTTCTTCAAATAGCTATGCCTCAAGACATCCAAGACATCCAAAAAAGAATTATCAGGGAGTTTGAGCTTCTGGAGGACTGGCCTGAACGGTACAAGTATATCATCAAGCTTGGTATGAAGCTGGAACCACTTGATGAAACCTATAAGACGGAAGATAACCTGGTTCGAGGATGTCAATCTCAGGTTTGGTTAGCAACTGATCTTAAGGATGGGAAGGTGTTTTTTAAAGCTGATAGCGATGCTGCTATCACTAAGGGCTTGGTTGCCCTGATGGTTCGATTTTATTCTGGTCAGACCCCTGAAACGATCCTCACAGTAAACCCTGATTTCATTCAGAAGATTGGTATGGCGCAACACCTTTCTCCAACCCGCTCCAATGGACTAGCCTCTATGATTAAGCAGATGAAAATCTACGCTATGGCATATAAGTCAAAACTCGCCAACTAAGAGAAAGTTTAATTTCTCTAATTGTATCACTTCCTATTGATTGTTTACTTTAGTCCGTTGATTTTACAAAACTAAGGCTAATAAATACTTTTTAACGGGGATGCCCGACTATATCACAAAGCCATTCAATCCTACAGAATTAAAAGGTATGTTCGATAAATACCTTAATTAGCTTTAAGATTTCTATTCATAATCTCTACAATCTCTTTGTAGTAATTACCTTCCAGCTTTTCGAGTGATTCGATCACTTTTTTCTGATCTTCCACAGATCTATTCTGATTGAATTTGAATTTGGTGATCAATTCTTCAATTTGAATTTCAATACCTACAATTGCTTTGAGTTCAATTGGGATTGTCGATTCACCTTCAACAAGCGACCAATCAGAATCCACTGTTGTTTCCATAAAATGAGTTAAATCGGTCACGATCTTTCTTAGCAATAATTCATCATGTATAAGCTTAATTTTACCTCTGACGTGTACAGTAGCGTAATTCCATGTTGGTACTGTAACCCTATCCTCATACCAACTTGGGCTGATATAAGCATGAGGCCCATTAAAAATGCAAAGTACTTCATCACCATCATTAAGTTTCCTCCAGTGCTTATTGGCTTTAGCCATATGGGTAATCAGCTTTACAGGTTTAGTCTCCTCAGTTTCAATCATGAAAGGCAGATGAGTTGCGAGAGGACTGTCAGCACCATTGGAAATAAACATACCGAAGTTGTATCGGTTAATCAGTTCAATGCCTAATGATGGGTCGTTAACGCTAAAGGAAGAAGGTGTATACATAGTTTGAGATTTGTTTCTCTCAACTTATGTAAAAAGTCACTTATCCGCACTTGGGGCAATCGACGGATACAATTTCGTCTCGGTCGTTTAATTCAATCTGACAGCATTCAACAAGTTTCAGCTTAATTTCTTTTCGCAGTCGCTGGATTCTGGATTTCAAAGTAGAGTAGGGGATATTCATTTGCTCAGCTATTTCGATCTGAGGTATTCGCTGAACATCTACCATATTAAATATTGTACGATCTTCCGGTGTCCAAGTACTTGTCAATGGAATTAAACAGGTGTTCATACACCTGATATCTTTGTCGTAGCTCTTATGTTCTTCGGGTTCAGCTAAATCATCAACTTCATCAAAGTATTTTAGTCCCCGGTAGTAATCATTAATACTATTTCTGGCTATAGTAAATAACCATGATCCAAATTTAGATTCATCCTCAAGTTCATCTTTTTTTAGATGTACTTTAACAAAGACATCCTGAAGAATATCGTCTGAAATCATATCGTCTTTTACTTTTGATAGGATATAAGTTTTCAGGCGATGCGAGAAGGTGTCCCATAATTGCTCAGTACTCATGGCGCAGGATTAGAGATAAAAAAGAACCGGACGATTCCGGTTCTAAAGTTTTCTTACTTGCAGCAATCACAATTGCAATCGGTGCAAGTGCAGGGATTGCCATTTTCGCAACCACAGCCACAGCCGCAATCACAATTAGTTGGTACGATATTTTCTAACATAATGGAATAATTTTAGTTGTGATTTGTATCACATAGACGTTCCAATTTATAAAAAGACGAAATGAATCAAAGAATTATTAAATAAATCGATTAATTAAATTTTCGAATAACTCCTGCTTTCCTGAGGTCTGAGACGGTTCACCTTGTTCAGATGCCATGTTAAATAAATCTTCCAAACTCAGCTCACCATTTTCAAAGGCTTTGCCTTTTCCTGAATCAAAGGTGCTGTAACGATTGCTTCGAAGTGTTTCTATATCTGATTTTTCTATAAGATTCTGAGCCGTAATCAATGCCCTTGCAAACATATCCATCCCACCAATGTGTGCCAGGAATAAGTCTTCCAGATCAGTTGAATTTCGTCGAACCTTGGCATCAAAATTAACACCTCCACCTTGTAAACCACCACTCCTTAAGAATACCAGCATGGCTTCAGTTAGTTCATAAAGATTATTTGGGAATTGATCCGTATCCCATCCATTTTGGTAGTCACCTCTATTGGCATCAATACTACCAAGCATTCCAGCATTAGCAGCTACCTGTAACTCATGTTCGAAGGTATGTCCAGCCAGGGTTGCATGATTTACTTCAATATTCAATTTAAAATCGTCCTGGAGGCCGTATTGATTTAGGAAGCCAATGACGGTAGCAGAATCATAATCGTATTGATGCTTGCTTGGCTCACAGGGCTTAGGCTCAATAAAGAAAGTGCCTTTAAAACCCTGACTTCTGGCATAATCTTTAGCTGCATGTAGGAATCGAGCAAGGTGGTCTAGCTCACGTTTCATATCCGTATTTAGAAGAGACATATACCCTTCACGACCACCCCAGAAAACATAATTTTCTCCATTTAATTTGATGGTAGTATCCAGAGCCATTTTCACCTGTGCACCAGCAAAAGCAACAACGTTAAAGTCAGGATTAGTTGATGCTCCATTCATATACCTTGGATTTGAAAATAAATTCGCAGTTCCCCATAAAACTTTAATACCAGTGTCGTTCATTTTTTTCTGTGCATAATCAGAAATATGAACCAGTCTAGATTCTGATTCAGCGAGTGAATTGCCTTCTTCAACCAGATCAAAATCGTGGAAACAAAAGTAATCCAAGCCTAATTTATTCATGAATTCGAAAGCAGCATCCATTTTATCCTTTGCTCTTTGTAAAGGATTATCAGCTTCACTCCAGGGGAAATATCTGGTACCGGGGCCAAAGGGATCAGCACCAGGATTACATAGAGTGTGCCAATAGGCACAAGCAAACTTAAAGTGCTCAGCTAAGGTTTTATCTCCGACTAATCTGTTTTTGTCATAGTAGCGAAAGGCAAAAGGATTGTCTGATTCTTCACCCTCAAAGGGTATCCTGTTTACTTTTGGGAAGTACTCTTTCATTTTACTCTAGCTTAAATTTTTAATACTAATTTGGATATTCCCAGAGACTGTTTCACCGGGTTGAATCAAAATTTCATGCTGATGATTTTGCAGCATGTTGATATTAGATGTTACCGGTTCAATTGCAATGGTTTGTCGGTGCGGCTTTGTATAGACCTGTACATATCTAAAAATCTGACTTTGTAATAATCTGAATTCAAAGGTCTTTTCCAGGTCTCTGATAATAGTTTCAGAAGAACCTGAGTTCAAGATTCTAAAACAGGTATCCAGTGACCTGTCGGCAATTACATTACCTTTTGAGAAATAAGTTTCAGGAACTGTTTCACCAGTTGGCAGTTGACGTTCATCAATTAAAATCTCTTCAGTAACCGGCATTTTTAGAAAAAGATCATCTATATCACAACCGAACCGAAAATAGGGGTGCCATCCAAAGCCAAAAGGTGCCGATTGGTTACCGGAATTAGTGAAAGTCATTTCCAGATTTAACTGATCTGGTTTTTCAGAACTATACGTCTGAGATATCTCCATTGGAAATGGATAGTAAGGAAATGACCCGTCATACTGATATTGAGATTTTATGAATAACGAATGCTCGTCATTTCTGTTTTCAATAATTTCGAATGGCGAATGGTACAGAAATCCATGAAGCGCATTTTGGTTTTCAGGCTCATTAATAGGAAATGTCAGCTCAGAACCATTAAAAGTCCATTCACCCTTATCTAGCCGGTTTGGAAATGGAAAAAGGGGAACTGCATTGAAGCGATTAACTTGGTTGAGATCAGCATCAGGTTGTGATTCATCAATTAAATCGAATACACGACCAGAATTTTTGAATATGAGTTTATTAAGTCTTCCTCCGAATTCAGGTATAATCTCAATATTTATACCTAGTGATTCATTCTTTAAAGATATGACCTCATAGTTGCTCATGATTCATTAATGAACCGATCTAGATATTCACTCCATTTTCCATATAGATCTTTATACTGCTCAACTTTAGACCTTACAGGTTCGATACGTTTGATGCATTTCAGTGTACTAAACATTTCATCGAAACTGGAATAGTGTCCAATTCCATATGCGGCACCTCGGGCAGCCCCAGCAGCACCATCCGTGTTATAGAGTTCAAAATTTGTATCTGTGACATGCGCAAAAATATCCTGAAATGTGTCGCTCAGAAATAGATTAGCATGTCCTACTTTGATTGTATCACAGTAGATGTCATTCTCTTTCAGAATGTTAAATCCTATGTTCATCCCAAATATGATTCCCTCGAGTGCAGATCTCAGAATGTGTTCAGTTGAATGCTGGTTAAAATCCAAATTCAACAATTGGGCACCAATGTTTTTATTCTTAATAACTCTTTCAGCACCATTCCCAAATGGAAGGAAGAAGAGTTGTTTTGCCCCAGGTTTCGTTCTTGCAACCATACTATTCAGTTGTTCATATTCTAGTAGTCCATCAACTGAAAATGTATTACGAAGCCAGCGATAAGTAATACCTGTTCCATTTATACAAACAAGAACACCGTTTCGCTTTTCTGTATGGGTATTATTTACATGTAAGAAGGTATTTACCCGAGATTCTGAGTCATAGAAATTTTTATCTGTTACTGCATAAATCACACCTGATGTCCCAGCAGTTGCAACAAGTTCTCCCGGATTTAAAACATTAAGTGAAAAAGCGTTATTGGGTTGATCACCAGCACGATATGAAATGCGAACATCATCAGACATTCCAAGTTCTCGAGCTATAGATTTCGAAATTCTGACTCTGTCTGTGAAAGTAGGAACAATATCTGGTATGCTTTTCTTAGAGAAACCGAAAGTATCCATGATGTCTTCTGAAATATCACCTTTCTCAAAATCCCAGAATATACCCTCAGATAAACCAGCTTCTGTTGTAGTTGGATATCCTGCTAGCTTCATTGCGATATAATCACCAGGAAGCATGAATTTATTTAGACGACTAAATGCTACGGGCTCTGAATGCTTAAACCAGGCTAGTTTTGATGCCGTAAAATTACCAGGGTAATTGAGTAGGTTTTGAAGAGCCTTTTCTTCACCTATTCTTTCCAGAGCATCTTCCCCAAATTCAATGGCTCTTGAGTCGCACCAGATAATGGCAGGCCGCATAGGTTTTAAGTCATCATTCAAAACTACCAGACCATGCATCTGATATGAGATACCTATAGCAGCAATATCAGCAGGATTAATCCCATGATTATTGACGAGTTTTCGAAAGCTTCCCAGGAAATTCTGCCACCACATCTCTGGATCTTGTTCAGCCCATCCCTGTTTTCTGGCAATGATAGGTTGCTCAACATCGGGGTAGTCAACTGATGCAATAATTTCACCTGAATCACCATCCAGTATAGAAGCTTTGAAAAGTGAGCTTCCAACATCTAACCCGAGAAAAAGTTTTTTCTTCATCTGATTAATTAATTGCCTGTTTCACCCCATAACTCATCCATATCCTCAAGTTCCAGGCCTTTGGTTTCGGGCACGAATTTAAGGACAAAGAATATTGATATAACGGCGAAGAAGGTATAAATACCATAAGCGCCAGTAAGCCCAATGGATGTCAGTAGAATCGGGAAGGTCATTGTAATAATGAAGTTTGCTCCCCATTGAGATAAACCACTAACGGCAAGGCCAGAACCTCTTAATCGATTTGGGAACATTTCGCCCAGCATCACCCACATTACAGGTCCCCATGTTCCATTAAAGAAGGCTACATATGCATTTGCTGCAATTAGGGCTACAACTCCCATAGTACCACTAAGAATTAAGTTACCATCAGCGTTAAGTTCGCCGCTAAAGAATGCTACCGCCACAGTACCCAGGGTAACCGCCATTCCGATTGATCCAAACCAAAGGAGTGGTTTACGACCAATTTTATCTATTACCATCATGGATACAGCAACTGCACCTATACTGACACCGCCAGAAATGATATTGATGAGAAGTGCATCACTTTCAGAGAATCCAACGGCTTGCCATAGTACTGCCCCATAATAGAATACTACATTGATTCCGACCAGTTGCTGGAAAGTGGCTAAGCCAATTCCGACCCAGACAATAGGTTTAACCTTTTTTCTGACGGTATCAATAAGATCCATGAGTTTCGGCTTTTCTCCATGAATATTAGCTTCAATCTCGCTTAGTTTCTGATCAGCTTCATCACCAAATAATTTAATAAGCACTTCTTTAGCTCTATCGTGCTTTCCAGAAAGAACAAAGAATCTTGGGCTTTCAGGAATGAAGAGTAGTGTTACAAAAAATAAAACAGCAGGGAATAACTCAATCCAGAACATCCATCTCCATGCTGTGAATTCGAACCACAATTCACCGAGAGCTGAACCGGCAGCATTTGCAATTAAATAATTACTTATAAAAGCTAGAAAGAGACCAGTAATAATGGCTACCTGTTGTATGGAAGTAAGTCTACCTCTAAGATGCGCCGGAGAAATTTCAGATATATAAGCCGGTGACATCACAGATGCTGCACCCACAGCTATACCACCAATGATCCTGAAAATGATAAACTCAAAAGAGGTATTAGCAATACCTGACCCAAAAGCTGAGATAATGAAAAAGACTGCGGATACAATGAGAAGAGACCGCCGTCCAAATTTGTCTGCAAGTCGGCCAGCAAAGAAAGCACCAACAGCACAACCAAGTAACATGGATGCTACGTTAAAGCCTGTGGCTACACTGTCTGAGTTGAAAGCAGTTTGAAGCCCCTCAACAGTTCCGTTTATCACACCACTATCGAAGCCAAATAATAAGCCGCCTAAAGTGGCAACAAGGGTAATGAATGCAATATAAAAAGTACTGCCGTTATTTGATTGTGTAGACATTATTCAGTCACCTTTAAAGTTGTTAGTTTGAGGTTGGTGTCATCAGAGGAAGACCCTGTCATTATAATAAATTCACCAGGTTCCACCGTGTAATTCATATTAATATCGTAGAATGAAAGTGATTCAGGAGTAATTTCAAATGTTACTTCTTTACTCTCGCCGGGATTCAGCATTACTCTTTTAAAACCTTTAAGCTCTTTAACAGGACGTGTTACCGAACTGAATTTATCCCTGATATACATCTGAACAACTTCTTCACCTGCATAATCACCAGTATTCGTAATGGTTAGGCTAACCATTGTGGATGCTTCTTTTGTTATTGATGCGTTGCTAAGTCTGGGTTCTGAGTATTCAAATGAGGTATAACTAAGTCCAAATCCGAATTCGAATAAAGGGCTCACATCATCAAATAAATATCCGCGTCGCGCGGAGGGCTTATAGTTATAGAAAGATGGAATATGTCCAACGGATCTTGGAATGGAAATTGAAAGTTTACCACTTGGATTTGTTTCACCAAACAAAACATTTGCAACAGCACCACCAGTTTCTTGCCCCAGGTACCAGCATTCGAATACAACTTCAGCCTTTTCAAGTAAATTAGTGAAAGCCAGTGGCCGACCGTTAAAGACAAATGCATATATAGGTTTACCTGTTTCAGCAAGTGCATCAATAAGTTCATTTTGTCTACCAACCATCTTTAGGTTAGTTCTATCACCCATATGATTTGCTGCCCAGGCTTCTCTTGATGTTTGTTCGTTTCCACCGATTGCAAGTACAATGATATCTGATTGCTCCGCTAGTTTAACAGCTTGTGCAATACCTTTGGCATCATCAGCTTCTGTAGCTAGTTCTACTTCGTCTTTAGTCCAACCGCTGGTAGTTGTGATTTTTACACCTTCCGCATAATTCACATCAATATCATCGCCTGCAAACTGCTTTATACCTTCAAGTACAGTTGTGTTGAATGCAGGTTGACCAGAATAGCCACCAAGTAATTCGCGATCGGCATTTGGACCTATTACAGCTATGGATTTTATATCAGTTTTAGAAACTGGTGCAATATTCCCCTTATTTTGAAGAAGAATCATGCTCTTTTCTGCAGCTTCCAAAGCAAGACTTCTCTGAGCTTCTTTACCTATAAATTCCTCAGCAGCTTTAGGATCCATATATGGATCTTCAAAAAGACCGAATTGAAATTTAAGAGCCAACATTGGTCGAATGAGTTCATCCAATTCACTTTCCTGAAGCCTACCTTTATTAACCAGATCAGTTAATACAGGAAATACATCCATATCTGGTAGTTCGATATTAATTCCAGCCTTAATACCAAGATAGGCGGCATCTTCAGTTGTTTCAGCAACACCATGCCCAAATAAACCAGGTCGGTCATTTAATTCTCTTAGTGCATAGTAATCGGAAACGATATACCCTTTAAAACCCCATTCATCACGTAATACATCCCTAAACATCCAGGTATTAGCATGACTAGGAACACCATTTACCTCATTATAGGATGCCATTATGCTTTGAACATTCCCTTTTTCTACAATAGTCTTAAATGGGTAGAGAAAAATTTCCCTAAGTGTTCGTTCTGAAATATTTGCAGGTGAAATGTTATTCCCATTTTCGGGTTGCCCATGCCCAGCCATGTGCTTTAGTGTAGCTGCAACTCTGTCCTTGTTTTGAAAAGTAGCATCACCCTGAAACCCATTAACAGCTGCTAAGCCAATTTGAGCTGACAAATAAGGATCTTCACCATAGGTTTCTTCTACCCGACCCCACCTGGGTTCTCTGGCAATATCAACAACAGGGGTTAAAACTTGATGAGCGCCTCTTAGTCGGGCTTCTTTGGCGATTAAAGTAAATACCCTTTCCACCATATCAGTATCAAAAGAAGAGGCAAGAGCAATAGGCTGGGGGAAACTTGTTCCATCAATTGCAGCATGACCATGTAGTGCTTCTTCGTGGAAGAAAGTTGGGATACCTAACCTTGTCTGTTCTACAAAATATTTTTGGATAGCATTTGTAAGCTCAACGGTTTCGGCCGGACCTAAACCGCCCTGAGAATCAGAAGGTCTGCCAACTTGCCCAAGTCCAAAGGGGAAATTCTTCCTTGCTTTCTCGTAATCTACATTTCCATTCTCATCCAAAAGCATTGGATCTTTCATGTTCCAAATACAAAGCATTTGATACACTTTTTCATCAAGTGTCATTAATGAAATAAGATTATCAACCCTCTCATCAACAGATAAATCAGGGTTTTTATATGGATGATCTTGAGCATTACTGGCAGAGAAAAGAAGTGCGCACATAAGAACTGAAAATAGGCCGGAAAAGCGCTTCCGCCTTGTTTTATTAAATATCCCCATCCTGGTATAAACTGTTTAAATATTCTAGTTATTATAGAATAAATCGCAGAAAGGTGAAAATAATTATTAGGTGCATGCAAACAATTGATCTGCAAATTATAGATATTCCAAAAACCTTAAAAAACAGCCTCTCAATGAAGAAAATCTGTATCTTTCTATTCTGTTTAGTATTCACTATTCCAGCTTTTGCCCAACGCTTACCACTTAGTGGAATTGCTAAATTGAAAAACTCGACCTCAGTATCGAATTCAGTACCAATTGTTCTGAATGAAGACCTAAGTATATCAGAATTGACATCTGTGGATGCATTTTCAGTTAGGTTGTCATACGACTCTTTCGGTGACAGGCTACTGCTACTTCAGAACAATGGAAATGTTTATGAAGTAAATACAGAAACAGGGTCAAAATCTTTACGATTCACCTCAAGTTCTCATGGTTTGAATGAAGTATTCGGAATGGATACCGATTCAAATGGTAATGTCTATCTGGTTGGAAATAACAGACAGGGAGATTTGAATCAAGGGCAGATTGCGAGAGGCAGACGAAATAATGCATTAAACTTTACCTGGGAAATGGTGGCCGAAACGGAACCTTATCCATTAAGTAATACCGCTTTTGATCATACTTTCAATGGAATTGCTGTGAGTCCGGATGATCAATTCTTATATGTTAATTCAGGTTCAAGAACAGATCATGGTGAGATTCAGGATGCAGGAGGTGTATTCCCGGGTGTTCGTGAAACTCCAATCACTTCTGCAATACTCAGGATCCCGGCAGATTCAACAGGATTGTATTTAGAAGACGACAGCACATTTTTAGCAGATAACGGGTATCTTTTTGCAGACGGTGTTCGTAATAGTTTTGATCTAACCTTTGATGGAAATGGAAGATTATTCGGTACAGAAAATGCCGGTGACAGAGATGATAGTGAAGAATTGAACTGGCTTAAAGAGGGTCATCACTATGGTTTCCCATGGCGAATGGGAAGCAATGATACCCCCATGCAATTTCCGGGTTATGATCCTGATAATGACTTGTTGGTCAATAAAAGTTCAACAGCTTATCAAGGTGGATATTTTTATGACGATCCCAATTATCCCGCTCCACCAGCCGGTATAGATTTTACGATTCCTGTCATTAATAATGGTCCAGATGCTGATTTATACAGAGATCCTGTAACTGGTAATATTCTTGATGCATCGGATGAGGGTGGAGACTTGAAAACATTCACATCCCATCGATCACCACTTGGATTAGTCTTTGACACAGAGGGCGTCTTGGGTGGGAATTACAATAATGATGGATTTGTGCTGAGCTGGACAGGAACTGAGTCTTCACTTTTGTCTGGCATGCAAGATAATGGAGAAGATATCATGCATCTGGAGTTCACTATTGATGCTCAATCTGAATTCGTGGAAACGAATGTGACCAGAATAGCTTCAGGATTTAGGAACCCAATAGATGCTGAGCTTATAGGTAATACACTTTATGTGTTAGAGTTTGTATTTGGTGGTCAAGCAGGTCTATGGGCAATAGAATTTCCATTGTTCACCTCTAATGAAAATGAAGAAGTACCTTCCAATTTTAGTTTAGAGCAAAACTATCCTAATCCATTTAATCCGGAGACAAATATTTCATTCAGTATACCAGCTTCAGGTAAAGTAACACTGGAGGTTTGGGATATTATGGGAAGGAAAGTTAAGACCCTGATTGATAGCAACCTGACTATGGGTGAACATTCAATCAATTTCAATGCTACAAATCTATCCTCTGGAATGTATTTATACAGATTGCAGTATGAAAATCAGGTGAGCATAAGAAAAATGACAGTTATAAAATAATTGGTGTAAGTATGAGACTATTATCAATCATTACGACATTATCACTTTTATTATTATCAATTTCATGTTCAGAAAATGGTTCTGCAAATGATGAAAACAGCGATCCAAATCTTCGCAATACTGTACCTTTTCCAATTGGTGCAGCAGTACAAAATGGGAGGCTCCTGAATGCAGAAGTAATCAATCTTTTTAGAAACGATTTCAGTAGCCTTACCGCTGAATGGGAAATGAAAATGAGCCCCATGTATGATGATCCAAATGCTATCGATTTTTCAACTGTAGACCAATTAGTAGATTTTGCAGAATCTATGGGTGCAAGAGTTCATGGCCATGCGTTACTCTGGCATCAGGCGACACCGGGATGGCTGGAAAATTACAATGGAACCGACCAGCAGTTTGAAGCGCTGATTGAAAATTATATCAAAGAAGTGGTTGGAAGATATAGAGGGAGAATAGCCAGCTGGGATGTTGTGAATGAAGCTTTCCTCGATGGGTCAGGAAACCGAAGACAAAGCGTATTCCAGGAGAGAATAGGTGATGATTATATTGAGAAAGCATTTCGATGGGCAAGAGAAGCAGACCCTGATGTGATTCTTTTTTATAATGACTACGGCACCATTTATGATACTAATAAGTTCAACGCCATGATGACCATGGTAGATGATCTAATAGCTAAAGACGTGCCAATTGATGGTGTTGGTTTCCAGATGCATATCAGCTATAATTTTCCAAGCAAAAACCAGATTACTACTGCAACAGCGGCAATTGTTCAACGCGATCTTCAAGTGCATTATTCTGAACTTGATATAAGAGTGAATCCTGAAGCTGAAAATACGACATTGACTCTGGAGCTACTAGATCGTCAAAAGGCTAAGATGGATGAAATTCTAGAGGTTTACTCAACTGTTCCCTCAGATTTGCAGTTTGGAATTACCTGGTGGGGAGTCAGGGATAATGAAACTTGGTTACGTGATTTCTGGAATAACCAAAATGAATGGCCATTGATGCTGGATGATAGTTATAATCCAAAACCAGTATATGAAAGCTTCATGGAAGCCTACCAATAGGTTTTAATTATCTTTTGAAATTACTCTGTTTACTTCCCTGAGAATTAGGGGTAAAGCGGGCTCAACCATACCATGATTATACCCATCCAGTTCCATTATGCGAGTATCTTTATGTCCGGCTACCTTCATCATTCGCATCATAAAGGCATTCTCTTCATAACGCCCAAGAAGTTCGAGTTCTCTGTCTCCTGTTATTAATAAGAGGGGTGGTGCATCAGGACGTACATGAAAAAGTGGAGCTAAATCATCAATAACGGGTTGAGTTTCATTTAGACCTCGTTCTTTTCGAATAGTGAAATGAGTTATGGTATGGCCACTTAATGGAATCAATCCGGCTATACGATTTGCATCAATATCATGTTTATCAAGCCATCTTTTATCCATTCCAATCATACTTGCCAGATAACCTCCGGCTGAATGACCACTGATGAATATCTTATCAGGATCTCCACCGAAATCTTCAATATTATTAAAAACCCAGGCAACAGCTGCTGCTGCATCTTCAATATATACCGGGCTGTTAACCTTTGGATGTAAACGATAATTAGGGGCGACTACAGCAATCCCATTCTCTTTAAGCCGATCAGGTATAAATTTATTACCTGCACTTAATCCGCCTCCATGAAACCATATTACCGTTGCAAAGCCTTCTGATTCAGGGTAATAGATATCCAGTTTACAACGATCAGCGGCATAAGTGTCATTTTTGATTAAGCTTTTAGACTGGTAGGCAACATTTTCAGAAAATGAATAATCTTGCGCTAAAATTGGCAGCGCATATAATGTAATGAAGAGGCATAAAATTAATTTTCTCACAATTCAAATACTCTTACGTAATCGATTTCAAATGTAGCCGGGAAGATTGAATCATCAACTCCCTGTGCACCACCCCAATCGCCACCAACGGCCATATTAAGAAGGAAAAAATGAGGTTGGTCGAATGGCCAGTTTTCAGCTGTAGGATTTTCTGGCTTCGGCACATTTAAAATAACATTCGTTGGTTCATCAATGTAGAATATGAGCCCATCTTCCTGCCATAGTAAACCATAAATATGAAACTCCTCTTCCATAGTTGGAAGACTTACACCACCTGAAGAAATAGCATTTCCCTGTCTGTGATTATTTGCAGCTGTATGAATTGATGCGTGAGTTTTTCCAGGATCATAACTTACATATTCCATGATGTCGATTTCACCACAAAGTGGCCAGGATGTTCCATTTCTGATAGAATCTCCCAGCATCCATATTGCAGGCCATAGACCATTTCCACGATGTCGTGGCATTTTCGCTCTGATTTCTATCCGACCGTAAGTGAAAGTTTGATAAGTTAAGAGTCTTGCTGAGGTATAATCACCACGATTTTGTCCTGCACCCTCTAGTAGCGCGTGAATTTTTAATGTTCCTTCACTTACTTCAAGATTCCTGTCGAATGGAGTGTATTCCTGTAGTTCATTATTACCCCAGCCGCTGGCACCTAGTTCCGGGTACCAGACAGATTGATCCCAGTCGTTGCCGTTAAACTCTTCCGACCAAAGGAGACCCTCCAGCTCATTGTCATCATCAGTTGAAGTGTTAGAATTACACCCCAAGCTGAGAATTAACAGAAGAGGTAGTAGTGATAGTTTAACATATGCCTTCATGGCTAATCCTTATGAATAGTTTCTCTCATTGAACTAAAAAATCAGTCAATTATTTTAATAATTCAAACTCTGCTTTCAGTAAATCAGTAGAATTTCCGCCGACCATGAATGTGAATGTTCCGGGTTCAGCTTTGAAATTATAATCTGCTGCATAGTAGGAAAGGGTTTCTGCATTCACCTTGAAAGTAATGGTTGTTTTCTCACCTTTTTTAATCATCACTTTTTCAAACCCTTTTAGCTCCTGAACCGGACGAACGGCAGATGCAAAGTGATCATGAAGATAGAATTGAACTACTTCTTCTCCATCCATATTTCCTGTATTCTCAACATCCACACTTACTTCTATCTCGTCATCCATACCCATAGATGATGCGGTCATTCTAAGGTTCGAGTATTCGAAGTTGGTGTAACTTAGACCATAGCCAAATGCATATTGGGGTTCATTGGATTCATCCGTATAGTGACTCCAGTAAACCGAACCCTGATCTCCAACTTGAGGCTCAGGTCGACCAGTACTTTTGTGGTTGTAGTAAATCGGAATCTGACCAAGATGCTTTGGAATCGACATAGGAAGCTTAGCTGATGGATTATAATCACCGAAAATAACGTCAGCTATTGCATGACCACCTTCACTACCCAAATGCCATGTTTCGAGGATAGTTGGCATATTTTCGTACATCCATGGTTCTGCTATAGGACGACCGTTCATAAGTACAACTACTACATTATCATTGACTTCCTTAATCAACTTCAATAACTCAAGTTGTCTTCCTCTAAGGCTAATATCTACTTGAGAACGTCCTTCACCAGTTTGA
>CBFHVG010000115.1:0-6972 GCA_965659005.1 uncultured Balneolaceae bacterium
TGATGCTCCTTCAGCAGTTTCACGTTTATTCAAAATGGGCGTAGAACCATTCCTAATTGCCAGTGCTGTTAACCTTGTAATGGCTCAGCGACTTATTAGGCGATTGTGTAAAGAGTGTAAAGAAGTTTACACCCCACACCCCGAAATGGCGAAAGGTTTAGGTTTTACTGACGATGAAATTAAGGAAGCAACATTCTATAAAGCTGTGGGATGTGAAGTTTGTAGTGACTCTGGTTATAAAGGCAGGGCCGCTATTCATGAGGCTTTATTTTTCTCAAAGGAAATAAAGCAAATGATTCTTGATGCAGGTGGTGAAATAGACGAAGGTCAAATTAAAGACTTGGCGATGCAACAGGGTATGTTAACACTGAGGGGATCCGGGCGTGAAAGGATTAAAGAAGGTGTAACAACCATAGAGGAAATTATAGCAGTAACACTTGAAGACTAAAACAATTTTTACGAATTAATTGACATTATTTAAGAAGAGGGTATCATTTTATAATGTCGTTTTGTTAATTTGGCTTAATTATGACGGAAGACTTACATAACTCAACTAGCGCTTTACTACCAGAATACATTAAGAGGTTTCTGAAAGAACCACCTAATCTTCTGAATAACTTTCATTATGAAGATGTATTGGACTTTTTAAATGTGGGTAAAGAAGAACGTTTTATCTCTGGCGATGTAATTTTAAATGAATCTGAATACGTGAATTCAGCTTATTTAATTGCAGAGGGTAAAGTTGCGATTTGGAAAGACAATATTCAGTTAGCAACACTTTCGGAAGGTAATTTCATAGGTGAAGCATTTCTGTTTAGCAAGAATAATAGAATGGCCAAAGTAACAGCTGAAGGCGATTGTACACTTCTTAGATATGACCGCTACGATACATTGAGCTTTTTTAGAAAAAAACCTGAAAAATTGTTCAACATCTTCACTAAAAATATCATTGAAATTCAGCAAAAAAAGATAAGTAATATGAATGTACAGTTGCTGAATCTAAAAAAGCGTTTACTGAACGATACGAACTGGTAAACTCCCTATCTTATACACGATATAAACATAGTAGATATACTTAATAATGTATTTTGTTATAAACTTGTAACAAATTATCTTACTAGAGTCTATATACAGCAGTATCGTATAAAATACATCTACATTTTTAGGCTGTAATTAATGCAAAAGGTAACGTCAGAAAATATTTCTGAATTGATACGACCTTTAGCGGG
The DNA here is from genome assembly GCA_965659005.1 of uncultured Balneolaceae bacterium. Taxonomy (GTDB): domain Bacteria; phylum Bacteroidota; class Rhodothermia; order Balneolales; family Balneolaceae; genus CAYPTY01. The sequence goes on from CBFHVG010000115.1 coordinate 1,230, forward strand.
GCAACTCCCAACTGCCGCCCGTGGGTTAGAAATGCATATGAAAATAGGCCAAATCATCGAAGATCAGCCTGATGATGTAAGAATGAAATTAAAAGGAGCTGTTGATCATTTTCTTTTGAAAATGGGCAAATTAAACGCTTCTGACATTGATATGGGTGGGCCAGGGTGTGACAAAAAAGTCTGGTATCGAATTTTTGGCAAGAAATCTCCTTTAAAAGAACCAAATGATTTAGACTTTCAAATAACCGACTTTTTATTTCACAGTATAATCTTACCGAGTCAGCGAGATATACTAATTAAAAATAAAAACCTCGATTTTTCTTATAGCCTTAAAATAGACGAAAATAAAAATCAAAGATTTCGGGCTGATCTCTACTTTGATCTGGAGCATTTAGCTCTGAACATGAGAAAGATTGATAATACAATTAGGCCATTTAAAAATCTTGGTACTCATCCTGAAGTGGCAAAAGCACTAAGTCTCAAGTATTATAAATACGGAATGACACTAATAACTGGTATTACTGGTTCTGGTAAGTCTTCTACACTTGATACAATAATTGATGCCAATAATAGAACAGTCGATTCTCATATTGTAATTATTGCTTCACCTGTAGAATTAATACACAAACCAATAAGATCAGTAGTCAGACACAGAGAGGTTGGCAGGGATGTAGTTTCATTTAAGGAAGGTTCTATACAGGCGCTTCGTCAGGATCCTGATATCATAGTTATAGGTGAGCTTCGAGATCCTGAAACTATAATGACCGCTCTCGAAATTACTGATTCGGGTCACAAAACCTTTGGAACACTGCATACTTCATCGGCTATGGAGAGCATTGAGCGTATTCTTGGAGAGGTGCCCGCAGAGGAACAAAATAGAGTTAGATCTAGACTAGCTGATGTTCTGACCTGTGTAATTAGTCAAAAACTTGTGCCAAGTTTAGATGGAAAGAGAGCTTTAGCAAAAGAAGTGTTACTTTGTACCCCGTCAGTAAGAGCTGCGATAAGAAATAATAATATCGGAGAAATCTATCAAATGATGATGGAGGGTGGTGAAAAGGGAATGAACACGATGGAGCAAGATCTTAAGAGGTTATTTGATAATGGAGTTATCTCTCGTGATGAAGCTGTTAATACAGCTAATAACAAAGCTAAGATGGTTCAGTTAATGAGTGAGGTTATCTACTGATGCTGAGTAAAAAAGAACATGTTAGTATAACCTTAGAGGATAATGTTCTCAAAGTCACAAAGGTAAAACTTAGTGGTGGTAAACTAGTTATTCAAAAAGTTGAACAAGTTAGACTTGTATCCGAGTTGGTTCAACCAAAAGAAATGGCTGAAACCGAAGCCTTTAGTGACATTGATATTGATAATGTTCTGACTGATGACACAGTATTTGGCATAGAAGATATTGAAGATGATTCGGATTTAATTGAATCTATTTCTGAAGATGATGATAGTTTAGGTATTGAGAACCTTTATGAATTCACTCAAGAGACAGACGGTATTATGGATCTGGATTTGGTTGAAGAGACAGAAAGAGCTGGAACAAATGATCTGCTACTTTATAATATTCTAACTGATTTGAATCCAAAATATGTAGATATCAGCCTGAATTTTGAAGCTGGTACTTCAATTTTTCAGATCCTAAAAGATTATGACTTCAATGATATCAAGAATAAAGACTTAAAGATTTTTGTTGAAGATCGCCTAGAATCAATCTATGGTGTTGGTCTCTCTAAAGACTATTATTCTCACACAGTTCGTGATGATGGGGCTCTTTTACTTGTCTCAGTTGATCATGAGCCAAGGTTGCTAAACCTCGTTGATAAGGTAAAAGAACTATATACCGGTCGTATCACTATAAATCAGATTTTACCTGATGAAGTAGTGTTGATGGGAATGCTCAGAGCAAATTATGAACTTGAACCAAATGCTATCACTGCAGTAGTAAAGTTCTCAAAAAATTTATGTCGTGTATTTTTCTTCAAAGGAGAAAACTTATTTCTGGTTCCACCAATTATCCCAGTAGGTTCTGATTCCAAAAGATTTTTAAATACTGTTTTTTCTAAAATTCTATTCCAGCTTGATACGGGTGAAGTACCAAATTTGGATAGACTCTTAATTGCTGATAATACCCTTGAAGACGAATCAATTACTTTCTTCAAGGATAGGTTTCCTGATATTGCAGTAGAAGAGTTTAAATTCAAGTCAGAATTTATTGAAACAGATGGAATACAAGCCAGTAACTTAAGTGCTTTTACGTCATCAATTGGTCTAGCTTGGTTTGCTACAAAGTTTAAATCAGAATTATTACCTGGGATTGATCTTGTTCCTGAGTACATAAAGGACAGACAGAAATTCTTTAAACTTCAGTGGCATGGGGTGATAGTACTCTTTTTAATCCTTTTAACACCCGCTGTAGCTAACATCTATTTCCAACAAGCTTCTAGACAGATATCTAACCTCGAGAATGAGGTTAACTTATTAACTAGTCAGGTAACTGAATTACAACCCATAGTTAATAACTATAATAGTATAAATGCTCAGCTTTCAAGTATTTCTGATCAAATAGTGCTACTTGATACCCTAAACAAAGGTACACTCAGGTGGTCAACTAATCTAAATATTCTGAATAGTGGTATAGACGAAATTGAGGGTGTCTGGCTCATTTCAGTTTCCTCAACATCTGCTCCTGGTCAAACCGGCAGCGGTGGAGAACTAGAAATTTCTGGCATTGCGACATCCAGAGAAAAAATTGCGATGGTGGCTGATTTATTTGAAGAAGCCACTTTACTTGATGTGACTATAAATGAAATTAGAGAAATGGATGTCTACGCATTCACCTATGTAGTAAGAAGAATTGTAGGCAACCAATCGATATATTCTCCATCAGCGGACGATGAAGTAGAGGTTATAGAATAGAATACATTGACTTACGCGATACGAAATACCATTGTACTACTAGTTACCTTCATTTTGATGGGAGGGGGAGCTTTTGCATACCTGGAATTCTATCTAAATGCACAGATAAGTAGATTGGAAGAAAGTAAGCAGCAAAAACAAAACGATTTTAATCAGAAGAAAGGAATCGTGGATGATTATGCTGAAGTGCTAAATCTATATGAGGAAAGAAAGAAGCGTATAGAGAATTATGACAAGTCATTATTTCCTTCTTCTGATCCTGATGATGTCTATGATTATCTGAATAAATTAAATACAGGTAACTCAATATTAACTTTTGAGTATGTTTTCACAGATTCTGTAATTAATAATGAATACGGAACTATTACCAGTTCATTGAGTGGAACAGGTCAGCATGATGCTCTCGTAAATTTCATAAATAAGATTGAAAATAGTCAGCTTATAAATAAAGTAACTGAAGTTAGCTTGAATTTTGATGTCAGAGCTGAGGATTATAATGAAGTGGTCTTCTCATTTAATGTTGAAAGTTATTATGAGAGAATAGCTGTACTTGATTCAATGCAGGCATCAAATGAAATAAGAATGAATGTATCTTATTCCGATCATAATCCTTTTTATCCATTAATTAGAACTCGTTTTCCGGAAAACGCAGAAAATTTACCTAACATTGAAGCGAGCCGCATTGTAGGTTTGTCAGGAAATAGAATATTTATCATCGATCAGACAGGAAAAATGGTAACATTAAGAGAAGGTGACAGGGTTTACCTTGGATTCTTAGAAACCATTGACAGTAATACAAAATCGGCTAAATTTAAACTCGATAAAGCGGGAATTATTGAATACGTTACCCTGGAGGTAAGCAAATGATCACATCTACAAAAAAACTTCATTTACATCATATTTTTTGCCTGTGTGCTGTTGTTGCCATCACGGTAATCGGCTTTAACGATACAGTAAAGGCTCAACTACAGGACGGTCCACCTAGAGAATTTACAGATCCTGATCAACTACTTACTCTGGATAAGAATAATACCTTTCCTGAAGCAATTTCTGTTATTAATCAATTTGCTCAGGACTACGAGAACAAATTTATTATAGATAGGTCTAATTTTACTGGGTCAATTGGTCTTGATTTACCATCTATGTACTGGAAAGATGCTTTGGACTTTATTCTAAACTTCAATGGTCTTGAACTGGTTAATAACGAAACCTATTATCAAATTCAGATCCCTGAAGTAATGGATGGGCTTACTTCAGCTTCGGCTGGTGGAACAGGTCCTAATGTGCAAGCACTAGCATCTTTAAAAACTCGTGAAATACGTATTAACGCAACTTTCTTTGAAGGTAATAAGCGTGCTCTACAAGAAATAGGTGTTGATTGGTCGACGCTTACTAGTGATGTTCCTGCCAGAATTGGTGATTTTGTTACTGAACAGGGACAAGAGCAATTACCAACAGACTTATTCACAAATGATCAATTTGTGAATGTAAACTCATTTGGAGCTCAGAACGTCTCACAAAATGTATTCAATGCAGTTTTTAATTCCGGTGAGATAGGGAATTCTCAAATAAGTGTTCAAGCTCTCTTCTCTGCATTTGAAGCTGACAACTTGGGTGAAATATTAGCGACTCCGTTTACTACAGTTATAGATGGTGAGGAAGGTAAAATTCAAGTAGGGCAGGACTTCTCAATTAAACAAAGAGATTTCGCCGGAAACGTTACTGATGTATTCTTTAGTACTGGTACTATTCTTACCGTTACTCCTAATGTTATTGTTGAAGATTCAATTGAATTCATCTACTTAGACGTTGCTGCGGAAAGATCATCTGCCGCTCCAGATCCAGTTAGTACTATCATTAACAAAACAGAAGCTACAACAAAAGCATTGTTGGTAGATGGCGAAACAACAGTTTTAGCAGGTCTATATCGAACTGAACAACAGTCAATACGTCGTGGCATTCCTTTATTAAAGGATATCCCTGTACTTGGTTATCTATTTGGTTATAACTCTAAAGATGTAATTGAAAATGAGCTTGTCATATTAATTACAGCTGAGATAGTGAATACTATTCCTGAGAGAGTAATTAGTATGGAGCAATCCAAGAAAAGTAAGCGACAAATTCTTGATGATGCTAGACAAAGAAATAAGAATGATTTAGACTACATACCTCCAACTGTTTTGGAAATTTTACCACCACTAGCTGAAATGGATTCAGATTCAGTCACAGAAGATAATTCAATAGCTATGGATGAATCTCCAGAAGTTCAATCAGAAGATTCTGTTCAAGTTGATGTAACTGATGCTGGTGAAGGAACAACTAATCCAGAAGACTTTACTCCAGAGCAGGAGCAACTTGCTGAAGAATTATCTTTACCTGTTGATGATCCCGAACTGATGGTTGTAATTCCAAAGGCATTTGATCTTGAAAAATTTCTTGAATACAAGGAAAATGGGGTAGAGATACCTGAAGAAGTATCAGAGGAAAAGTTTTACGTAATAGGGGGATCATTTATTGTTCGTAAGAACGCATACACATTCCAGGATAGACTACGTGAGCTAGGCTATCAGACTAGAATGCTATTCAATACCAGATCCAGGTTTCACTTTGTTGCATACGACGGATACAATACTTTCGAAGAAGCTGTATCTGAGTTGAAAAATCTAAGAGAGGTAGCCAACCAGGATGCCTGGCTGTTTATCTACAGCAATGGTGAAACAGAATTACAGAATAATCAGTAACTGACCTGTTTCTCAAGGAAGTTGAGTGAAATGCGGTTGAATGCCTGTGGTTGTTCAACATTAACGACGTGGCCGCA
>CBFHVG010000116.1:0-4297 GCA_965659005.1 uncultured Balneolaceae bacterium
TCGGCCCGGAGCTGAGTTCATTAACGACATCACATGTGTTCCCTATGATGTTATCAATACTGAAGAAGCACGCCAACTTGCCGATGGTAAAGAGCATTCTTTTTTACATGTTATCAGACCCGAGATTGATGTAGACCCTTCAATCTCTATTTATGATGAAGAAGTCTATCAAAAAGGAAAGTCAAATCTTGAGCTTTTACTCAATTCTGAATTGATGTTTCAGGAGTCAGAAGCTTCACATTATATCTACCAACTTGAACATGATGACCATATACAAACTGGGATTTTTAGCTGCGTTTCTGTAGAGGATTACGATAAGGAAATAATTCTGAAACATGAGCTTACAAGGCCCGACAAAGAGAACGATCGAACTAGGCACATCCGAACCCAGCAGGCACATGCAGAACCTGTAATGATGACTTTTCAAGATACTGCAGACATAAAAAGTATCATTTCAGAAACACTTGCTAAGAACGAACCTATTTATAGTTTTGATGCAGATGGGGTAACTCATAGAGTGTGGAGATTTGATAATCCGGATGTTTTAACGGAAGCATTTTCTAAGATTCCCAATATTTACATCACTGACGGACATCACAGATGTAAAAGTGCTTCACGTGTCTGTGAAGAATTAGGGGGAGACTATTCAGCTGAATATGCTTTTTTCCCTGCTGTTCTATTTCCAATGGACGAGATGAAAATCTTACCATACAATCGAATTGTTTATAAAGATTCACTTGAGGGGCAATTCATTTCTGAATTAGGACAAAGTTTTGAAATTCATGAGAATGCTGAAGCTTCCCCATCATCCAAAGGTGATGTCTCAATTTACTATAGTGGCAAATGGTATGGATTAAGCCTTCCAGAAAGCCTTAGTAATGATCCCGTTTCAAAAATGGATGTATCTAGACTATTCGAGTTTATTCTGAAACCTATGCTTAATATTAAAGACCAACGAACTGACCCAAACATATACTTCGTTGGTGGAAGCAGAGGTACAAAAGAATTGGAGAAGCTAGTAGATCAAGGAATTGCAGAAATTGGTATTAGCATGTACCCTACTTCTATTGAAGAACTCAAATCTGTTTCAGATGCAGGTCTTCTTATGCCCCCAAAATCAACCTGGTTTGAACCTAAAGTTCGATCAGGAATACTTATTCACTCATTTTAACACCTAATTAAAATAAACATGAACCGCGTACATAATTTCAGCGCAGGTCCTGCAGCATTACCAATTGAAGTTCTTAAAAAAGCACAGGAAGAACTCACTGATTACCGTAATCTTGGCTCTTCCATAATGGAGGTTAGCCACAGAGGTGCTGCTTACACAGAAGTTGACAATCAGGCAAAAACCAGATTAAATCGCCTCCTAAATTTAGGTGATGATTTCGAAGTATTATTCCTGCAAGGTGGTGCATCTACGCAGTTTTTAATGGTTCCTTTTAATTTACTTTTTGATGGCAAGTCAGCTGATTACATCAATACTGGATCCTGGTCGAAGAAAGCCATTATAGAAGCAAAAAGATTTGGAGATATACATATACCCTTCAGTAGTGAAGAAAGTAATTTTGACCGGGTACCAACAAATGCTGAACTGAATTTGAGTGAAGATGCTTCATATCTGCATTTTACATCTAACAATACCATTTTTGGAACCCAATTCAGCTCTGAACCTGAAAGCAATGGTAAACCCTTAATATGTGATGCATCGTCCGATTTTCTTTCCAGACCTATTGATATACAGCGATATGGAATGATCTATGCCGGTGCTCAAAAAAATCTTGGACCATCAGGAGTTACAGTTGCCATTGTTCGTAGGGATATGCTTGACAAAATGAATAAAGACATCCCTACTATAATGAGTTACAACACGCATGTTGGTAAGTTATTTAACACTCCTCCAACTTTTGCCGTGTATATGGTTAACCTGGTTCTGGAATGGATTGAAGAAAAAGGCGGAATTAAATACTTCGAAGAGTACAATCAAAAGAAATCGGACCTTATTTATGAAGTTATTGATAATGACGATTTTTATAGAGGCACAGTTCAAACCGAATCCAGGTCTCAAATGAATGTCACCTTCCGATTAGGCACTGAAGAACTGGAAGCTGAATTTCTTGAAGAAGCTGCTGAGTATGACTTAGTTGCCCTAAAAGGTCATCGGTCTGTCGGTGGAGTGCGTGCCAGTATTTATAATGCATGCTCAATGGAAAGTGTTGAAGCCCTTACCGACTTCATGAATCACTTCAGATCCAAGAAAGGGTAATTCATAATACACCAATGATTGTTAAGAAATGGTCGATGGTGTTTGGGACAAATAGTAGTAAGTATATCACCCCCCAGAGGGCGCCTGCAATGTGAGCTTCGTGGTTTATTTTGCCGCCCTCGTTCTTACTTTCGTAGATGCTATATGCTATGAATAAGCCACCAAAGATGAATGCTGGGATTCCAATTGGAATAAAGAATAGATAAATCTTTTCCATTGGGAAAAGAAAGATGAAAGCAAATAATACACTCTCAACAGCGCCTGAAGCACCCAATGTTGCATACTCAGGATTGTCTTTATACTTGATAAGTGAAGGAATTGAAGAAGCTAGCAAACCTGTGAAATACAGAAGTACAAAATGAACAACACCGAGTGTTGTTTCCATGACCTGACCAAAGAAAAAGAGTGTTATCATATTGAATGCCAGGTGGCCGAAGTTAGCATGTAAAAACCCTGATGTAATCAACTCATACCAGGTATTCTGCCTAACTGTTCTATAAGGTTGAAGAAAACCTGCACTAATGATTTGAGGTGCAATGAAAAATGCAATCATTGATATGATTACATTCAATCCAATAATAAATAGGGTTATACTAAATCCGAGTGACATTACTTTTTTTTAAAACATAAGAAATATAGATCAGTTAAAATGATTCTATTAATTTCTTATTTTGTCTGATCTAAATTCATCTACATGCAGCATAAAAATTTCCTATACATAACCATCGTTCTATCATTTCTGATCTCAAGTTGTGGTACTGTGGGTGGTGGTCGTTCTAAAAAGCCCAAATATATTGAGAATGGTGTAGCCAGTTGGTATGGTCCCAAGTTTCATGGTCGACTTACAGCCAATGGTGAAAAATATGACATGGATGGGATCACTGCAGCTCACCGAACTTTGCCTTTTAATTCAGTAGTCAAAGTCGAAAATGTCGATAATGGTAAGACACTAGAAGTTAGAATTAACGATAGAGGACCTTTTGCTAAAGACAGAATCATTGATTTATCCAGAGGAGCTGCAAAAAAATTAGGTGTAATAGGTCCGGGAACCGCTAACGTTAAATTGTACCTGGTTAAGGGAGACCTTAGAAATTCCAGAACGACCAATCTTAAAGTTGCAAGATATACAGTTCAATTAGGTTCTTATGAAAACAGAAGAGATGCTGAAACGTTTTCAAAGAAAGTTAAAAAATCAAGGGTAGAGTCTGTTCGGTTAAAAGGGCGACGCATTTACAGGGTGTATTATGGTGTTTATAAAGACACATCCAAGGCTCAGAGGGATCAAAAAAAATTAAAAAGACAGGGCTTTAACGGCTTCGTTAAACAAATTGAAAACGATTAGTACATCTGTGGGATTGATACAGCGCGTATATTGGTTTGAGCTTTTCTAACAACTACGCAAAGATCTATGAAAAAGAATATTATTGTAATTGGAAGTGGCTTCGGAGGCCTGGGTGCTGCTGCCCGTTTATTAACATCGGGTCATAATGTTACCATCCTCGAAAAAAGAGATAAGCTTGGGGGAAGAGCTTATGTATATGAACAAAATGGCTTTAAATTTGATGGCGGACCAACCGTAATCACAGCTCCTTTTATGTTCGACGATATATGGGAGAAAGCAGGTAAAAAGCGCGAGGATTATTTCGAGCTAGTTCCTTGTGATCCTTTTTATAGAATATTTGATCATGAGGGCAACCATTTTGATTACAATAATGATCATGAGTTTACACTGAAGGAAATCGAAAAAAGAAGTCCTGGTGATGTCAAAGGATATGAGCGCTTCCTTGGAACAACAAAGGCTATTTTCGATAAAGGTTTTGTTGAACTAGCTGACAAACCTTTTCTCAAAGTATCCGACATGCTTAAGGTAGCACCGGATTTAATCAAATTACAGAGCTACAAGTCTGTTTACTCTTATGTTAAGAGTTTTATAAAAGACGATTTCCTTCGACAGTGTTTTTCATTTCACCCACTTTTAGTTGGTGGTAACCCATTCGATACAACATCAATCTATGCTATGATCCACTACCT
>CBFHVG010000117.1:0-39533 GCA_965659005.1 uncultured Balneolaceae bacterium
CTGACTTAATAATCCAAGAACAATGGCTGTGGAACTCAATGCTACTAAAAAGCCTGTATAGATAGCTACTTTGGTATCAATGCCGAACAGGGCAAGAATACCAACAACAACGCCGGTTGTTAGCAGTACCTGTAATCCGCCACCAAAAACAATAGCCCTTTTAATACGATTCAGTTTTTCAAAACTGAATTCAACACCAATTGTGAAGAGCAATATGATTACACCAATTTCAGCTAAAACATCTACCAACTCCTGATCCGGTACAATAGATAGTGCGTTTGGGCCTATAATCACTCCGGCTACCAGAAATCCAACTATTGGTACAAGTCTGAGGCGGTGACATATATAAGCAATCACAACGGCTGCCAGGAATAATCCTACCAATTCATTGAGATAAGGGATGTTTACAGCCAGGAGAATAGTTTTACTCAAAATTCATATGAATTTTCAGATTGAAGTTAATTAAATCGATGAAGAATGGAATAAGTCTAAAGGGAATTAATTCATAACAATGTTTATAATCTAACTATGATTATTAAATCCGTTAAAGGTGGGGATAAAAGATGAGACATCTCAAGACTATTATTGTCTTAGTTCTATTATTTGGAACTACTTCAATATCAGCTCAGGAAGCGCCAAAAACATTTTCAAATCCAATTCTATCCGGTTACCACCCGGATCCATCCATTGTTAGAGTTGGTGAAGATTACTACATGGTGAATTCCACCTTCGAATGGTTTCCGGGAATGCCCATTCATCACTCAAAGGATCTGGTAAACTGGGAACTCATTGGCTATGGATTACATCGTCCGGATCAGGTTGTGCTGAATGAAGGTCTCAGAGATTACATGGGGATCTTTGCAGTAACAATTCGCCATCATGATGATTTATTCTATCTGATTACAACTTGTGTAGCTTGTGAAGAAGATGGAAATTTTTATGTGACCGCTGAAAATCCGGCTGGTCCATGGTCTGATCCTGTCTGGTTGAAAGATGCTCCCGGAATAGATCCATCCTTGATGTGGGATGACGATGGGAAGGTGTACTATGTAGGTCATGGAAATCTGAAAGAAGAACAGGAATGGCCAAGTCAACAAGGGATATGGCTCCAAGAACTGGATCTTGAGCAGGAAAAATTAGTTGGGCGCCGAGAACAGCTTACACATGGGCATGCAAATAATGCTATTTGGTCAGAAGGACCTCATTTATATAAGATTGATGGAAGATATCTGTTGATGATTGCTGAGGGTGGCACAGGTTATTGGCACTCTGTAACTGTATTTCATAGTGATTCCCTTTGGGGACCTTATATAGCAGATATGGTGAACCCGGTACTTAGCCACAGACAATTCGGTTCCGATTATCCGATTCATTCGATTGGACATGCTGATCTGGTTCAAACTCAGAATGGTGATTGGTGGTCTGTGATGCTTGGGCAGCGTAAGATTAATGGAAATTCACTTCTATCCAGAGAGACTTTTCTCACGCCAGTAAAATTTGAAGGTAAGACACCTATTTTTAACCCGGGTTATGGGCGTGTACTGGCCGAGCAAGAAAGGCCTAACCTTCCATGGACACCATTCGAAGCAAAACCGATTCGAGATGAATTTGAAGGTTCTGAATTGGATCTTGAATGGAATATGCTCCGATCACCGGTTGAGGATTGGTATGATCTAAAAAAAGGCAAACTAACTCTGAAAACACGTCCGGAAGTAATGACGGATTTTGTGAATCCTTCACTTCTTGGAAGAAGGGTTGAGCATCACAATTTCACTGCTTCGACGAAGCTTGAGTTCAAATCGAAGAAGGCTAATGAAGAGGCTGGAATGATCTTTTACAGAAATACTAAACATAATATCCGCTTTACCTTATCTGCAGGTAGATTATCAGTAACTGAGATATTGGATGGCGTAGAGAAGAAGATTTTTACCACAGATTATGATGACAAGAGTGTGGTTTTGAAGGCAGAAGGATTAACAGATGTGGTAATGCTAAGTTACGGTACATCTGAAGACTCGATGACTATGATTGAAATTCCTGTAGATCTAACCATTATATCAGATGAAGTAGCTACCGGTTTTAACGGACCTTATGTAGGAATCTATACTACTTCCAATGGTGAGAAGTCAAAAGCAAAAGCAGTATTTGACTGGTTTGAATACTCAGGAGAATAATCTCCTGAGTTTCAATAATTCATTTATTTCAACAACAGCATCTTGCCGTTTAGTGCCTGTCCATTGAACTCGAGTCTATATAGATATAAACCACTGGACAAATTGGAAGCATCGAATGAAACTGTATGACTTCCAGCATTCAATCTCTGATTAACTAAGGTGGCAACATTCTGTCCAAGAATATTGTAGACCCTAAGAGCAACCTGACCATTATTGGGAAGATTGAAGTTGATTTGAGTAGTAGGGTTAAATGGATTTGGATAGTTCTGTGAAAGACTTAGTTGATCAGGAATATCTGCCACGATTTCATCATCGGTTGAAGTAGAAATAATCTGATCCGGTATCAGGTAATCTGTGTGCACGGTTTCATTTTCAAGCCCAAGAGTTGCCCATTCTAAAAGGAAATGGAAATCATTTGCTGGTGGGATATAGTCTACTCTAATATCTCTAGGTTCATCTGTTTCATTGAATGTTATGGAGCTTGAAGTATTTTCATCTTCAGAAATTATTTCTACTCCATCGAGAAAGACAGTTTTTGATCCATCTTCAATACCAGCTGCATCAGGGGAGGTAACCAATCGATAACGCCCATTCCCAGGCGTTTTTAACTGTCCTTCCCATCGAACGCTACCAAATTCACCGAAACCCGGTACTGATTTGTCATTTCCCAATCCCCAGCCAATCATAGGCTCATTTCGTGTAAATGATTCACCGGTAAAATCATCATTTCTATAGTATGTGGCTGTTAGACCTTTTTCGGCATCGGAATTATCTCTGGAAATACCCTGACCATAAAACTCAAACCAGTTCACATTCCCAATTCCGTTTGTAGCTCCATTTTTACCTTTGAATACAAAGTATACATCATGGGTGGTCGATCTTGGTTCAATATCCATGATGAAATAATTATAGGTTTGCCATGCTCCTGAAGCTTCAGTATGCATTGTACCAATCAACTCACCATCTTGTGAGTCTAAACGAACTTCAATCTCAGCGGAATTTTCAAGCGATGCGTACCGTGCGGTAATAAACTGAATATTTGAGAAGTTCATAGGGCTGAACATCAATGCCGAATTATTATTCACAAACCCAATGTTTTCACCACCACCTAAATAATCACCAGTAAACTCAGCCTGAACATCTATGTACTCAATAGCATGTTCTGCTTGTCTCAGCTTGGGCTGAAGAATGTATGTAACATTTCCAGTTAATGGTGCATCAATACCGGCACCGTCATCAGTCAATTCAGCATCTAACACATAAAAGACATTATCTGGGCCATCTCCATGGCTCTCTGTCTGAAAGTTTCCTTCGCATCCTTCTCTTGGTCCAACCCCATGCGAATGATCATCATGACCAATTGAGGGTTCAAATCTAACATCTGCACAATTGAGACCATTGCCAATACTTCCTTGTTCGGCATCGGTTGCCATTACTTTATAATCAATAATATCGCCTTCGCGGAAGAAACCTCCATTCACAGGGAACTCAAATGTTAATTCAGGAGCAGTATTTCCGGCAACAATTTCGATTTGAGAAACTGAAAATGCACTATCAGAATCTGTTACTGTTAAGGTAGCCAGATACAAGCCAGGAGTGTTGTACACAAACTGACCATTCGGTGAATTGGAGTCTTCATTTCCATCACCGTCAAAATCCCATGAGAAGGTCAAAGCATCTTCAGGATTAGGGTCACTGGACTGATCGCCAGTAAATTCTACTGTAAGAGGAACAGGGCCATTTGTCACAGATGCAGAAGCAATAGATATTGGAACTCTATTAGAAAGATTTCCGGCATATTCAATCTTGATAATTCGAGCATCTTCATTGAATTCGAAAAAGCCTGAGCCCCATTCAACAATATACATGGCACCATCAGGTCCAAATTCCATATCAATTGGTCTGCTCAGCTGTAAATCAGGTAGGAAATCATCAATCTTCAGAATGTTTCCATCAGAATCGAGACGAACCTCTTTAATCCAGTTCCTGGTCCATTCCATAATAAAAAGAGATCCATCAAAATATCTTGGGAAGCCCCCAGTCTCGGACAGAGTAGAATCGTAATTGAAGAATCCACCAGCAATAGCAGTTCGCTCAGTTTGATTTCCAAATTCTGGAAATTCATTTGAAGGTCCATATGGATATGATATCCATGCTGGAATTGCTGGCGGTAGATTAGTTATGCCAGTGTTATTTGGTGAAGAGTTCACAAGATTGGTGCAATTGAAAAAATCTCCGGGAATATCAGTAGCGTAATCATAATCACGGTAGGCTCTGTTATCACCAATACAGAAAGGCCATCCAAAGTTGCCGGCAACTGTAGTTCTGTTGAATTCATCATATCCTATAGGTCCGAAAGTTGGTGAATCTCCGCCTGCATCCGGGCCAACATCTCCCCATACCAATTCATCAGTATCTTCATGAATAGCCATTCTATAAGGGTTTCTGGTTCCCATTACATAAATCTCGGGAAGCCCCTCTGCAGGATCAGTAAAAAGGTTTCCTGCAGGAATTGTATATGTACCATCAGATTCAGGATGAATCCTCAAGATTTTACCTAGAGGGCTTTGAGTATTACCTGAAGTTCTCTGAGCATCAAAAGCTTCACGTCCTGGTCGTTCATCAATGGGCGTGTATCCATTCGATTGAAATGGATTGGTGTTGTCTCCGGTAGCTATAAAAAGATTTCCATTACTATCGAATTCCATGTCACCGCCTGAATGACAACATTCTGCTCTTTGAACTGGAAACTCAATTACAATAACTTCAGAATCTTTATTGATGGTATTGCCATCGAATTCAAATCGAGATATACGTTGCTCGCTTTCCTGAACAGGAGAGTAGAATATGTAAATCCAATTGTTGTTTTCGAAGTCAGGATCCTTGGTGATTCCGATCAGGCCGTCTTCACGTCCAGCATCAACATCAAAGGTTCCGGCGACTGTAATTAACCCCGTTTCAGCGGAACGCTTTTTTAGAGTTCCACTTCTTTCAACATAGAGTATATCCAGATTAGGAAGTACAGTAAGTGCTACTGCATTTACCGGATTGTTATCCAAAACGGTGACTTGATATTGGTCGTTAATGGTCGCTTCATATTGTCCAACTACGTCACCACTAGCGTATAAAATTCCACCAAGAATATGATTCAGAAATTCAGGTTCCGCATAACTACCTTCTGTATGGCCACCAGCTGTGTACCAAGCTCGTCCTCCGTCATATTCATGTAACCAGGCAATTGGATGATCAAGGCCCATATTTCCACCGAAGTAGGTGCTTTCATCAAGAGTTGCTAACACATGAACTTCACCTCTTGGATTCTCATTGAAATTATACCACTCATCATTTCTAACCCATCTATCTGGTAAAAAATTAGTGGAAGGATGCACCTTATCTGCGACTTTAATGGTAGCCGTTTGGATATCAGGATGACTATTGAAATAAGCTCCAACAAGTCCGCCGTACCAGGGCCAGTCATATTCGGTATCTGAAGCAGCATGAATACCTACAAAGCCCTTTCCACTTCGGATGTATGACTCAAAAGCAGATTGTTGATCTGCATTTAAAACATCACCGGTGGTACTGAGAAAAATCACAGCATCATACTGCATCAGATTTTCTAGTGTGAATTGAGTAGCATCTTCGGTAGCGTCCACGGTAAAGCCATTATCAATTCCCAATTGTTGAATTGCTGCTATTCCATTTGGGATAGAAGTATGTCTGAATCCGGCTGTTTTTGAGAATATAAGTACTTTAAACTCATGTGCTTCTAGAGATATGGACGCAATCAGAAGAACTATCGTCAGGCTGAATAGTTTTTTCATAGATGTGGTTGATTATTATTGAATTAGCGCGGACCCTTGAGAACTGATAAGAAATAAAAAAAATACAGCAATTTAAAGGCGGTATTTAATACAACTCAAACTCGAGTAAACGACACTCAATAGTCGAATTATACAGCTCAATTCTACGGCTGCTTCTTAACCCAACTTGTTTGGCGAGTTTGAAATTCCCGGTAAATACATAACCCCATTTTCCGGAACATTCCTTCTTGAAGAAATCGCCAATTGAGCGGTAAAGTGGCTTTAACTCCTGTTCATCCCCAAGTCGTTCACCATAAGGAGGATTTAGGATCACAACTCCATCACCTTCAGGAATATCAGTTTCTTCGAATTTGCAGCATTTGAATTCAATGAACCTGTCCACGCCAGCGGTACGGGCATTTTTCTCTGCTGCTCTGATAGCCATAGGATCATGATCTGTAGCTATTATTCTACCCTCGAATGACTTATGCGCACCTTGTTTTAGCTCAGATCTGAATTGGGTCATAGCCTCTTCATCAAAGCCCTCTATATGCTTGAAACCAAAATTAGGTCTGAGAATGCCTGGAGCTCTGTTAAGTGCAATCAAAGCTGCTTCAATAGCTAATGTACCAGAACCACACATCGGATTTATAAAATGCTGTCCGGGTTCCCATTTTGAAGCCTGAATAACAGCAGAAGCAAGAGTTTCCTGCATGCTGGCTGTATGATTATTGCTCTTATAATTTCTTCTTGAAATAGATTCGCCAGAAGTATCCAGGAATATGGATGCATTGGAATCTTTCCAGAATAAGTAAACAACTGTTTTATCAAGCTTGGGACCTGAATCCGGTCGCATGGCTCGTTCTTCCCTGAAGCGATCAACGATTGCATCCTTGACCACAAGATTTGCATACTGATTATTTTTTATGGTCGGATTCTTAATAAATGAAGTTATACTGAAGTATCCTTCCTGTGGGATATAATCCTCCCAAGGCACTTCCTCAAGGCTCTTCTGCAACATAGGTGCATTCGAAGCTTTAAAGGAGGCTAGGTGAAAATGTACCCGGTGGGCTGTTCTAAGTAGCAGATTAAGTTTGATACAATCATTGAGCGATCCTCTTGTTTCAATTCCAGCCGGACGTTCAATATCAACCGGGAAACCTAATTGCTCAAGTTCTGCTTTTAGAAAAGGCACCATTCCCTTTGGTGTGGTAATGGCAATGGTGCTCTCTTTATTGAAATCAGCCAATTTCTACTACTTCAATTTTGAAGGTAAGGTCTTTACCTGCAAGAGGGTGGTTGGCATCTATAGTAACATCATCGCCTTCTACGGCTGAAATAACACATGGAATAGGTTGACCATTAGGCTGGTTTAATTGTAATCCCATGCCTACAACTGCTTCCATTTCTGCTGGCAGCTGGTCTTTGGCAACAGTAATAACCATTTCAGGGTTATGATCGCCATAAGCCTCTGCACTTGGGATGTTTGTTGTAGTTTCATCACCAACTTTTAGTCCCAAAATAGCATTTTCAAATCCTGGAATTAACATACCTTGACCCATTGTGAATTCAAGTGGTTCTCTTCCTTCTGAAGAATCAAAGACTTCTCCGCTTTCTAGTGAGCCTGTGTAGTGTACTTTTACTTTTGATCCGCTTTCTATTACTGACAAAATACTTCTTTCATTTCAATTTGAATTTTTACGAGCGCAAAAGATAAGGAATTGAGCACTGAGATATGAGATTATAGAAAAGAGATCTTAGACTCGAGTAGTGAGAGGGTGGGTTTGAGTCTCATATCTCAGAACCCACAACTCAAATCTATTAATCAGGTTTTATTTAAAATTGACAAACTGAAGCGGTACACCAACATCTTTACCTTTTAATAGTGCAATTATAGCCTGAAGGTCATCGATCTTCTTACCGGTTACCCTCACCTGATCGTCCTGAATTTGTGGCTGAACCTTGGATTTAGTGTCTTTGATGATTTTAACAATCTTTTTAGCTGTTTCTCTATCAATACCTTCTTTTAATGTTGCATCCAATTTAACATGACCTTGAGAAGTTCCTTCTTCTGTTCCAAAATCTACCACTTTGGCGTCTATCCCGCGCTTTACAAAATTCCTTAGCAGCATTTCTTTAACAGCCTGCATTTTCATGCTTTCAGCTGCAACAATGTGCACCCTGTTTTCCTTTTTATGATACACTACATCAGTATGAAGCCCTCGAAAGTCATACCTGCTTTGAACTTCCTTGAGTGTATTATTGACTGCGTTGTCAACCTCTTGTGGGTTTATTTCATTTACAATATCGAATGATGCCATCTTGTGGATTTTGATTTGAGATGTCGGAGCGAAGATAAAACATTTCAGATAATCAATGTATAAGCATTATGCATCGTTTCCCTTAGGTTTAATATCTTTTATCTTCGTACCCAATTCAAATATCACAAATCTAAAGTTTATAATACCTTGAGTGACCAGAAGATAATTTTTTCAATGGTGGGCGTATCTAAAGTCCACAAACCAAACAAAACGGTTCTTAAAAATATTTACCTATCCTTCTTCTATGGAGCGAAGATTGGTGTCCTGGGTTTGAATGGAGCTGGTAAATCCACACTTCTTCGAATTATTGCAGGTGAAGACAAAGATTATCTTGGGGATATAACATTTCAGAAAGGAATTACTTTTGGTTATTTGCCACAGGAACCTCAACTGGATCCGGATAAAACGGTAAAGGAAATCGTTGAAGAAGGGATGCAGGAAACAGTTGATCTGCTAAAGGAATATGAAGATATCAATGCTCAATTTGCTGATCCTGAAGCTGATTTTGATGCTTTGATTGCAAAGCAGGCCAAGTTACAGGAAAAAATTGATCATCTGGATGCCTGGGAAATTGATTCGAAACTTGAACTGGCCATGGATGCACTTAGATGTCCTCCGGGTGATTCTAAAGTAAGCGTGCTATCAGGTGGAGAATTGAGGCGCGTTGCCTTGTGTCGATTACTTCTGAAAAAGCCGGATGTTCTTCTGCTTGATGAGCCTACTAACCATTTGGATGCCGAATCTGTAGGATGGTTGGAACAACACCTGGCACGCTACGAAGGTACAGTAATTGCAGTAACCCACGATAGATACTTCCTGGATAATGTTGCTGGTTGGATTCTGGAATTGGACAGGGGAGAGGGAATACCATTTCAAGGAAATTATACCAGCTGGTTAGAGCAGAAGTCAGAGCGTCTTCGACAGGAAGAGAAGCAGGAATCGAACAGACAAAAGACTCTTCAACAGGAATTGGAATGGATTCGCCAAAATCCGAAGGGGAGAAGGGCAAAGAGTAAAGCCAGAATTAATGCCTATGAAGATTTATTGGCTAAGGGTCAGGAAAAACGAAATGATGATATGCAGATTTTTATTCCACCGGGACCTCGTCTGGGCGATAATGTGATCATCTCTGACCATGTTTCTAAAGGGTTTGATGATAGGTTGCTATATGAGGATATGAACTTCAAGCTACCACCGGGTGGAATTGTGGGTGTTATCGGGCCGAATGGTGCTGGTAAAACAACCCTTTTCAAAATGATCACGGGCGAAGAAGTGCCTGATAATGGCGAATTGACATTAGGTGAGACGGTTAAACTCGGTTATGTGGATCAAAAGCGCCCATTAGATCCTGATAAATCAATTTGGGAAGAAATTTCTGGTGGGCATGATATCCTAATGCTGGGCAATAGAGAAGTGAATTCCAGAGCCTATGTTGGCAGGTTTAATTTTAGCGGACAGGATCAGCAAAAGAAAACATCCCAACTCTCAGGTGGTGAAAGGAATAGAGTGCATCTGGCAAAAATGCTAAAAGAAGGTGCCAATGTAATTCTGCTTGATGAGCCTACAAATGACCTTGATGTGAATACACTAAGGGCACTTGAAGAAGCTTTGCTTGAATTTGCAGGTTGTGTTGTTGTGATATCTCACGACAGGTGGTTCCTTGATAGGGTAGCAACACATATTCTGGCCTTTGAAGGAGATTCTCAGGTGTACTGGTTCGAGGGTAATTATCAGGAATACGAAGAAAATCGAAAGCAGCGTCTGGGAATCACAGATGACCAGCCGCATCGTATTAAGTATAAAAAGCTGACCCGTTAGTTATTTTCTATACCTAGATATTCCAACACAAGCAGAGTGATGTCATCAGACTGTTCAGCCTTATTGGCGAATTTTAAAACGTCAACAATGATACCGCGTAGTAATTTATTGATGTTATCATCTGCATGTTTTTTCAGAAATGCTTCAAGGCGTTCTTCCTCATAGAGGTACTGAAATTCTTCAATATTCTTCTCAGTATCGAAAGTGACTATGGATGTCACCTGTGCATCCGAAAGATCACGAACTCTATCACCTACCAGATCATAAATGCCCTGCATATCCATTTCGGCAACAAGGCCATGTTGCACACTATTTATCACAGCCAGTTCTGCATTTCTTTGCTCGCTTTCATCAAGCAATCTTGCATTCTCAAGTGCAATACTTACTGAATTGGAAATAGTATTTAGATGGTTTATATCATCTTCACTAAAAGCCTGTTCTTTGTCCAGATTTTGAAGTGAAATGTATCCGCTAATTATACCGTCAACTGACATAGGTACAAAAATCACTGATTTTGGAAGCTTTGTGCCTGGTACAGCTTTTGGTTTCTCTCCGGTGTGTTCCTCTATATAATTGTCCAGATTTTCATTTATAACTATGGTCTTCTGGTCATTTATCAGGGTTTTTCTGATCGCATCATATTGCCTTGGTTCAGGATATATTCTTTCCCCATTTTCGAAAGCATAATTGAAGTACTCCATTTCGGCTTCCTTATTTACACCAAGGATGTAGACTACCTGTGCATCAAAAATCTATTTTATTTTGTCACCAACCAACTCATAGATTTCGGGCATTTCTTTTTTGGAAACTATGCCTTCTAATATTCTTTGAACTAGATTTGATTCTGACTCTTTCGCAATCCCGACTTTTGACTTCTTTTTTCCCATTCCTCTGTATATAGAATTAACTAAATATAATTGCTGAACCGTAAATAATTATCTCAACTAAGGCCTGATTTATTTTGGCAGTCAACAATATAGCGTAACTCATTAAAAATGCTAGTACTCGCAGAAATTTAGATAGGGGGGAATTTCTGTACTCTCTTTAGAATTTGAACCTATTGAACACCTTTATGAATTCAGCTTAATAACTATCCACCAAAACATGTGAATGGTATTTTATAAAGTTTGAAGGGTAAAGAAAGTTTTGAGGGGGTATCAGATTCAATTATTTGATTTTAGTTCTTCTGTCTCAGGTTGAAAACTTCATTTGCTGGAATATTCCCATTGCTGGTCAGTAAACCATTATGACGTTCAACCATCATTTCATAGACCATTTTATCTGTACGGTTGTACCTTTTTTGATAATAAACCTGTTTTGATCCCAGGGTAAAGGTTAGCCTGTCTATAAGAAGTAACGCGTCTCCTTCATCAACCTGTAGATGAGTTGATAGGTATTCATCAGCTTTTTCAGCTTCAATTCTATAACACCCTCTTTCTATAGGGATCTGATATTCGTTTTCGAGAATGTCGTAAATTGTGCGCTGTGTCAAATTATGACTCTGGATCAGTTGAGCATAAAATATTGGGATCCAGGTAATATCAAATGAAATAGGTTCATCATTCCCAAGCCTTAAACGATCCAGTTTCATTACTTTTTGGCCTTCACTGATATTTAAAATAGAAGCAATATAAGCTGGGCAATCAATTATTTCTTGATTGATAACCTTAGAAGAACCCGATAATCCGGCCTTTCTCATATCTTCGCTGAAATCGGTAAGGTCCATGAAATTTTGACGGGTTCGGTTATCCTTAACAAAAGAGCCCAAACCCTGACATCTGTATATAAAATGTTCTTCCTCAAGTGTTTTTAAAGCTCGCCTAACAGTAACCCTACTTACATCAAAGCGATCTGTAAGTTCATTTTCAGAGGGTAACTTTGCATCTGCTCCGAATACACCTTTCTCAATTTGATCTTTGATCCAGCCACTGATTTGCTCATGTAATGGAATGCCGTTCGATTTGTCAGTCATAATACAAGTTGAGTTGACTAATAGGGTTCTTGGAATGTCTAATGATAACAAATTGTATTGCAACAAACAATACATGTACACACTTGTATTGTTTTTTATAATACAAGTGTGTACCTTTGTCTCGAATCATTAAACAAACACATAGAACTATGAGCTATTATTTTTCAAAAAAGTTGACTGGATCCTTTGAAGAGGTAAAAGAAAAAGTAGTAACAGCCCTTAAAGAACGTGGCTTTGGTGTACTGACTGAAATCAGTATTGATGAAACCTTTAAAAAGAAACTGGATGTAGACTATAAAAAGTATCACATCCTTGGGGCTTGCAATCCTAATTATGCATACAAGGCCCTGGCTTCAGAAGATCACATAGGTTTAATGCTTCCTTGTAATGTGATTATTACTGAATCAGCCTCAAATGAATATGAAGTAGCAGCAGTTGATCCTGCTGCCTCTATGGCTGCAGTTAAGAATATTGATCTAATGGAGGTTGCTGTTGATGTCAGAGACCTTTTGAAAGAAGCCATCAATGAACTTTAGAACAAATCAAAACAGGTTTCAAATCATGAAAGTGAAATCAATAAAAGTACTTGTTCTGTTTATCCTGATTTTGGGAACTGAGGTTCAAGCACAGAATAATTCACTAAGCCTTGAAGATGCAGTTTCGCTCGCAGGTCAGAATAATTATGATATTCGCATTTCAGCTGAACAAGCAGAAGCTGCTCGAGCTCAATTTCAGCAGGCAAATGCTGTATTCCTACCACAGTTAAGTATTGAGGAAACAGCAATAAGAACAACCGATCCAATTAATGCTTTTGGAATTAAATTAAGGCAGAAGAGTATTACAGCTGCTGATTTCACTCCGGCAGTTCTTAATGACCCGGATGCTATATCTAATTTCAATACTCGCTTATCCTTTCAGCAACCAGTCTTTAATCTGGATGGGATATATGAAAGAAGTGCTGCCCAATCAGCTTACAAATCAGCTCGTGAAATGGCTGAATACACACAATTCTACCAAACCTTTCTGGTAAAGCAATATTACTATCAGATTGTTCTCCTCAGAGAAAAAAGAGATGTAATTAATGGAAGTGTTGAGGTTGCCAAATCTATTGTAAAGCAATCAAATGATTACTTCGATCAAGGTCTAATTACAAAGGCAGATCTCCTGGAAGCGAAGGTTCAATTATCAAAAGCTACTGAAGAACTCATTCGTACAGAAAATGAAATTGAAAGTACCATCGACACTTTTTCTTTACTGATTGGTGATCAACTTTCTTACTCAGTTGAGTTTTCAGACGATCTTGAAATTGATCAAGTCCTACAACCTCAATTAACTCAGTCAGAGTTTAAAAATTCCGGTCTAGATGCCATGAATTTTAAACTAGAGGCAACAAGAAATGCCTTGAAAGCATCAAAATTTAAATTCCTTCCAAGATTAAACGTATTTGGTAGTTATGAATTCAATGATGATCAACTCATAGGGCTTGAAAATAGCAATTACACTTTAGGTGCCAGTCTAAGATGGGATCTATTCAAGGGTTCACAAAACCTGAATTCCGTCAAACAGAAGAAAGCTGAACTCAAAACTATGGAACTCAGCTACAATCAAGAAGCAGCTAAACTGAATAATGCTGTTCGAAAAGCGGAAAGAAGTCTTGAAGAAACCATACAACTTATAGAATTGAATCAGCTTTCTGCTGAACAAGCTCAGGAAGATTTTAGCATCCGAAAGAACCGCTATGACCAGGGACTTGAAAAAGTATCAGATCTACTTATTGCGGAGAACCAGTCGATTCAAATGCAGCTGATGTTATTGCAATCACAGTTTGAATACAAAGTAAACCTGGCCTCACTCGAATTTTTATTAGAAACAAATTTTAACTGAAAAAACCATGTGGTATAACATGAAATCACGAATCTTAAATTTATTCACACTGCTATTTATTGTTGGGGGACTAACTATTTCCTGTTCCTCTGGTGATGATGCAGTCGAAACAGAACCGGCCAATGAGATTAGTCTAGAAACTGAGGCGGTTAGAAAAGTATCATCTACCTCTCTCGTTACTTTCAGTGGTGAAATATCAAGTGCATCACGCGTAAAGATCGCTACTAAGGTAATGGGCACTATTGAGAGTATTCCATTCAAAATTGGTGAAAGCTTTAATAAAGGGGATCTGATCCTGAAAATTGACGACACTCAGGTAATGGCTCAAAAATCAAAGGCTGAGGCAGCATTGCAAGATGCAAAAGTTGGTCAGTCTCAGGCTCAGAGAGATTATGATCGATACAAAGCTCTTTATGAAAATGAAAGTGCCAGTCTTCGTGAGTGGGAGAATGCTCAGAATCATCTCCAAAGCATGAATTCAAGACTTTCTCAGGCTGAAGCTGCCATAGCTGAGGTGAATGACCTGCTTAGCTTTACTAAAGTTCGTGCTGCTTTTCCTGGAGTTATTGCTGCAAAGTATATGGAAGAGGGAGACCTTACAGCTCCTGGTCAAACCATATTAGATATAGAGAGAAATCAGAATTTCCAGATAGATTTCAGTATTCCTGAAAGCTCTGTTAATTCAATCAGTCTGAATGATACTATCGGTGTAAGAGTGCCTGTATTAGGTAATGATGTATTTATGGCTTCGATTTCAAATTTGAATCGTTCCGGAAATCAAAGAAATAGACAGTTTGAGGTTGAGGCGAAATTAATCACAGATATTGAAGAATTAAGATCTGGGCTTTATGCCGATGTATTGATCGAGCAAAATTCAGGAGATGAAGGCTTATTTATATCAAGAAATGCTCTCATTGAACGTGGCCAGCTGAAGGGAGTTTATGTTGTGAATTCAGACAACAAAATTCTATTAAGATGGATCAGAACGGGTAAAAATGTAGGCGATGATATTGAAGTTCTATCAGGTTTAAGTGAAGGAGAAATGATTGTTTCTAAACCTACTCCAACACTCAAAGACGGCCTAATCATAGCAAATCTGTAGTCAGATCAGGAGAATATTATGAATACAGGAATTGCAGGAAAAGTTGCCCAGGCATTCATCGATTCGAAGCTTACTCCGCTTCTTATGATCGGTTTTCTGGCCCTCGGAATCTATGGAACACTTCTCACCCCAAGAGAAGAGGAGCCTCAAATTGATGTGCCTATGGCTAATATCTTTATTGGCTATCCGGGAGCATCTGCGGCAGAAGTTGAAGCGAGAGTTGCTCAGCCAATTGAAAAGGTGCTATCTAATATTGAAGGGGTAGAATATGTTTATTCAACGTCTATGCCCGATCAAGCCATGATAGCTGCTCGTTTTTATGTTGGTGAAGATGTTGAAAGAAGTATGGTGAAACTTTATGCTGAACTTCTTAAGCATATGGATAAAATGCCTCAGGGTGTTACACCTCCACTGATCAAGACCAGATCAATCGATGATGTCCCTATGATGACCCTCACTCTCTGGTCAGAAACCTATTCTGATTATGAAATTCGAGCAGTAGCAGATGAACTCAGCCTGGAATTAAAGAAAATTACTGATGTTGCTCAGGTTAATATACATGGTGGACGTGTTCGTCAGGTTCGTGTAATTCCCGATAAAGAAAAACTGGCTTACAATAAAGTCAGCTTAAGTCAGATCTATGGAGTTTTGACATCTATGAATCAGGAACTTTCATCTGGTTCATTCAATCAGGCTGATACAGAATATCTGATAGATACAGGTGACTTTCTGACGAATGCTGCCGAGGTATCTAATCTGGTTATTGATGTACAGGATGGAAAGGCCATATACCTGCGTGATATTGCAGAAGTAATTGATGGCCCATCTGAACCTCAAAACTATGTTGAATATGGTATTGGTAACTCATATGATGATGTCTCGGGTATAGAAAAAGGTACTTCATACCCTGCTGTAACGATAGCTATTGGGAAGAGAGCGGGGACTGATGCAATGAAAATTGCTGAAAAGATAAATGAAAAAGTTGAAGCCCTGGAAGGACAGCTCATCCCGTCTGAAGTAAACATTACAGAGACTCGAAATTATGGTGAGACTGCAGCAAACAAAGTCGCTAGCCTCTTAGAACACCTTTTTGGTGCAATCATTGCCGTTACTTTTGTAGTAGCATTATCAATGGGATGGAGAGGTGGACTGGTAGTATTTCTATCCGTACCCATCACCTTCGCTCTTACTCTTTTCTTGTACTATATGTTTGGCTACACGCTAAACAGAATTACACTTTTTGCTCTGGTATTTGTTACAGGGATAGTAGTAGATGACTCCATTATTATTGCCGAAAACATGCACAGGCATTTTAAAATGAAGAAGTTGCCATTCCGTCAAGCGGCTATTGCGTCAATCAGTGAAGTCGGGAATCCCACTATTCTGGCTACATTTACCGTGATAGCCGCTGTTCTTCCAATGGCTTTTGTGTCTGGATTGATGGGTCCATATATGAGTCCTATGCCAATTGGCGCAGCACTGGCAATGATCTTCTCACTTATTGTGGCACTCATTATCACTCCCTGGCTTGCATACCGCTTATTGCCTAATGGGTCTCATGGTGATGATGAAGAGGAATACAAACTTGAGAATACACTGATTTATAAACTCTACTACAAAACTGTAAAGCCATTGTTAGATAATGTCAGAACACGATGGACATTCATCATTGGTGTGACCGTTTTGTTACTGGCATCAACATTATTGTTTGCGTTTAGATTGGTTGAAGTCAAAATGTTGCCATTCGATAACAAGAATGAAGTGCAGCTGATTATAGATATGCCTGAAGGAACAACTCTGGAAAGAACCTATGCTGTTGCAAAGGAGACTGCACTTACACTTCAGGAAATTCCTGAGCTTAAAGATTATCAGATTTATACAGGAACACATGCACCAATAAACTTTAATGGTCTGGTTCGTCATTATGACCTGAGAAGAGGATCGAATATTGCCGACATTCAGGTAAATCTGGTAGATAAGTCAGAGCGAAGTGATCAAAGTCATGATATTGCGAAGAAAATTCGTCCACTAGTTCAGGAGGTTGGATCTAAGTATGGCGCTAATATCAAAGTGGTTGAAGTACCACCAGGGCCTCCGGTAATGTCAACACTAGTCGTGGAAGTTTATGGACCATCTGAAGAGGAGAGAATGAGGATAGGGCGTGAAGTTATGACCATTTTCAATGAACTTGATGGTGTAGTGGATGTTGACTGGGTTGTGGAAGATGATCAGCCTAAGTACAAATTCAACGTACATAAAGCTAAAGCGATGCAATCTGGTATTCATCCTTCTGAAATAACCCAGACTGTTACAATGGCACTTAATGGACAGAATGCAGGTCGTATTTATGATCCTTCAGCAGTTAATGAAGTACCCATCATGCTTCAATTGTCAGAGTCCGAAAGGTCAGGTGTAAATGAACTTGGCGACATCTACATGAAAAATCAGATGGGTGATATGATTCCTGTTGTTGATCTTATTAATGTTGAGGAGAGCAGCAGAGAAGCATCTATTTACAGAAAAAATCAGCGCAATGTGCTCTATGTAATGGCTGAGGTAGCTGGGGCTATTGAAAGTCCGGTATATGCCTTGCTCGATGCTGGTTCTAAAATCGATGAAATTGATCTGCCAGATGGCTTTAGTCTAACTCAGATATTTTCCGGTCAACCATTTATGGAGGAAGATTACACCGTTAAATGGGATGGTGAGTGGCAAATTACATATGAGGTTTTTCGTGATCTTGGGATCGCCTTTGCAGTTGTTTTAGTGATTATCTACATGCTAATTATTGGCTGGTTCCAGGATTTTAAAGTGCCCGTCATTATGATGATTGCCATACCACTGTCGCTTGTTGGAATTATTCTTGGGCACTGGATGCTCGGTGCTTTCTTTACAGCAACATCCATGATCGGTATGATTGCACTTGCCGGTATAATGGTGAGAAACTCTGTTCTGCTAATCGATTTTATTCAACTACGACTCAACGCTGGAGTAGATCTTAAAAACGCTGTCATTGAAGCGGGTGCAGTTAGAACAATGCCAATTTTACTAACCGCTGGTACTGTGGTAATCGGAGCATTTGTAATACTCTTCGATCCGATATTTCAAGGTTTAGCCATTTCTCTCATGGGAGGAGCTATTGCATCAACCGCTCTAACTCTGTTGATGGTGCCTCTGATTTATTACATGGTTGAGAAAGGGAAGTATGAAACTGTTGAAACAAATGAGGAAAAAGAATCATGAAACTACTATTAATCCTTTGTATTGAAGAGTATGGAGATGAAGTAAGAAAAATCCTTTCATCTCAGGGAGTACCCGTTTATTCAGAAACTGATATTCACGGTTTCAAAACGGATACCAATAAACCAGATCTTAAAAACTGGTTTGCACAAAAAGCAGAAGGAACATTTTCAAAACTATTCTTTAGCATTCAACCTGAAAGCGCTGTTAAAAATGTGCTGGATGCCATTGAAGAATTTAATAAAGCAAGCGATGATCATTCCAGATATCCTGTTCATGCTTATCAGCTTGCCATCGAAAACCAAGTTTAAAAGAAGTATAAAACAATTATAAAGAGGTATATAAATGAAATGCATGGAAAAAGTTATCAGACGTCTAGCAGGTATTATGGTTATTCTAACCTTGTCTTTAGGTTATTTTGTAAATCCTTACTGGTATCTGTTTACCGTATTTGTAGGATTTAATTTGATACAATCATCATTTACAAATTTCTGTCTGCCGGAAATTCTGTTCAGAAAATTGGGAATTTGTCAGGTAGCCGATAAGCCTACCCAATAATTTAATACTTACCTATTTCCAGGTAGGGAATTATAGAATTGCTGAGAAGCGTAAATATGGGCTCTTTATAAGTTCTGCGCTGATCAGCATTTGATAAACTTGATGTAAGAACTACAACCGCATCAATATCAGGAATGATAAAGATGTACTGCCCACCAAATCCCCAGGCAAAAAATACTTGCTGGGTGCTCAATCTTTGATTCCACCATCCATAACCATAGTTATAGGGGTTGAAATTGCTAACAGTATATGACTTGAATGAGTCTCTAATCCATTCTTTTGATATAATTTGTTCCCCTTTATAAAATCCGTTATCAAGCACAAGCTGCCCGATTTTCATCATATCTGCAGGTTTTAAGGCCAGATTATTACCTCCCATATAGTAACCCTGTGGATCTTTATCCCAACCACCAACCAGTATACCCAAAGGTTTGAAGAGATATGTATTTGCGAATTCTCTTGTTGACATACCACTACTTTCTGTAATGAGTACGGATAAAAGGTGTGTTGACCCTGTACTATAAACCATCTCACCATCATCCAGATCCAGTTTCTCTTGGTTTAGGATAAATTCAATCCAATTCTCAGAAATAACCCATTTGCCATAATTATAAAAGCTGGTAGTCTCCAGTGGCGCGGTCATAGTAACCAACTGTTTGATGGTGATTGAACGCTTTTCTTCATCATCAATCATTTCGAAATAGGAAGGGATATAACTAATCAAAGAGTCGTTGATGGAGTCGATATATCCTTTGTCTATAGCAATCCCAACCAGGAGGGCAATCACACTTTTTGATGCCGATTTAATATTATATGCCCTATTAGGATTTACATCTCGAAAGCAGTCATTCCTCAACGGGTTTCCTTCCCGCTGAATATAAAGACACCTTATGCTGGGAATACTGGCAGCTTCCTGATAGATAGTTTCTAACGACAAATTGCCATCCATAGGTGCCTGAGCATCGACAACATCAAATGATATGATTAACAGTAGGATACCAGATAGTATAGTTTTGCAATTTAGATAACTCAAATGGATGTGATTTGGAATAGATTTTTACAGAATCCTTGATCAGCTTTGACTATAATCAGTCATTATAATCATTTCAACAAATTAGGGATTTTCATGGGAAAACGATTTTCAATTCTGGGAGTCATAATACTTTCAATTTTCTTGACTTCATCAGTATTCGCACAGAAGAAGAAAAAAGGGGACACCAAAGATTCCAGATACGATGTAGCCTGGAATTCATTGAAATTTAGAAATATTGGTCCTGCCTTTACATCTGGCCGTATTGCAGATTTTGCTGTAAATCCGGCTGATCATAGTGAATTTTACGTAGCAACAGCCGCTGGTGGTGTTTGGAAAACTACAAATGGCGGTATTGTACTTAAGCCTGTTTTTGATTCTCAGGGATCATATTCCATTGGCTCAGTTTCCATGGACCCAAATAACCATAATGTAGTTTGGGTAGGTACAGGAGAAAATAATAACCAGCGTTCAGTTTCTTATGGAGATGGTGTCTACAAAACCATTGATGGTGGTAAGACCTGGAAACATATGGGCCTTAAAAATTCTGAACACATAGGAATGATTGCCGTAGATCCTCGCGATTCTGATGTGGTTTATGTTGCTGCAACTGGTCCGCTATGGAGTTCTGGAGGAGACCGAGGTTTATATAAAACCACGGATGGTGGAGAGAATTGGAATAAAGTTCTGGATATATCTGAACACACAGGTATTCATGAAGTTCACCTTGATCCGCGTGACGCTGATGTGATCTATGCCGTAGCACACCAAAGACGCAGACATGTATGGACCTACATAAGTGGAGGTCCGGAATCAGCTGTTTATAAATCAACGGATGCGGGTCAAAATTTCAGAAAAGTAATGAAAGGTATGCCCAGCGGTGATGTTGGACGAATTGGCTTGGATATTTCTCCTGCAAACCCTGATGTGGTTTATGCCGTTGTTGAAGGTAAACCGGGAGGTAGAGGCTTCTATAAATCAACGAATAGAGGTGAGAGCTGGGAAAAACAAAGTAATTACTCTGGTAGCGGTAACTATTACAATGAAGTAATTGCTGATCCGGTTGATGTAAACCGCGTTTATGTAATGAATACCTATGCTGCAGTTTCTATTGATGGAGGAATGAACTTTGAAAATGTAGGAGAACAAAATAAGCACATCGATAACCATGCATTATGGATAGACCCTAGTAATCCAAAACATATGTTGAATGGGAATGACGGTGGGGTTTATGAAACTTTTGATAGAGGCAAAACCTGGAGATTCTTTACCAACCTTCCTGTTACTCAATTCTATAAAGTCGCAGCAGACAATGATTATCCATTCTATAATGTATACGGCGGTACTCAGGATAACTTCACATTGGGAGGTCCTTCAAGAACGAGTTCTCCAACAGGTATTGAAACAGACGAATGGTTTTATATGGTACTGGGTGATGGTTTTGAACCACACGTTGATCCTGAAAATCCGGATATTATTTATGCTCAATCACAATATGGTGGTCTGCGCCGGGTTGACAGAAAAAGTGGTGAAGAACAGAATATAGTACCTCAGCCACCTGATTCTGACTACGATTACAACTGGAACTGGGATTCACCATTCTTCGTGAGTGTTCACGATAATGAGCGACTTTACTTTGCAGCCGACCGTGTTCTAAGAAGTGATGACATGGGTCAAAGCTGGCGAGAAGTTAGTGATGACTTAAGCAGACAAATTGATCGTAACAGACTCGAAGTAATGGGTGAAGTTTGGCCAATGGATGCGATTGCAAAAAATGCTTCAACAACTCAGTATGGCAATATTGTTGCCTTAGCTGAATCACCTATTGATGAAAATCTGCTCTATGCCGGGACTGATGATGGTTTAATTCATGTATCCGAGGATGGAGGAGAAAATTGGACGCGCTATGATAAATTCCCTGGTGTGCCTGATATGACTTATGTAAATGAGTTGATTGCTTCAGAACATGATCGAAATACTGTTTATGCAGCATTCAATAATCATAAAAATGGTGATTTCAAACCATACGTATTAAAAAGCACAAACTTGGGTAAATCCTGGACTAGTATCTCAAATAATTTACCTGAAAGAGGTTCTGTTTATGCTTTAGCTGAAGATTTTGAGGAACCGAATCTACTTTTTGTAGGTACAGAATTTAGCTTTTTTGCATCAGTTGATGGTGGAAATTACTGGAGAAAAGTAAGTAAGGGATTACCGACGATTGCAGTTCGCGATATCGATTTACAAAGAAGAGAAAACGATATTGTTTTGGCAACATTCGGTAGATCTTTTTATGTGCTGGACGACTACTCGGCTCTGCGCGAATTCACCAAAGAAGTTGAAGAATCAGAAGCTTATTTATTTTCAACACGACACGCATTCCAGTATCAGCCTAAAAGTCGGATCGGAGCAAGTGCAACTGTTGGTTGGATTGGTGTGAAGGGTTTTCAGGGTGAAGACTATTACATCGGTGAAAATCCTGAGTTTGGCGCGGCATTTACCTATTACCTGAAGGATGATTTAAAGAGCAAAGAAGCTCAACGTAAAGCAGATGAATCCAAAAAGAGGAAAGATGGTGAGACAGTTTACTATCCTACTTATGATCAGCTAAAAGCTGAAGATGAGGAAGAGGGAGCTTTTCTGATATTTACTGTCAGAGACCCGAATGGTGAAGTTGTTCGAGAAGTAAAAAGCAGACCATCTAAAGGGATTAATAGAGTATTTTGGGATCTGACTTATCCTAGGGTGGATCGTGTCAGTGTTTCCGATAGTAATCCAAGTCGAGACTTCGATTCAGGAATTGCCGCATTACCTGGTAACTATACGGTACAGATGTCCAAAAGCGTAGATGGTGTGCGGACTGAATTGAGTGGGCCAGTTGAATTCGAAGTAAGAACGCTTGAGAATGTAACACTTCCTGCTAAAGATCCTGAGGCAATGTTGGCTTACCACAAAGAGCTGATGGAACTTTCGAAAACAGCAAATTCAGCCAGAAGCGCCTTTAATGGTATGAATGAACAGTTATCATACTACAAAGCGGCAATGAAAGCTGTTTCAGGAGATGAAGAACTACATAATCAGATTTCAACTCTTGAAGACAAATTAGATGAGATTCGAATGGTGATGTTCGGAGATCCAATTAAGCGAAGATTGGAGATTCAGCAGGCTCCATCACTCAATAACAGAATTAATGGAGCAATTTTCAGTGGTATGACAACATCATCAGATCCGACTAAAACGTCCATGATGGTGAAATCCATAGCTGAAAAATACCTTGAACCTGTGATTGATTCACTTCGAAGTATAATGGAAAATGACATTCCAGCTATAGATTCGAAGCTGGATGAACTCGGAGCTCCCTGGACGCCTGGAAGATTACTGCCATTTAAGAACTAATTTATTTAGGTGGTCAATTGGCCACCTATTTTTTTTACAACAATTTTGTGAATGATTCGTCATATATAATTAGTTCATGCTTACACTGTGGGTTTTGAAAGTATTTTATATAATTAAGTATGAGTTCTCTAGTAATCATTATAACGCTGTTTTTTAGTTTCTTCCTCCCGCCTGACCAGGCTTTTAAGGAAATGGAGCAGGAAATGCTGCGTGATGGATTGAAGCTTGAACAAGAGGGAAGAATAGAAGATGCTCTAATTCTTTGGGAAGCAGCTTTCAATGAACTTGATGAACCTAGTTTTTCAATAGGTCGTGAATATATCCGCATAGCGACTGAAAACAGACTTGATGAAAAGTATAAGATGGCTTCTTCAATGTATTTATGGGGACTATCTGCAGAAGAATTCCCAGTTCATAATAAAGAAGTCTTCGAAAATGAGATAGAGATGATTAAGCCAATCACCAATAAGAGTACATACAGGAATTGGCGAAAACTACTTAAAGACGAAGATCTTCGATTACTATCCAGATTATACAATTTCTGGGTTTTGATGGATCCTACTCCAAATACCCACTTTTATAATGAAAGACTGATTGAGCATTGGGAGAGGATTGCTTACTCCAGAAAAACATTCCTAAAGAACAATAATACCGTTTATGGTACGGATGATAGAGCTATCTACTTTGTAAAATACGGGGAACCCGATCAAAACAGATATGGCTATCTGGATGTTACTCGGGCCAAGGTCGAAAATTTGTGTCAGGTTTACAGAGGGTGTAACGCTGAAGTAATGTTTGCAGAGATTTTTAACCTCTATGATGAACCATATTTCGAATTATGGATTTACTGGTCTGAGCGGGAAAATTATGAAGATAATACGCTCATCCTTTTTGGTGAGTCAGGAACCAATAGATTTTCACACATTTATGCCATAGACGAACTAATACCTGCAAGAGCATTTACTTTGAGTAACAGATACGATCGCCAGGCATTAGTAGCACCAGGTCAAAATAAGCTTACCCCGGGGCAGGTAATGCAGTTTTTGTATTACCAGCAACTTGCGAATAAAGATAAATTCTTTGCGAAAAGATTTAATCAACTCGATTACACTCTCTCAGCTGGCCAAGTGAGGCAAAGTAAATCACAGGGGCAAGTTTACAGAACGTCAACAAGGGCGGCAGCCCAACAAATCCTTACCAGAGCACCTGACGAGGTCTCAACTTATGAGGATGAATATTTTGGTATGGAAATGGAAGCATTTCATTATCGATTTATAGATGAAAATAATATTCCATTAACAGTAACCTTCTTAGAGTCCTACCCAGGTTATCACTTCGCGAGAGACTACGCTTTTAATAATCAGGACAGCACAGAAAATGCACAGGATGATTTTGTTTTTGAGGAGGTTATGAATGACTACCGTTTATCCCATACGGCAAAAGTTTTAAATCAGGATAACGAGTTATCTCATCTGGAGACAGTTTCTGCTGGTTTGGTTGTTGATCCAACAGATGAATTTCCAAGCAGTTCAGTATTTACTATACCTAATCCTAAGTTTGAAGAGCAAAAAATTGTTCTTTCTGCTGTTTTAGAAAACAGAAATCCGGATACAAGTCCTCGATACGATATTCCATTCGATGATGAAATCAGGGGATATGGCAAACTAAATGACGTATTGCCGAATCCATTAGATACTAAAACTGATAAGTTGATGATGGCTGATTTAGTTTTCGGTTATGACCTGAAAACGGATTCCAGATATAATGTGCTATTTCCATTTGTAGTTTCGAATACAAAAGTAATACCTCAGAATGAAGTACTCGCTGTACATTTGGAAATTTATAATTTAGATCAGGGCGATGATGGTTTGTACAGATTCAAAATAGAATATCAGGTTACATCACCAAGAAAAGTCAAAATATTTGGTAGAAAACCCTCGGGTGTAGGTCTGACACTGGATTTGGTAAATGATAATCCGAGATTTGTTGAGGATCTGGAAATTCAAACTCGTGAACTCTCACCTGGTGACTATAAACTCGAACTAACAATCATTGATTTATTATCGAATGATCGAATCCGGCAAAAACTGGATTTCGTGGTTAGTGATGAATAAAGCCCTCCCAATTCATCTTTAATTCATACACAATCGATAGCATTTTATAAAGGACTCGTTCCTTAAATAAACTCTGAATGTGCACTATTGGAGGAAATGCTATGAAAACGATCAATCACATTTTATTCCCAACCGATTTTTCTCCTAATGCTGAGAATGCTTTACCATTTGCCCTCGAATTAGCATGTCAGTTTGGAGCTGATATTACATTGTTTCATGCAATTGAAGAACCATATGATTTTTCATCAGTAGTTGAAGAGTATAAGGGCAAGCTTACAAAAACAGTGGAAAATCTACTTCAGGATAAAGTTGAAGAACTGAAAAAAAATTCGAAGTACGGGCACATTACTATTCACTATGCCATACGAATTGGAAAAGTTGTTCGTGCCATTCTGGAAGAAACTGAACGAGACGAAATTGACTTCATTGTTATGGGGACCCAAGGCTCTGCAAATTTGGCTAAGAGGTTATTTGGGAGCCATACAAGTGATGTTATCCTCTATTCTGAAGTTCCGGTATTTACTGTACCAAAAGACGCTAAGTTCGAAGGTCTGGAGCACATTACCTTTTCAACAGATTATCATGAAAAAGACGTGGATGCTCTGGATTTTGTAGCCATACTTGCAGAAAAATTTTACTCTGCCATTTCAGTCGTACACGTTGACGAAGAGGAAAATTTTGAATCACTCATCAAATTCAAAGGATTTAGGCAACAGGTTCTTGAAGAAACACCATTGCATCACATGAATTATGAAATGGTGATTGGTGAAGATTTCTTCGATGGAATTCGTGATTTTATTACAATTAGGAGATCATCATTGTTAACGATGACAAGAAATGACAAAAACATTTTTAGAAAACTATTCGAAAGCAGCTATTCAAAAAAACTATCATTCTACAACCAAATACCATTACTCATTATGGTATAAAAATATGCATGGTTAATAAAAGACTAATATTAGTAAGATACTTTCGAGTTAAACTATTCAACCTAAATCACCCATAGGTAAGGGATCATAATATGATAAACTATACATCAGCCGAAGATGCAGTTAAGCTAATTAAATCCGGAGACAGGGTATTCGTTCATGGAGTTTCGGCAACTCCTCAAGTTCTTGTTAAGGCTATGACGAACAGAGCCTCTGAATTAAAAAACGTTGAAATCGTTCACCTGCATACTGAAGGAGAGGCCCCATATGCCGCACCTGAATACAAGGACAGTTTTTTTACAAATGCTCTTTTTGTAGGAGCAAATGTTAGAAAAGCCATCAACGACGGAAGAGGGAATTACATCCCTATCTTTCTAAGTGAAGTGCCTGGCTTATTCAGAAAAAATATTTTGCCATTGGATGTGGCCATGATTCACGTTTCACCACCTGATAAACATGGGTTTTGTTCACTAGGTGTTTCAGTGGATGCTGCCGTAGCTGCAGTTCAAACAGCAACCAGAGTTATTGCTCAGGTTAATCCAAATATGCCAAGAGCTCATGGAGATGGGTTAGTACATGTCAGAAACATTAATGCTCTAGTTGAGGTGAATGAACAACTTCCAGAGCACGTCATTCCACCACCATCTGAAGAGGAAATACTTATTGGTAAATTCTGTTCTGAACTGGTAGATAATGGGGCAACTCTCCAAATGGGAATAGGTGCAATCCCAAATGCTGTACTAAAAGCATTAGGGAACCATAAGAACCTTGGAGTCCATACTGAGATGTTTTCTGATGGAGTCATTGAACTGGTTGAAAAAGGCGTAATTAACGGAAAGAAGAAAAAGAAATATCCGGGTAAAGTTGTTGCTGGTTTTGTTATGGGGTCCAGGGCCACCTACGACTTTATAGATGATAATCCAGAAGTAGCTATGCTAGATATAGCATATGTCAACGATACAGCAGTAATTAGACAGAACCCTAAAGTGACGGCAATTAACAGTGCTGTAGAAATAGATCTAACGGGTCAGGTTTGTGCTGATTCTATTGGAACATACCATTACTCAGGAGTTGGGGGACAGATGGATTTTATCAGAGGAGCTTCATTGTCTCCAGGCGGTAAACCGATTATTGCTCTCCCATCAGTGACAAGAAAAGGGATTAGTCGGATCACTCCATTCCTGAAACAAGGTGCTGGTGTTGTTACAACTCGTGCCCACGTTCATTATGTAGTCACTGAGTATGGAATTGCGAATCTATATGGAAAGAACCTGAAGCAAAGGGCAGAAGCCTTGACTAATATTGCTCATCCGGATCACAGGGAGGCACTTGAGAAAGCCACCTTTGAACGCTTTGGTCCATCCTCATAAATATAGATCGTATATCATGATTGATTAAACGCCCTAGCCTACGAGGGCGTTTTTAATATTGCTTTGTAATTGTAAAGAAATGATTATACTGATCGGATTCGTAAAACAAAGCTGATTCTTTGAATATGACAAATAAACGAGGGATATTTTCATGGGCTCTGTATGACTGGGCAAACAGTTCATATTTTGTCATAATTCAGACATTTATTTTTGCAGCCTATTTTACTCGTTCCATTGCTGAAGATCCGACAACAGGTACAGCACAATGGGGTAATACAATATCTGCAGCAGGCTTAGTAATTGCTCTATTTGCTCCTTTTTTAGGTGCTATAGCTGACAAAGCAGGTAGAAGAAAACCTTGGATTGCCTTCTTTTCCATTATGAGCATTATAACTTGTGCTCTGTTATGGTATGCTGAACCTGATAATTCCTTCATTCTATATTCCCTAGTTCTAGTATTCTTTGCAACTGTGGGTGCTGAGCTCTCATTTATTTTTTATTCAGCCATGTTACCGGACCTTGTTAGTTACGATAAGATTGGCAGATGGTCTGGATGGGGATGGAGTATTGGTTTTGCAGGTGGTCTGGCATGCCTACTCGTTTCACTTTTTGCTTTTGTTCAATCAGAAGGACAATGGTTGGGATTAGACGTTGATTCTGCTGAACATATTCGGGCAACCTTTATTTTAACAGCTATCTGGTTTGCAATATTTAGCATTCCGATGTTCATCTACACTCCTGATACTCCATCAGGAAATATAGGAATGTCAGAAGCAGTTAGGGAGGGTATTAAACAGCTTAGGGATAGTATTTCCCATATGAGAAATTACAAAAACATCATGCTCTTTCTCGTAGCTAGAATGTTCTACAATGATGCTTTAGTAACTATTTTTGCCCTTGGAGGTGTATATGCTGCAGGCACTTTCTCAATGGATGAATCCGAAATTCTGATGTTTGGAGTTGGGTTAAATGTGACATCTGGGATCGGAGCATTTGGCTTTGCCTGGATGGATGATAAATCTGGTTCAAAGAAAACGATCATGATCTCTCTGGTCGGACTGATTATTCCAATAATTTCTATTGTGCTAGTTAAAACAAGTCTTTGGTTTATAATTTGGGGGTTAATACTCGGTATTTTTATAGGACCTGTACAGGCGGCTAGCAGAACTTTTATGGCCCGATTAGCACCTCAAGAGATGATGAATCAAATGTTTGGTTTATTTGCCTTGTCAGGAAAAGTAACATCTTTTATCGGTCCATTTTTGGTGGGTTATATCACTCTTGTAACTGGATCTCAAAGGTTCGGGATGCTTGCCATATTATTTATGCTAATGGTTGGTTTTGTAATTATGCTGCGAGTTCGTGAAGAAAAAAGCGATAAAACAGCATTTTCAAGCTAAAAAAGTCCATTTTTTTTAAAATTTATGGTGCATTTATTCTGAGATGTAGTAAATTGTTCCACTAATTAAAAAAACTGGCTTACTGCTGGTTCAGAGCCGGATGCTTGGGTATTTAGGTTCAATAGTTTATTTAATGTTAACTTATTTTAGGAGATACTAATGAGTAGAGTAGATGATGTAAGATCACTAGTTGGTGAATTGGAAGTTGAACTGGATAAGTTCTATAATAAAGGTAATAAAGCAGCTGGTACTAGAGCTCGCAAGCACCTACAGTCGCTAAAGAATCTTGCGCAGGAAATTCGTTTAGAAATCCAATCAATGAAAAACGCGTAATAACTCTTTAAAAATTTTTAGAGTACAAAGCCACCAACCGGTGGCTTTTTTTTTAGGATGAAAATTAAAGTCCCAGAATCCAGAATTGATAGAAAGGCCATCAAAGCATGGCGGATAACAGGTATTATCTACTTATTACCAATCTTAATTTCACTAGTTCTGGCATACTTTTTACTTGAGCCATTCAGTAGAATACCTTTTATAGAAGTTATTCTCATAGGTTTTCTATCTTTCTTTGCGTTGTCCATAATATTCATCCCTGGTTTAAGGTGGAGCAGATGGAGGTATGAAATCAATGAAGAGGAAATTGATTTACTAAGAGGTATAATAATCAAGAAAAGAACCCTCATTCCTATTAACAGAATTCAGCATGTTGATAATAGGCAAGGTCCTATCTATAAAGTATTTAATCTTTCCTCAGTTACTGTGTCTACTGCTGCAACTACACATGAAATCCCAGCTCTAAATGATGAAATTGCAGATCAGGTCCGGCACAATATTTCCACATTTGTAAACCGGGCAAAGGAAGATGTCTGAGCTTGAAAGACAACATCCAATAGCTGCTGTTACCCGTTTAGCTTCTGTCCTGAGGCAGAATATAATTCCACTAATTATCCTACTTGTATATGGCTTAAGTGGTACAGAAGACAATTATAATCTAATTGCTATCGGTATTGGTATAGTATTCGCATTTGTATATGGAATACTGAGTTGGTGGTATTATCGGTTTCGAATTGTTGATGCAGAGATACAAATACAATACGGTGTATTTGTCAAAAAGAAGCTTTATTTAAACCAACAACGAATTCAGGTCATTGATATAACAGAAGGAATTATTCAAAGAGCCTTTGGTCTTGTTCAAATGGAGATAAAAACTGCTGGAAGTGGTACGGAACGAGCTTCTATTAGTGCAATCAGCAGGGAAAGAGCTTTGGAAATAAAAGCTCAGCTATCCAGTAAAAAAATTGCCTATTCAGATGGGGAAGAAATTCAGGAGTTGTCGAATGATACTGAAGTTCAGGCAACGTGGAGGCTGGATGGAAAAGAACTTGTTTATGCTGCCCTTACTTCCGGCTCATTTGGTCTTATCGCGTCTATCATTGGTGGTATTTCATCTCAAATGAATCAATTTCTGAATGAAGATAACATCAATTTTGTGTCTAACATATTACCAGGTCTCAATGATATTCTACTCATCGTTACAATTGTTGCGATACTGATTCTGATTTCGTGGGTACTTTCGTTCATAGCTGTACTCATTCAGTATATGGATTTCAAGGTTGAACGCATGGACAATGATATTGTCATAACGAGAGGCCTATTTGAACGTAAGCACATTACCTTACCCTATGATCGAATTCAGGCCGTGAAAGTGGTCGAAGGCTTTTTGAGAATGCCTTTTAACAGAGCCATGATTTATATTGAAAGTGCGGGCTTTCAACAACAGAAATCAAAATCAGTAGTTGTAGTCCCACTAATTAGAAAGTCAGAAATCCCCGATTTTCTGAACACTTTTTTAGCCGGATATCATCTTGAAGAAGTATCGCTTAAGCCACCATCAAGAGCTTTCTTCCGATATCTTAGGAGACCCGTTTATTTGCCTCTTCTAATAACTATACCACTCTTCTTTTTTGTGTCCAATTCATTTGCCTGGTTTATCATAGCCATAGTACCTTTGATCTTTTTAGCGCATAGAAGCTATCATGAAAGCGGTGTATTTGTAGGCAACTCACTCATGGTTGTGGTAAAGCGGTTTTTTAACAGAAGTACCATCATGGTTAAAAAACCCAGAATTCAGGTTGCTGAAATAAAAAAGAACCCATTTCAGATAAGAAAGAACCTCGCCAGCTTCGATATTACAGTAGCTTCAGGACATACAGGAGTTACATTTGATGTAAAAGACCTTGATGAAGATGATGCATCCCAGCTATTAAAATGGGCTGTTCCTGGATTTATACCAAGACCATCAGATCCTGAATAGCCAAATCTGTACAGATGTGATCTTTTAATCTGATTTGATGTCTGAATTAACCTAAAGCTACGTCTAAGGTCATCATCACACAAAATCCTACCATTGTTCCTAAAGTCGCCATATCTGTATTGCCATGGTGCTGAGACTCAGGAATTAACTCTTCAATTACAACGTAGATCATTGCACCAGCTGCAAATGCTAAAGCATATGGGAGAATTGGCTGAACTAAAATCACCGCGGCAGCACCAACTACTGCAGAAATTGGTTCGACAAAACCTGAAATTTGTCCATACCAGAAACTTTTTTTCACGCTAACACCTTCACGCC
This sequence comes from uncultured Balneolaceae bacterium, assembly GCA_965659005.1. Taxonomy (GTDB): domain Bacteria; phylum Bacteroidota; class Rhodothermia; order Balneolales; family Balneolaceae; genus CAYPTY01. The sequence continues at coordinate 31,744 of CBFHVG010000117.1, forward strand.
TAAGTGGAAGTGAAACGGCCATTCCTTCTGGAAAATTTTGAATCCCAATTCCGATTGCAAGTACAATAGCACCTGCAACAGTTGCCGTGCCTGTTGGATCAACACCGGTTGCTGCTGCTCCAAATAAAACACCAATAGCTAGTCCCTCAGGAATATTATGAAGAGTAATAGCAAGTACTAGCAGTGTAGCTCTTCTCCATGATGTTGGTATACCTTCAGCTTCACTTCTAGGTAGCCCTAAATGAAGATGGGGCATATATTGATCAGCAATTCTTAAAACAATCCCACCAGCTAAAAATCCAATTACGGCTGGTACCCAACCAATTACACCTTGTCCTTCAGCCATATCAATAGCCGGAATGATGAGTGACCATACACTAGCTGCGATCATTACACCAGCAGCAAACCCCATCATAACGTCCAGTAATAAGTAATTTACTTTTTTGGTAAAGAATACGAAGGCAGCACCAAGTGCAGTAACTGTCCAGGTGAAAATACCACCTAGTAAAGCCTGAACTACCGGGCCTTGTTCATAAAACCAGTCAGGAAGAAAAGTGATTTCCATAGCAGTATTTTGTGAGATTCATTAAATATTTAGCCTAAGCTAAAAATTTATTCTCTCATTAAAAATCACCATCTTTCTCATTCTGATTTCTAATAAATATGAAAGCTACATCTCATACAAACCTCTTTCAGCTCAGATAAAGCTTAACTGGTTTCAATGGCGAGATGAAGAAAATGATTTTCAATTTCTCAGTTAAACTAAGAAGAGTTACAACCCTGCTGAACATGAGTTGCAAGATAATTTTACAAAGCGGGACATTGAGATTTGTGCTGAAATGCTTGGCATAGCAATAAAGAAAATTGATTTAAGATCAAGAGGTGCTCTAACTAAATTTAGCACAGATAATGGTAGATTAGAGCCTATAATTATAGCGATGGGGGAGAAGTTAGGCTATGAGATCAAAACATTGGAGCTTGATGAAATACGTAATCTCGAATCTAGAGACATGAATGTAAGTCATTCAATAAAACTTAAGTCTTGATCAAGACTCCACTTTCCAAAAGTAAATTCCTCCAGCCTGTTTACCAGTTTCAATGGTGTCGATCATTTCAAAACTTCTAAGATCGATGACATCCACTGAGCCAGGTTCACCGCCAATACCTTCAATGCTAATAAATGCATATCTGCTATCTGGTGAAATACTCACACCATGGCTTACTTTTCTGCTATTGCTAATTTTAGCTAATTCCTTACCCTCATCTAAATCCCAGATTCCGGTAGCTGCTCCACCTTTATAACTGGCAACTAACAGTTTTCCATCAGAACTAACTTCAAGATTGTAAGGGGCATTACCTGAACCTGCATTAAAGCGACGTGTTACTTTCCAGTCATCGGTATTGATCTCCAGAATTTCGTGTGAACCATTACCTGCAACATAAACCATATTTTGACTAGGATGTGGGTCAGCCCAAGTCGGTTTTACTATGGTATTATGCATCATCATACCCTCATTATTCTTCATATCATGACCCTCATGATTCATAGTCATATCCTTTTCAGTCAGTTTTAAACGTCGGGATACTTCTAGTCTCTGAGTATCGATTTCAAATAGCTCATCAGTCATCATTGAAACGTGATATTGGTAATTTCCATCTGATGAGATTCTTGAGCCATGAGGCATAATTCCTACAGGAATATTCTCAATCAAATCCATTGTCTCTGGATCAACTACAGAAACCGTACTGGGTTCCATTTCTCCATGAAGATTGAAGTTCACAATATAGAGGAAGCCTGTTATTTCTGAGATCTCCATACTTGCAGGAAATAAACCTAATTCAGTTTTACCCACTACTTTATTGGTCGATGTTTCAAATTTCCAGACCTGACCATAGGGCATACCATGAGCAATAGTAACAAACCAATGTTTCCCATCTTGAGAAACAGTCATTCCATGAGGGCCTTCGTTTTCAGCTGGAAAAGTACCCACCTCTATCGACTCTACGATATGAGCTTCCTTCTTCTGAGCATCAAATTCAATGAGTTCTACAATATCATCTGATTCAGCTGCCACATAGAAGAAATATTTCTGAGCTAAGGTATTTGAAGATGAGCTAAGGATTATAAAACTAAGTACAAGGATCTTCTTCATAAGGAAATAAGGGTGACAATTATCATCACCCATTAAGTAATCAATTATTAATTAAGTCCTGAGTTTTCATCTACTAGCTTAACCGCCCAGATACCGCTGTTCCAATCAGAGATAAAAATATGACCCTTATGCGGTTGAGGTCCCCAGGTAAATGGTGAATTTGGAATTAAAGCATCAGGATGATTTGGCTCGAAAGTGGCAATTTCTCTACCCTGATTATATAAATTACCCATCAGCTCACCACTAATATCTACAATGCGAAGACCTGCATTATAATATGCTACAAACAAGACATCATCTATTACCCAGTAATTATGGGTGCCAGCTTCCGGAATTTGATAACGTGCTACTTCGTCAGGACTATCCCATCCGTCAAATTTTACAAAGTGAAGCCAGCCATCAGCTTTAACTGGGTTGTTTCTTGAAGGAAGCCCTTGAGGGAAAGCTTCATCGCCAGCTATAACATAGAAATCACCGGTTGACTTACTTTTGAAAGGAAATGCTGCATGGTTCCATCCAGATGGGTATGAATAGCTCCCTAAAAACACAGGATTTTCAGGTGAACCTCCGGCAACACCTGTTTTCTCAGGACTACCATCAACTAAGCCTGATCCAACATCCACCGCTACAATACCATCACTCCAATTAGATGAGTAGGCTATACCGTCTTCAATCCAAACATCGTGAATAGAATGTCCAGGTGTATCAAGTTCAAACTTACTCACTGTTCTTGGATTAGTTGGGTCTTCGATATTAATGATATCGTATTTTCTACCGTTATTAACTGCATAAACATGATTCTCATAAATGAAAGCATTGTGAACACCACCGGTTAGATCATTAGTATACTCAGATAGAATTTTCACATCTCTTGGATTAGATACATCCAGGATTACAATTCCATTTTTTCTATTTGAAGCACCCTCACGTGTAAGAACTCCAATCCTACCATCTTCAGAAATCTTGACATCATTCACAGTTCGGGCATCAACATGTACAGTATCAATGAGGGTAATGTTCGAAGGGTCAGTTACATCCCAGAAGTAGGCGTCACCATTTGCACCCCAGGTACCTGTAACTGCATAATCTCTACCGTCAACACCTTCCCACACCCATAAGTCTGATGTATGAACATCAAGTACTGGGCCATGTCCGACAACTTCAAGTCGTTGTTTGACATTTCGTTGATCAACTCTAACATTTGTTTCATCAATAGCGGATCCAGCTTGTGCAATAAGAGTGTAATTACCAGGTATATTCGCAACGAATTTTCCATTCTGACTAACCTGCCCACTTACAGTAGTTGCCAGGTTATCATCTGGTTCTGCCATGAATGTGTATCTGATGGGAATATCCGTGATTTCGTTACCTTTTTTGTCCAGTGCCTTGGCCTGAAAGTCTACAACATCACCTGTTCTAGCTTTGTTAACTGTTTCAATAATTTCAACACTTTGCACGGGATTTTTTAGAATTTTAGTTGAATACTCAGCCATTTTACCACCAGCTTCAGCTTTTATATCAATCTTACCCGATTTGAAAGTTTTCAATTTCCCATTTACAAAAGCAGCAATAGATTCATCAGAAGTACTCAAGATTACAGGATCATTACTGCGGTCAAGACCAGCTTGATCGGTTACTTTAACACCAACTTCAACAGTGGTACCTTCATAAATATTCTCAGGGACAGATACTATTGTTACATCCTCTATTGGTGAGGGTAGAATGATTATTTCAAATGATTTACGGAATCTTCTTCCACTGTAATATTCACCAGAATACTGTGCAAGACCAGTAAAAGTACCTGCATTTTTAGCTATGAGTAAACCGTCTCTCGTAATCGCGACATTATTTCTGCTTCTGGAATAGAATATGATATCATCTGTAAGAGTATTTCCATTTTCATCAACCAATATTGCAGATAACTGTAGTTCATCACCTACTGTGACTTTAATTTCGTCTGGCTGAATTATGATGTCCAGTTTTTCGTCCTGTGCATAAGTTAATCCACTTGAAAATAACACGGCAACTGGGATAATAACTGATAGAAATTTGATAAAAGATCTCATGTTGAAGAGGCTGATTTTAGATTAGGCAAACATTATAAATCAAATTCTTCAAAAATCGAATTATTTTGGTAGCTATAAGCGTTTATTCAGCGAATTTTACTTATTTTTGTAAGTATAAATTTCAATCGATTGACGAACAAAACTTTAAGTGATTCAGCGTCATCGATTTAGCTAAAACAACCTCATAATTTATTATAGTTAGCAACCATGCCAATAGATTTCGGTACTGCGAATTTTGTAAACAGACATAACGGGCCAAGCTCAAAAGAGACAAAAGAAATGCTCGAAGCTGTTGATGTTGAAAGCATCGACACACTAATCAAAGAAACCATCCCGAATAGTATATTGATTAATGGGTTAATGGATTTACCGGAAGCTATTAGTGAAACTGAATTTCTAAAAGAATTTGAAGAATTAGCTTCAAAAAACAAGCAATTCACATCATTCATTGGGATGGGTTATTACGATACCATTGTTCCAAATGTGATAAAGAGAAATATTCTTGAAAATCCAGCTTGGTACACAGCCTATACTCCATATCAAGCCGAAATTGCACAAGGTAGGTTGGAAGCACTGATAAACTTCCAAACTGTAGTTTCAGATTTAACCGGTCTTCCAATTGCAAATGCGTCTCTGCTTGATGAGGGTACTGCGGCGGCTGAAGCTATGACCATGCTTCATAGTAAAAGACCAAAGTCTAAGAAAGAAGCTCATACCATTTTTGTATCTGATCTTTGCCATCCACAAACAATTGAAGTTCTTAATACTCGAGCGAATCCTCTTAATATTAAAGTTGAGATTGGTAGTGTTGAAACTCTGGATGTTACCCGATCAGATGTATATGCTGTATTAATTCAGTACCCGGGTACGGATGGTTCAATCAAAGATTATACTGATTTTGTGGCAGCAGCCAGTGAAAATGATGTTTACAGTATATTCTCTGCAGATTTACTTGCCCTTACTTTGCTCAAATCCCCAGGGGAAATGGGTGCGGATGTGGTAGTTGGTTCATCTCAAAGATTTGGTGTGCCAATGGGATATGGTGGTCCGCATGCTGCTTTCTTTGCAACAACTGATCAATTTAAGAGACTCATTCCTGGTAGAATTATTGGTGTATCTCAAGATGCAGAGGGTAATGCAGCATATAGAATGGCTCTTCAAACAAGGGAACAGCATATTCGCCGTGAAAAGGCCACATCAAATATTTGTACTGCTCAAGTTCTACTTGCAGTTATGGCTGGTATGTATGCTGTATATCACGGTCCGCAAGGATTAAAGAAGATTGCAGAGAGAGTACATGGCTTAACAAATTTAACTGCGAAGGGGTTGAAATCTCTTGGTTTTACAGTTGAGGGAAATCATCACTTTGATACTTTTGTCGTCAATGTACCGGCTGATAAAATTTCCAAACTACGTGAGACAGCACTAGAGCATGAAATGAATTTCAGATACCTGAATGATACTCAGGTTGGCTTATCATTTGATGAAGCAAAAGTTCTGAATGATGTTAATCGTGTTCTAGAAGTTTTCGCATCAGTTAGTAATGACAATTACAACGAATCACATCTTGGTGATACAAATTCAGTAGAAGTTGATCTTCCTAAAGAATTGATCAGAACTTCTGAGTATATGGATCACCCTGTATTCCACAAGTATCACTCAGAGCATGAAATGCTGAGATATATGAAAAGCCTAGAGAATAAGGATATCTCTCTAGTCCATTCTATGATATCTCTTGGTTCATGTACTATGAAATTGAATGCTACTGTAGAGATGATTCCGGTTACATGGGCCGCGTTTGCCCAAATCCATCCATTTGCGCCGCTTAATCAAGCTGAGGGATACACTCAATTATTCAAAGATCTTGAAAATTGGTTGGCTGAAATTACTGGATTCGATGCTGTATCACTTCAGCCAAATTCAGGTGCTCAAGGTGAATACACTGGTCTTATGACCATTAGGGCATATCATCAGGATCGTGGCGACGACCATAGAAACATTGTACTTGTACCGGCATCTGCACATGGTACAAACCCTGCAAGTGCTGTTATGGCAGGAATGAAGGTTGTAGTGGTTGGAACTGATCCTCATGGTAATATTGATTTTGATGACCTAAAAGCAAAAGCTGAACAGTACAAAGATGAGCTTTCAGCTTTGATGATTACATATCCATCTACTCATGGTGTTTTTGAACATATGATCAAAGATATCTGTGATACAATTCATGAAAATGGTGGATTGGTATATATGGATGGGGCAAACATGAATGCCCAGGTTGGTTTAACCAGCCCTGGAATAATTGGTGCAGATGTTTGTCACCTGAATCTACATAAAACATTTTGTATACCTCACGGTGGCGGTGGCCCCGGAATGGGACCAATTGGGGTTAATTCAAAGCTGGCTCCTTTTCTACCTTCACATTCGGTTGTAAATACGGGCGGAGATAAGGGTATTTCGGCAGTTTCAGCAGCACCTTGGGGTTCAGCATCAATACTGACCATTTCCTATGCTTATATCAGATTAATGGGTCCTGCAGGTCTAAGAGAAGCAACAGAATATGCCATACTTAATGCTAATTATATTAAAGACCAACTGAAGGACCATTATCCAATTTTATATACAGGTAAAAGTGGTAGATCTGCACATGAATTCATTATCGATCTGCGTCCCTTTAAGCAGTCTGCAGGCATTGAAGCTTCTGATGTTGCAAAAAGACTTATGGATTTTGGATATCATGCTCCAACTATGTCATTTCCGGTTGCAGGAACACTAATGATTGAACCAACAGAAAGTGAATCAAAGGAAGAGCTTGATCGATTCTGCGAAGCAATGATCACTATCCGTGAAGAGATAAAAGAGATCGAAAAGGGTACAGCTGATGAGCAAATCAATGTGCTTAAAAAAGCTCCTCACTCAATGCGAGTTGTTCTTGATTCAGAATGGGATCGACCCTACAGTCGAGAAAAAGCAGCGTTTCCGGTTGATAGACTTAGGACAAATAAGTTCTGGCCGAGTGTGAGCAGGGTAGATGATGCATATGGAGATAGAAACCTTATGTGTAGCTGCATTCCTGTTGAATCATACGCTGAAGATTCATTAGTGAGTGAATAAATCACTCACTTTCTATACTACTATCGATTCTAATATCACTTAGAAGTGTTCTGTGAACAGGACACTTCTTTGAGATATCTAATAGGCGGTTGAGTTGTTCCTGATTAAGATCACCTTCAATCGTTAATTCTTTTTCAATAACATCAATTCGACTTGCAGGATTTTCAACCTCTTCACAATCTTTAGCATGTGTTTTAAAATGTCTAACTTCAAGATACATGCTACCAATTTTCCATCCTTTTCTATTGGCGTACATTTTAACAGTCATTAGTGTGCAGGAAGCTAAACTCATTAATAGGTAGTCATAGGGATCCGGTCCCTCGTCTTTACCGCCTTCAACATTATGAGGCTCATCAGCAATGATATGATGCTTTCCAGCAGTTAACTCTGTTTTGAATTGAGAATTCTTATCTAAATGAGCATGAATAATTTTCTTTTGAATAGTATTATCTTCAGCCAT
>CBFHVG010000118.1:0-5550 GCA_965659005.1 uncultured Balneolaceae bacterium
ACTTCAAACTGCCCACAAGTAAATGGCACAGAATTCTGTGATGAGACCTTACCTCAACCCCTTCGTTTTCCAAGAGCTGATCAATTTTACTCCAGCCTTGAACTAAGCTACCCTTACAACAACCAAATCACTCTACATTCCTCAGTTGGTTTAGATGTTGGTGAACTGGCAGATAACTTCGGCTTGCTCTTTGGTTTGAGTTATGCCTTCAAGCAGGATTAGTTTCTGCTTTGTTTTCGCGCAGGTCTTCCAAATAATTAATTTCCAACGATAAAAATAGCATTCCCAAAAAGCAGTTTCCCATCTTCCCAGAAACCACGGTACAACGGATTATCGACTAGGTAAACTACTTCTCCGGCACCTTTATTCTGAACTCCAAAAACCAATGTATTTTCCAGACGATCTTTAGCTTCATAACCTACGAATCCTGCACGATGAGCATCCTCTTTTGCAACACCAACATTCCAGCCATTTTCTAAATAGTCATAGGATGATGTTCCGACTTTAAGACTGAAGTAAGTTTCATCATATCCAAAAGCAAGTGGATGAGTATTATCCAGTTCAACTTTGAAAATAGATCCCGGGTTTGCTGTTGAGATAGATGAACGCTCGCGATCACCATATTTAGCCAGTTTATCGTCAGTATCGTCACCGCTGGATCCATTGCTTTTCCTTTCTAGTGAATACCCATCTTTACCAGCAAAGAAACCAGCGCCTCCACCAACTGCTACTACGCGTCCTCCAGATTGAATCCACTCACTTAATTCCTCCAGAGCTTCTCCACCAAAAGCTGAACCATAGCTTCCTGATGGCATAATCAGTACATCATATTCACTCCAATCAACTGAACCCGCATCATCCAGATTAATCATAGTAATCGGATAATCAATTTGATGATCGAAGTAATGCCAGATGAATCCAACATCATTTGATGAAGTTCCACTACCAGACATCAAAGCGATTCTTGGTGTATTGATGAGTTTAACATCTCCGGATCCAAAATCTTTGCCTTTGTCTACGAAACCGGTTGTAAATCTGTACAACCTAGTATCTGTTACTGATATAGCTGCTTGCTCAACAATACGCTCGAATTCATCACCCAGCTTTTCATTTCCATGCTTTGTGATGATTAGAGTACCAGGATCAAAGCTTTTTCCATCCATCTCAAAAGCTGTTTCAGTAAACCGAACCTGAACTCCGCGTTTTAGTACCTTTGTTAGAAATTTTAATGAGGCTGTTGATTTCCACTCTAATGCATAGGCATAAACATTGGGAATGTAAATAAGCTGTTCTGCTATCCCGAATACAATAGGATCATCATTTGAATTGATTGATTGATTCGTTGCATACCCGTTTAAACCATAGGCATACATCATAGACCAGGCAGTAATATCATACGTTACAGAATCAGGCAAATAAGGATTTGGTTCAAAAAGTACTCTTGCCATATTTCCCTTTGGCTGGAGAGTTGTTACAAGAATATCACCTTCTTTAACAGAAACTTTTTTGGTGGATCCACTTTTGTAATCGAAAGCGGAGACCGTCTTTGATTGGGATACTTTTTTGTACTCAATTTTTTGTTTGTCAAGCAGATCCAGCAAAGCCATGATTTTATCTTTGTTATTCTCCTGACTAACCACATAGTGTTTATAATCTCCAGAACCATCTTTCCGGACTTTGTCGAAATAAGCCTGAAACTCATCAACAACTTGATCACTATTTATTGCTGTTATCTCAATGGTTGACAAGCCAGCTGTTGCATGATGAGTTAGCCTATCCTTCAGAGTTAGTGTATCTCCCTCAGCTTTGATAATTCCTAAACCCGCATAAGTATGACCTGCCTGCTCATAAGTCATTCCTATTGCGCCATTATAGGTAGGCCATGTATCTCCATAGCTTGGATAAAAAAGATCGAATACTTCTTTAGTGAAGTAAAGCCAGCCTTTTTCATCGAAATATTTGGCATGGTTCTTCCCAATAGTCGTCTGAAAGTCTCTTTGCCAATCAGAAATCACAGCATGAAAAGGTTCCGCAGCTGGAGCAAAATAATATGGGCTGTTATGAAATTGCTCATGAAAATCAACGTGGATATGTGGCATCCACTCATGATATTTTTTAGCTCTTTGCTCAGACTCAATTTGTGTTTGCCAAGCCCAGTCTCGATTCAAATCAAAATAGTAATGATTCACTCTGCCCTGAGGCCAGGGTTCATGATGTTCTCTTCCATCGAAATATGGGTTCATTTGTTTACCAACCGTGGTATTGTACCAGTTTACATATCGGTCACGACCATCCGGATTGATCATAGGGTCCATAATCACAATAGCTGTATTCAACCAGTTTTTCGTCTCCTCATTTTCCGGATTCACCAATTCCCATAGAGTCTTCATTGCAGCTTCACTAGAAGATGCCTCATTTCCGTGCACATTGTAACTCAACCAGACTATAGCTGTTTTGTCTCCGCTGATGGTGCCCTCTTCCAAACCAGTTCTACGAAGATTATTTAACCGAATTTCATCCAACCTAGCATGATTTGCTTCTGAGGCCACAAATGCGAGCATGAGATCTCTTCTCTCGTTGGTTTCACCATACTTCTCTAAACTAACCATTCCTGATTCATCAGCAATATGCTTGAAATAGCTCATCACTTTATGATGAGGGGTAAAATGTTCGCCAAGTTCATAACCCAGGAAATCCTTTGGTGATTGAACTTGTGACTTTACAATAGTGCTACTTATACCTAACAGGAGGACAAGCGATAAGAGTGTTTTTACTTTCAATTTTCTTCCTTATTTAATTCTAAAATCATGTCTCTCACATCATAAACCACTTCATTTGGAATGGCTAGAGCAAGGTTATAATGAACGAGTTTCCATTTTCCATCAACATTTTCTAGCACCCCACTACCCCGACAAAGCCCAAGATTAGGGGTATCCAGCTCCTCATCAAACCAAGCAAATTTACCACCCTCTGAATATGTCACAAAACGATTAAATGGCTTAAAATTCCACCCTCTTTCTTCCTCAAATGGAGTTTTTGCATAAGCTTTAAATTCAGTCACGTTCCAACGCTCTGTTGCATCTGTTCCCATAAAGATAGAGGTTGAATCCTTAAAGTGATCAAAGTAACGATCGAAATCAGACTCAGCTGCAGCATTATGCCAGTCGTCTAAAACAGCATCCACAGTTTCTTCTGCTGCTGAAATTCTTTCACTTTCGTATCCTTGCCTGTCTGTATTATTACAGGCTAACACAAAAAGTGTCAAAAAAAGTATAAAATGTCTCATATCGTGAATTTTTTATTGCCCAATGGTAGTTAAATTTTGGCAAGGATAAAACGAAATCACCAACTTCAGCTTCTTTCTAAATCAAAGTACATGCCAACTAATCAGGAAATCTCAGGAATTTTAAAACAGGTTTATCAGCTCATGCAACTTGCAGGCGAAAACCGATTCAAAACTATAGCATTCGATAAGGCCAGTACCCTAATCAATGATATGGAAGAAGATATCAGCATATACATTGATGAAAAAAGGCTCACCGATATTAAAGGCATTGGGAAATCCATTGCTGAGGATATCTATTGTTACGCGGAAACAGGGGTAATGCCGGTATTGGAAGCTTTTAAAGAAAAAGTGCCTGAAGGACTTATTAAATGGTTGGATATTTCAGGCCTGGGTCCAAAGAACATCATCAAAATTTATCAGACATTCGGTATTACTGAGGTTGGTGAACTTAAAGCTCTGATTGATGATGGTTCCATAGCTGAGTTACCTGGTTTAGGAGGTAAGTCTGCGGAAAAAATCAGGAAGTCCATTGAATGGATGGAGCAATTTGGAGAACGTGCCAGATTAAACGAGGCTACATCTATAGCTGAAGATATCTATGGTAGTTTGAAAAACCTGGAAGGCGTTCAGCAAATTGAGGTTGCCGGCTCATTAAGGAGAGCTAAAGAAACTATAGGTGATATCGACATCCTTATAGGGGCCGAGGAAGAATATATCCCAGCACTTTTTGACGTATTTACTGGTCATCCGAGAGTCACCGAGGTTCTAGGAAGAGGAGATACGAAAAGTTCAGTTAGAACTACCGAAGGGCGTCAAGTTGATCTTAGGATAGTGAGTCCGGATGCATTTCCGGCAACCCTTATGTATTTCACAGGCTCTAAAGAACACAATGTGGTAATGCGTTCACGGGCAAGAGATCGGGGTATGGCGCTAAATGAGTATGGCTTATTCGAACTCAATAAAAATGGTGATACAAACTTTGATGCCCCCATCGAATTCAGATCAGAATCTGATATTTATGAAAAATTAGACCTCCATTTTGTGCCACCAGAGTTGAGAGAAGACAAAGGAGAGTTCGCTTACTTCGAAGAACATAATCATATGGATCTTGTTGAAGAGAAGGACATCAGGGGTGTAATCCACGCTCATAGCACATGGAGTGATGGAAAATATTCTATTCGAGAAATGGCAGATGCATGTATAAAAAGAGGGTATGAATACCTTGGACTTACCGATCATTCTAAAACAGCTGCTTATGCAGGTGGTTTAAGTCCAAAGCAGGTATTTAAACAATGGGATGAAATTGATGCATTGAATGAAGAGTTTAAATCAAATGGCGTCGACTTCATGATTTTTAAAGGAATAGAATCCGATATACTTGCTGACGGTAGCCTCGATTACGAAGCAGAGGTACTTGAAGGTTTCGATTTTGTGATAGCATCTGTCCATCAATCACTTGAAATGCCCAGAGAAAAAATGATGGAGCGCTTCCGTAATGCTATTCGAAATCCATATACAAGAATAGTTGGGCATCCTACCGGCCGGCTTATTTTAAAAAGAAGCGGTTCTGATATTGATCTCAACGAACTAATAGAATTAGCAGCAGAACACAATACTGCAATAGAAATTAATGCTTCACCATACCGACTGGATCTTGACTGGAGATTTGGTAACAAAGCTAAATCAGTTGGGCTGATGACTTCAATTAATCCTGATGCTCATAACATTGATGGTATTGATGATATTCGATATGGAGTGAGAATTGCCAGAAAAGGAAAATTCAGCAAAGACCGTGTGCTCAATACTATGAGTAGGGATGAAGTGATGGAGTTCTTCAAAAGCAGATAAAAAAAGGCTTGCATGGTAGTTCCACTCCTCCCAAACGAAACCAATCTTCCCTCGTAGTATCGATTTATATTTCTATCAAGCACTCGAACATCAGGGCGCAGTAATTCAGCCATAATAGCTCCCCTGTTGTAGATGTTCATGTAATCATAACTGTCCACTTCATTATTCTCAGCATCTACAAGCATTAAATAAGGGTGGTCTCTGAAAAGGAAATTTCTTCTTCCTGTTTCATAAGGATTACATGCAGCTATTAGAAAAGCTGCAGCTAATAAGAAATAGTAGGCTTTAATCTTTATATGTGACTTCGTTTCCGAGTAGATATCCATATGGTTTTAAACCATCAATTTGATCAAATATTACACGCAGTATACCAATCAGTGGAACGAACAAAATCATTCCTGAAATTCCCCAAATTT
>CBFHVG010000119.1:0-6378 GCA_965659005.1 uncultured Balneolaceae bacterium
TAAATAGCCTCAAGAAAATCCTTCCGCTCCAGTAGATCCATGGGTGGATATCCACAAGTGATGAGTTCATTAAAAATCAGCAGATCAAATCCATCTGCTTTTGCTTCATCAATTGAGGCAATAACTTTATCCGTATTTCCGCGGATATCACCTATAGTTGGGTTTAATTGTGCTAATCGAATATTCAAATCTGAAATCTTTATTGAATTAGAAAAATAGCTATTTATCAGCTTATATAAACGGTTTTAACGTTCACAAATTCTCTTATACCAAATTCAGATAACTCACGCCCAAAACCGGATTCTTTAATACCTCCAAATGGTAGTCTGGGATCTGATCGAACAAAGTCATTAACAAAACAAGAACCCGCATTAATTCTACTTCTTGCAATGTACTCTGCTTTTTGAAGGTCATTCGAAAATACCGCTGCTCCCAGTCCATAAACACTGTCATTTGCTATCTCTACAGCATGGTCTGAATTCTTTGCTTTAATGACTGAAGCAACAGGACCAAATAGCTCCTCTTCATAAGCTGGCATCCCTTTTTGGACACCAGTTAGTAAGGTTATTGGGTAAAATGAACCTGCTTGATCATTTAGCACTCCACCCATAAGACAATCAGCTCCATCCTGAATACTTTCTGAAACCTGACGATGTAATTCATCGCGAAGATCCTTTCTGGCAAGTGGACCAACATCTACACCATCATCAAGTGGATTCCCAACTACTTTTCTTTTCAATTTTTGAACTAAAAGTTCTACAAATTCATCATGAATCGATTCTTCAACGATAAATCTTTTTGCTGCAATACAGCTTTGCCCACTGTTCAAAAGTCGACTTGTGACACATGCTTCTGCAGCAAGCTCCAGATTCGCATCCTTTAATATTAAATATGGATCACTTCCTCCCAGTTCAAGAACGCATGGTTTTAAAGCAGCACCTGCCTGAGACGCCACTGCTTTTCCAGCTCTTGTACTACCCGTTAAAGAAACGGCTGATATTTTCCGGTTTTCGATGATTTTTTGTACGTCTTCAACTTGAACTCGAATAGACCTGAATAAATCTTTTGGAATTCCTGCTTCATGAAATATGCCTTCTATTCTTTCTGCACATCCGAATGTGTTTTCTGAATGCTTAAGAATTACAGCATTACCAGCTAATAGAGCCGGTACAGCAAATCTGCATACTTGCCAGAATGGGAAATTCCAGGGCATAATTGCCAGCACAACGCCCAAAGGCTCAAAAGTAACATAAGAGCTCTTCGCCTCTGTCTCTATGATTATTTCTTCCAGATGTTTAGATGCATGATCAGCATAGTAATCCATTAACAAAGCACACTTACCGATTTCAGATTCACCTTGTTTAAGTGGCTTACCCATTTCAAGAGCCATCAGTTCAGCGTCCTGAGAACTATACTTCTTCAAGACCTGACCTATATTTCTAATAAGTTTAGACTTCTCAACTATATCTTCACTCGCCCATTGTGTTTGAGCTTCAATAGCCTGATCAAGAATCAGTTCAACATCCTTCAAAGAATGTGCTGAGAAATCTCGAATAACTTCATCATTACAGGGATTGATACTCCTGAACATATTTAGCCTCTTGCCCCTTTTGAAAGATCTATAGCTTCCTTAATTGTTTGGAGCGTCTCTTTGAGCAATCTGTCTTTTATAATTAGTGGCGGAGCCAGACGAATCAAGGTATCTGAATGAAGAGTCCAACCCAGAAGTATGTTTTTATCGAAACAGTATTCAACAACTTTTTGAGTTAGCTCTTTACTTTCCAGCTGTAAACCAAGCATCGCACCCTTCCCTCTGATTTCTACAATTCCAGGGCCACGTAAAATATCTCTGGTAATCTTCTCAATATTTTTCGCTTTCCTTGCATACTTACCTTTAGATAACTCTTTTAGATTGGCAAATGCGGCAGCCGTACTTAGGGGATGACCGCCAAAAGTGGTTACATGGTTTAATGGTGGATCATATTTAAATGTCTGAAATAGTTCAGATGATGAAACAAAAGCCCCAATTGGCATTCCTCCACCCATTGCTTTCGCCATACAAAGTATGTCAGGGACAACCTTATAATGTTCAAAGGAAAAAAACTTTCCTGTTCTATAAAATCCACTCTGAATTTCATCAAAAATCAAAAGTGCCCCTGTTTCATCGCACCTTCTTCTGATCTCTTTAATCCACTCCTGAAGTGCCGGACGTATTCCCCCTTCACCCTGAATTGGTTCCATGATTACTGCTGCCGTTTTATCATCTATTAGATCAAGGCCATCGTTAACATTGAAATCAAGAAAATGAACATCAGGCAGTAAAGGTAAATAAGGATCACGATAAACAGCTCGTCCTGTAACACTTAATGAGCCATGTGTATCACCGTGGTAACTATTCTTAAAAGCTATGAGCTTTGAACGGCCCCTATGCTTCTTTGCCAGTTTCAGAGCACCTTCATTTGCCTCTGTTCCACTATTCACCAGATACACCTGATTTAGCTTCTCAGGTAATTTTGATGTGAGTAATTCAGCAAATTTAACCTGACTTTCCTGAACAAATTCTCCATATACCATGACATGAAGATGTTTGTTCAACTGTGATTTAATAGCTCTTATTACTTTTGGGTGTCGGTGTCCTAAACTACTAACTGCTATACCTGAGATAAAATCTACCATTTCTCTTCCATCAGCGGTATAAATGTATGGACCCTTAGCTTTTACAACTTCCAAACCGATTGGATTATCACTGGTTTGTGCGATATGCTTTAGGAATAATTCTTTCATGTTCAATCTAAGCCCAGTGCTTTATGATCATTTAATCATTTTAGAGTTTGTTCTTGTAAACAAATTCAACTTTATTACAATTCTTAAATCCTAAACTCACTTAAACCTATGAATAAATTCTCTCAGTTGTTTCTTCTGTTAATATTTGTTTTAGCATCTTGCCAAACAGGTAAGAGAGCTGAAAAAGCGCCCATCACAGACTTTGATACATTTCCTCCCGAAGGAGCATTAGTAACAGCTAGCTTTCAGGATATATTTGAAGAGGCTGGAATTCAGTATTTACAGGTCATAATAGATGAAGTCAATCATCTTGGCAGAACGGCTCCAAGCCCTTCAACAAATACGTCATATACATTCAGACTGACTGAAAATTTATCTGGTAAAATTGATCCTGATACTATAAGTGAAGGCGATAAACTTTCACTAACCTTAGAATTCACAAAGAGGCCAAATACCGAAAATGGTAATACAAATGATAACTGGGTACTAATAACCATTAATTGATAAATCACAGCATGAAATACATATTTAATACAATCATATTAGCAACAACAATTATTGTTATTGGGACTTTGGTTAACTACGCACCTGATGCTTCCACTGTTAGTCCACAAGTTCAAAATGAAGAAAAAGAAAAATCAGGTTTTTTGGGGCGTTCTGAATATTTCAAGAACATGTTAAAAGACCCTGAAACCGGTTTGATTCCACGTGGTATTCGTTCAAGTGAACTTAATCATGCAGAAACGTTACCGACGACTGATGATTTAAGGTTTAAGCAATCATCAAATTTTGATTTCACTGAAATTGGGCCAAATGATGTTGGCGGGCGCACACGTGCTTTGGCAGTCGACGTTTCAAACTCCAATATTATAATTGCGGGTGGGGTTTCAGGTGGTATCTGGAAATCAACAGATGCAGGTCAGAGTTGGTCTTTGAAAAGCAGAGCAGATCAAATACCACATGTTACATCATTAGCACAAGATCCAAGACCGGGAAATACAAATACATGGTATTATTCAACGGGTGAGTTTAGTGGAAACTCAGCTGATGGACCTAATGGCAGTGCTTTTTACAATGGTCGCGGAATATATAAATCAACCGATAATGGAGAAACATGGGATATTATTCCTTCTACTGATGTGGGCGACTTAAATAGTTTTGACTCGCCATATGATTATGTCTCAAAAATTGTTGTCAATCCCGTTACTGGTACAGTTTATTTTGCAGGTAATTTTTCAGGTATTTACAGATCTACTGATGGATTGAATTTTGCATCCTCACTTGGACCAAATGATCATACTTGGTCAGATATCGCCACAGCGACAGATGGAACGCTATATGCAACGCTATCTGATAATCAGAATGGAGCAATCAATACACCAGGATTATACCGTTCAACCGACGATGGTCTAAACTGGAATAGAATACCTGAAGTTATATTACCCGCAGGGTTTGGACGAAGTACACTGGCCGTATCCCCATCAAATAAAGATATCGTTTATATTTTTTATGCTGACGTAAACAACTCTGCTGGTATTTATTATGCTGATATTTTAAACCCAGCCAACAATGAAAACAGGACTCAAAATATTCCTGATTATGGTGATCCTGTTGGAGATTTAGATCTTCAAGGCCAATACAACATGGTTTCCATTGTTAAACCCGATGATCCAGATCACATAGTTGTAGGCGGCACAAATGCTTTCCGTTCAACAGATGGATTTGGATCTGTACCATCAACTGAGGTTGGATGGGTAGGCGGTTATTCTCGAACTAACAATATTTCTCAGTATGACGAACACCATCCTGATCAACATGTCATGTTTTATGACCCTAGTAATCCAAATAGATTATATTCAGGACATGATGGAGGTATCAGTGTAACTGAAAATTCAACTCAAGTTCCTCTAGTCTGGACCGATCTAAACAATGGCTATAATGTTACACAGTTCTATCATGTTTCTATTCATCCTGATGCAGGAGATGATAGAATTATGGGTGGAACCCAAGACAATGGCACTCCCTTCTTTAGATTTGATACCGATGGGGTTAGTTCAGCATCAAATGATGCAAGTAGCGGCGATGGTGCATTTAGTGCCTTAAGGAATTCATTTGGTATTGTTTCAAGTCAAAATGGGGTTGCTTTTAAATGGGAGTATCAGCCAAATGGTGACCTTCAGCAGGCGAATGGAGCAGGCATTTTTACAAGAGTTGATCCGCAGGGATGTGTCTCAAGTAATGATCCTGCTGTTGATCAGAGAAATTTCATTCATCCTTTTGTTGTAGACTATGGAAATGAAAATGTTATGTATTTCCCATGTCAAAGCCGTCTTTACAGGAATACGGATCTAACATCAATTCCTGATTTTGATCAGGATCCTGCTACCGAAGGTTGGGCACAAGTTGCCAATTTTTCCCTTGATGGAAGAGAAATTTCAAGTATAGAGGTTAGCCAGACTAATCCTTCAAATGTTTTATATGTTGCTGGTTTTGGAAATGGTACAACTCCAGTAATCAAACGTCTTGACAATGCTACAGTTGGTACCGGATCAGTTGATATATCTATTGCAGAACTTCCTGCTGATGCATATGTCAATGACCTTGCAGTTAATCCTAAAAATGGTGCTGAATTAATTGCGGTCATTTCGAATTATGGTGTTGAAAGTGTCTTTTACTCTAATGACTCAGGTTCCAACTGGACTTCAATTGAGGGAAACCTTGCAGGTATTAGTCCTAATCAGGAAGGTCCTTCTGCTAGGACAGCTGCTATAGCTCAGATTGATGACCAAAATAAAAAATACTTTGTTGGTACGAGCACCGGACTGTATTCGACAACTCTACTTGATGGCAATAACACAATATGGGTTCGTGAATCTTCAGATATTGTTGGATTAAGTTTAGTATCGTCTCTAGAATACAGATCAGCTGATAATGTGCTTGCAATAGCCACTCACGGCCGTGGAATATTTCTTGGTGAGTTAACAGGAGCTGTCTCAAACGAAGAAGATATGGCTGATATTCCTATGAGTTTTGGACTGGATCAAAATTATCCAAACCCATTTAATCCTTCTACGAATATTCAATTTTCATTATCACAACATGGTCAAGTCACACTTACCATTTATGATCTGAATGGCAGGAAAGTTTCTGAGCTTGTTAATAATGAGAGTTATTCAAGTGGTACTCATTCTGTAAACTTTAATGCTACAAACCTGGCAAGCGGAATGTATATCTACAATATTAGAGCTATCTCGCCCGGAGGTATCGGTTTTACTCAATCAAGAACCATGACCTTGATTAAATAAATAGTTAAAACAGTAGCTAAAAATTAAAGCCTGATTTAACCGTCAGGCTTTTTTTTAAATCTTAGAATATAACTTCAACTTTATATAAGTCGATTAACCTTTATAGTTTTTCAGTGCAGTTGTGGAAATAGAGATATCTAATTCAGTGACCACATTTTATAACAAATAAGCCTGTGAAATTTCTTACAAGAAATTAACAATCATCAATTTAGCTCACTATGATTGATAAATTTTTTTTTCATATTAACAGCTCTCAAAAAAAATTATTCGTATGAAAAGACTCTTCATT
>CBFHVG010000120.1:0-18845 GCA_965659005.1 uncultured Balneolaceae bacterium
CAAACCTATCAGGCCCTCAATGGTCATAAGGGTGAGGTTAAACTTACCACCTATCAGCATATAACTGAAAACGATCAACGATTGTTTGGCTTCTATACTAAATCTGAAATGGATCTTTTTGAGAAGTTAATAACCGTAAAAGGAGTTGGGCCAAAACTTGGGCTTACAATTCTATCTGGTTTGTCTGCAGATGAAATTATCCATTCCATCTCCACAGGCAATGTGGCGCTACTTTCAAAAATTCCTGGAATAGGTAAAAAATCTGCCGAGCGACTCATACTTGAGCTTCGTGATAAAATGGCCATGTTAAGCTCAGGGGCAGACCCTAGTGGGCTGGTAAAAACCATTGGTTTTAAAGAAGAGGCCATATCTGCCCTGGTTTCATTAGGATATAAAAGCAAGGATGCTGAGCAAGCTGTTCAGCAGGTTGTAGCCGATGGCGCAGAAGAGGTTTCCCTCATAATTAAGCAGGCACTCTCTCTTCTGAATAGGTAACAATATCTTAATCCCTTTACCTGTATATTATCAGTGGATTGTGTTAGTATGAATCAGGTTGATAATCAAACAAATTTTCTATTACCGTGGCTAAGCAAACAATATTAGTAGTTGATGATGAAAAGGACCTTCTGGACCTTATTGAATATAATCTTAAGAAAGAGGGATTCGATGTACTGAAAGCAGAAGATGGACAAATGGGCATTGAGCTGGCAAGAGAGAAGAAGCCTAATCTTGTGCTTTTAGACATTATGATGCCAAAAATGGATGGGCTGGAAGTTTGTGATTTAATGCGTGCTGATAAAGACCTGAGGTCTATTCCAATCATCTTCCTAACGGCAAGGTCTGATGAAAAAACTGAAGTTGAAGGCCTGGACAAGGGTGGTGATGATTACATTACTAAACCCATCAGCACCACAAAGCTGATCTCGAGAATTAAGGCGGTACTGAGAAGGTTTTATGGAAATCAGGAAGTTGTTAACCAGCTTGATGTACATGATATCAGAATTGATAAGGATCGATACAACGTTACACGAGGGGATGAGGAATTCCAGTTACCAAGAAAAGAATTTGAGCTATTATTCTTTTTGGCAAGCCGCAAAGGGAAGGTAATGGACAGACAGACTCTTCTGAATCAGGTTTGGGGCGACAATATTTATGTTGTTGATAGAACCGTAGATGTCCACATAAGAAAAATCAGAGAGAAGTTAGGAGATCATTATATTGAAACGGTAAAAGGTGTTGGTTATCGTTTTAAAGAATGAGTAAAAGCAAAAAGAAGTCCGGGCTCTACTTTCAGATTGGTCTTAGAATAGCCCTATATGCTTCCATACTATCGGCAATCTCTGTTTTTATAGTTTTATATTTCGTTTCAGAAACGGATATCAAAACAGACCTCTTCTTTTCCGGCCTTGTTCTGATACTGGTATTTATTCTTGTATATCTTACAGAGACTAGAATTCAGCAGAACCGGCTTCGGGTACTAAACCGGATAATTAAAAATATAGCCCGAAAACGTTTTCAGGAATACGAAGACATAACCACCATTTATAACGATGAGGTTGATTATGTAATCCGGCAATCGATTCGTGCCAATAAAATGGTTGAAAAAGAAATTCAGCGATTAAACCAGATTGAGAATTATCGCAAAGAGTTTATTGGTGACATATCGCATGAACTGAAAACCCCCATATTTGCTATTCAGGGCTTTATTGAAACTCTATTAAATGGCGCTCTTGAAGACCCGGAAGTAAATGAAGACTTCCTCAAAAAAGCCATGAGAAATGTAAACAGGCTCATTTTTCTGACCAAAGATCTTATGGAAATATCGAGGCTTGAGACGGGCGAAATGAAGTCTAATGTGGAAGAGGTGTTTCTGCATGATGTGATTGTAGATGTGATCGAAAGCTTAACCTATAAAGCACAACGCGATGATGTACGCATAGACTTTGAAGAATTTGATAAAAACATGCAGGTTTATGCCGATCGCAATCAGATAAAACAGGTGCTCATTAATCTTATAGAAAATGGCATTAAGTATAATTCTGCTGGTGGAAGGGTTAATGTTTCTGTGGAAGAGTATTTAAAAAATGAATCGAAGGTGATCATCAAAGTAAAAGATAGCGGAATCGGAATTGATGATAAGGATATTGAAAGGGTAACCGAGCGCTTTTTCCGCGTCGACAAATCAAGGTCGCGTGAAAAAGGAGGAACAGGCCTCGGGCTTGCTATTGTAAAGCACATTTTGGAAGCTCATAACGAACATTTTTATGTAGAATCGAAAGTGAACGAAGGCTCAACGTTCAGTTTTACACTTAAAAAGGTAGAAATTTTTACCGAAGAGGAGAATAGATGATATATGCTGTAATTATGGCTGGCGGATCAGGTACACGATTCTGGCCAAAGAGCACACCGTCTATGCCAAAACAGTTTCTGAACTTGTTTGGTGAAAGAACGATGCTCCAGAATACCGTTGACCGGGTTTCGGAATTAATCCCCATCGAAAATGTGATGGTGGTTACAAACGATAAATACGTTGATATAGTAAAAGATCAGCTGCCCGGCATCCCAGATGAAAATGTAATTGCAGAAGTTGTCGCAAAAAATACTGCCCCCTGTGTAGCTATTGCGGCATCCATTCTTGCTGACAAAGATGATGATTCGGTAATGGTTGTTCTTCCTGCAGATCACCATATCACTAAACCCGAGAAGTTCATTGAATTTTTATCAAGCGCAGTTAAAAAAGCTCAAAATGATAACGCGCTGGTCACAATTGGTATAAAACCAGATAAACCTGAGACTGGTTATGGCTATATCCATGCCGATGAATCTAGCACAGAAGTGCTTGAGGAGAAAGACGTGCTGGGCGTTCATGGCTTCAGAGAAAAACCGGATCTTGAAACAGCCAAAGAGTTTCTTGCCTCAGGTGATTTCTTCTGGAATAGCGGAATGTTTATCTGGAAAAGCTCGAATGTTATGAAATCCATAGAAGCGTTCTTGCCGGATATACATAAACTGACACAGGAAGCATCAGCTTCTGGTTATGGAAAAGATGCAATTGATCATTTCTATCGCTCATCCGAATCTATTTCCATTGATTATGGGATTATGGAAAAAGCGAACAACGTTTTCGTTGTTCCTGGCGAATTTGGCTGGAATGATGTTGGAAGCTGGTCGGCTGCCTATGATTTATCGGACAAAGATGAGGCCGGAAACCATACAGCATCCTCCGATAACGTAATTGTAGACAGCTCCAATAACTATGTCTCTTTGGCTTCCGATAAAATGATTGCCCTGGTTGGGGTTAAGAACCTGACCATTGTTGAAACAGGCTCAGCTATTCTGGTCTGTGATATTGATAAAGCTCAAGACGTGAAAAAGGTTGTAGATAAGCTTAAGTCGGAAGAAGGCCTTAAAAAGTATCTATAAGTCTATGACCATCTGGTCAAATGCCAGCCTCACATGCTTGGGCAGCTTGTTGTTGGTGCTCTCATGATCAACAGAACCATTCATGTGAATGAGGTAGGTCATAGGAACCTCAAGCTCATTGGCAATTTCAACAGCTTGCGGGATAGTTAAATGTGTTGGGTGCTCTGGTTCCCAGCGCAGGCCGCTAATCACAAGTACCTTTGATCCTTTTATGAGCTCTTTTGTTTCAGAGGGGATGTCCTTCACATCAGTAAGGTAGCTCAGATCATTAATACGATATCCAAATATTGGCAAATTGCCATGATAAACGGGTAATGGAGTAACCTTAACCGGTCCGAGTTCAATGCTTTCATTAATGGGGTTAATGTCTATTGAAGTAGAGCCAGGGTATTTTTTCTCTCCAAACATGTAATCGAAGCGCTTGTATAGAGACTCTGCACATGAGTGAGTGCAGTAAAGCGGTATCGAAGACTCCTGTTTATAGTTATATGCCCTTAAGTCATCTAAACCAGCAATGTGGTCCATATGCTCATGAGTGATTAGTACAGAATCAATATGGGGAATGGCTGCGCGAATACTTTGTAATCTGAATTCTGGTCCTGCATCAATCAGGATAGAGAATCCATCAACTTCAACCCAGGCGCTACACCGGTACCGCTCATTTCTTGAGTCAGATGAGATTTTATCACGGTAGAACCCGCCGGCTATAGGCACGCCCATGGAGGTTCCGGTACCGAGAAATGTAAGCTTCACGAGTCTTCCTCTTCAAGGATCTCTGTGCTATTGCTCAATGAATCAATCTGATCCCAGATTTTTTCAAGCTCTTTTCGAACTAGTGGCTTGATAAAAATTCCTTCTATATCCAGCTTACGGAGAACCTTTGCAAGGGTAGCGACCTGAGATTCTTTTGGCTTATTCTTGTTGATAATAACGAGCTTCTGCCCTTCAATAAGGCAGTCATTTCCCCTGAATGTGCCTCTTTCATAACGTGTTCGATACCCTGTTTGTTCAAGAAGCTGTTCAAGCTCCAGCTGCAACTTGTCAATTTTCAAAATGAAACTCCGATTGTAAATCTGTGTCCCACAAGATTGTAATCAAATCGGTTTTCTTCAATATCGAATCTTTGAAAGTTGTAAGTGTAGCCAATACTAATCGCTCTTCCTGGAAGAATTCCACCAATCATGAGATGGTTACGATTTTCAAGAGTATAGACCTGACCGCCGAAAAAACCACCAGCAGCTACTGAAAAACCATAGGAAGGAATTACACTTGAGGCCAATCTGATTTCAGGGCCGAAGCGGAGTTCTAAAAAGGGGCCGATGCCCGCCGCCAGAGTAGATTGCTGGAAATCATCTCCAACCTGACTATCCTGAACGGTTGTTAGTTCTGTTGAAAGCTGAAAAGGGACCCTGAAAGAAATTCGTCTTTTTTCAATGAGACGAATCGGGGCTCTCAAATGTACTCCAAGATTGAAAAATGAGCGGTCATCAAGACCAGTTGCCCTGCCCGCAAAGCCCATTCCCACAGCAAAAGATTGGCTTTCTACTGCAAGTCTAAAAACAGGGTCGCTAAAAGATAAGTCAGTATCAGGGCCAAATGGTAGAGTTTCTCCCTGAAATTCAAAGTCCATTGGTTCAAATCCCGCACTAATAAAAGTACTGAATGTTGTAGGCTGATTGCGGGTAAATTCATCCGCTGAAAACATTTGGGCTCTGGAATAGCCTGGCAGTAAAAGCAAAAATGTAAAGCACAGAAAGAGAAACGATTTCATATGGTTCGACGACGAATAAGATTTATATGAGATAACGCTGAAATTAGATTTTATTTCACTTAATGACTAGAAGATACCATTTAAACCTAATAAAGATTGTTTATCCAAAACCAGTTAAATCAACGGGATACAATAATTTTTCAAAAAAAATCAATTATTTCGGAACGCAAGTTGAATGCAAATCATTTATAAGGACAAGTATTTACATACATACATCCCATCACCATCCCGATATGAAGGTCATGACTGAAATCATGACCTTTTTTATTTAATTAAGCAGATGAGAGATCAAATCGAACTTAGGGATCTGAACTTTTCTTGACTCGCCATTATCCAGCTCGATGATATAATGACCTTTCATGCTCCCTTTATATCCTTTCAATAAACAGTAGCTATTATAAGTATAGGTTGCCCCGGGCTCGATTACTGGCTTCTCCCCAACTACTCCCTCGCCATCAACAACAAGGTGGCTTCCATTTTCATCATATATATCCCAATGGCGAGCAACAACCTGAATGTCCTGATCTCCGTGATTAGAAATAGAAATATTGTAAGTGAAGATATGCTTCTGATTCATAATATCGGATTGGCTTTCCTCATAACTTGGAAAAACATCAACCTGGATATTGTCGGTAATAGCAGTGTAAATGAGTGTGTGCATCTTGGATTATAGAAAAATATAAGGGGAATGAATAAGGTTAAATTTATATTTGGTGATGTACAGTTAAAAGCATCTAACATAATAATATGAAAATACTGATCAGTATAATTCTCGCTTTATTAATAGCACCATCTACGAATATGAATGATAGCATTTATGACTTCCCCCTAAAAAGTATTGATGGAGAAGCTTTTTCTTTAGAGGAATACAAAGGAAAGGTCATTCTCATTGTTAACGTTGCATCCAAGTGCGGATACACACCACAATATGAAGGCCTTCAGTCTTTATACGAAAAATATGGTGAGGACGGTTTGGTTGTAATTGGATTTCCTGCAAACAACTTTGCAGGACAAGAGCCGGGGTCAAATGAGGACATCAAACAATTCTGTAAGAAGAACTTTGGGGTAACATTTCCCCTTTCTTCCAAAGTATCTGTCAAAGGTGATGATCAAGCCGCAATTTTTGAGTATTTGACAAAGACAGAGAATCAGGATTTCACAGGAGATATTAAATGGAATTTTGAGAAATTTCTCATAGACAGAGAAGGAAAGCTGCAAAGAAGGTTCAGATCGTCAGTAAAACCCGAGAGCAGAAAGATGAGAAAAGCTTTAGAAGCAGTACTATAAAAAGTTAAATCTTATGTTGACTTCCATTTAGGGGTGTCCGTATATTTGGAGTCTTTCCAAAATGGTCCGGTAGTTCAGTTGGTTAGAACGCCTGCCTGTCACGCAGGAGGTCGAGGGTTCGAGTCCCTTCCGGATCGCAACATAAATTTAAAGCCTTTGTTTCTGACAGAAATGAAGGCTTTTTTTTGGGCTTAAACACTTTTTACGTTCTTGAATTATAAAAAATAGCGTCAAGGGCTCCATTCATATATATTGACGGTTCACTTTTTTATGAACTCAATCAACACTTATGAAGCTACAAACACGAAAATCTACTTTTCGTCTGTTTGCCCTTCTTCCCCTGTTCCTCATGAGCCTGAATGTTCAAGCTCAAAGCGATTATACAGGTGAATCTCCGGCTACACGTACTTATGCCATAACGAACGCCACTATTGTTCAGGCACCGGGAAAAGTTATGGAAGGCGCAACCATCGTTGTTTCCAATGGTCTTATTACATCCGTTGGTAAAAATGTTAATGCACCGGCAAATGCCGAGATGATCGATGGCACAGACATGTATATATATCCTGGTTTTATTGACGGCATGTCTCATACCGGGACCAAACAACCAGAGCCGATGGATAGACCAAACAATCTGTTCTCTCCTGACCCACCTAATGATTATGCAGGAATAACTCCGGAGAATACGGTGATTTCTCAAGTTCAGGTTGATGAATCAAGTATATCTAATATGAGAAAAGCGGGTTTCACTATTTCTCATTCTGTTCCGCAGGGAAGAATGCTTCCTGGTTCCGGAGCAATTATCATGCTTAGTGATGCTGATCATCCAGACGAAATGATTCTGAAGGAAGAAAGCTCCATGTTTACTCAATTTGCCGGCGCTCCAAGAGCTTACCCGGGCAACACGTTGGGCATTATGGCTAAGTTCAGAAACCTCTATAAAAATGCTGAGCTAGCTAAACAACACGCAGAAATGTATGAAGATAATCCTGCTGGACTTCCGAGACCAAACAGAGACAGGGTTCTTGAAGCATTTTATCCTGTTGTAAGTAATGAGAGACCTATTTTTTATGATGCTCCAACGGCTCTTGAGGCCAGAAGAGCGATGAGGCTCAAAAATGAGTTAGGCTTTACACTCACTATTGGAAACCTGGAACAAGGCTGGGATCTTATTGATGATCTTAAGGCAAGCGGTACAAATGTATTTATGAGTATCGATATCCCTACTGAGCCCAAAGACTCTAAAGACGAAGACAAGTCTGATGAAGTAAAGGCTCTGGAAGAACGCCGCATGGAATTCTACAATAAAAACCTTGGCCAATATGCTGCCATGGCAGAGGCGGGAGTAAAATTTGGAATTTCATCAATGGGTACCAACGCAAATAAGGTAATGGGAAATATGAGAACCATTATTGAGCATGGCCTAAGTGAAAACGACGCTCTTGCTGCGCTCACAATAAATTCAGCACAGCTTCTGGGTATCGCTGATGTAGCCGGAACCCTGGAGGGCGGAAAGCTCGGAAATATGATTGTAAGCAATGGGCCTCTTTTTGATGAAAAAACTCAGATCAAGTATGTGTTTGTAGACGGAGATAAATACAGCTACGAAATCAAAGAAAAGAAAGCTGCAGATGAAGGCGGATCAAACGATGTGGCTGATGTAGTCGGCGAATGGTCATACTCTTACCAAGGGCCTCAAGGTGAGGCTAGCGGAAAAATCATCGTTAGAGATGAAGGCGGCACGCTCGAAGCCACACTTACAAATGATAGCGGACAGCCGGATGTGGAGCTTAAAAATGTATCCTATGCAAGTAGTACGCTAAGCTTTGATTATGATTTTGATGCAGGCGGACAGTCAATTAATATCGTTTTTGAAGGCACTGTAAACGGAACAGATCTAGAGGGATTGCTAGATGTCACTGCATTCAATGTCACTATTCCTTTAACAGCAATGAAAACCAGCAGCCCTGAATAAGGTGAAAGAATTAATTATGAAAAAGATAAATATGCTCATTGCACTTCTTCTTGTCTTCACTGTTTCAGTGAATGCTCAGACTAAGAAAGGCGATGTTTTAATTAAAAACGGAACAGTGCTTACCATTACCGATGGCACCATGGAAAACACTGATGTGCTGGTTCGAAATGGTAAGATTGATCGAATTGGTAAGAACCTGAAAGCTCCGAACGGAGTTGAGGTTGTAGATGCTACCGGGAAGTTTGTAATGCCGGGTATTATTGATGCTCATTCGCACATTGCGGGAACATCCATTAACGAAGGAACTTCTCAGGTAACTGCAGAAGTAAGTATGGAAGATGTTGTTAACCCAACCGATGTTTCTATTTATAGAGCTCTTGCTGGTGGGGTTACATCTATTCATTTGATGCATGGCTCAGCGAACGTGATTGGTGGTCAGAACGAAACTATGAAGCTTCGTTATGGAACAACTGATCCAGACGACCTTCGTTTTGAAGGCGCTCCAAGAACCATCAAATTCGCACTTGGTGAAAACCCAACACGAGGCGGCCGCTCAAGAGGCATTCAGCCTCAAACAAGAATGGGTGTTGAGGCAATGCTTCGTAACTCATTTAGTGATGCGCTTGAATACAAGAAGAAGTGGGATGCTTACAACGCTGATCGCAGTAAAAGAAAAGTAGCTCCGGATTATAGCCTAAGAATGGAAACACTGGTCGATATCCTGGAAGGTGAAATTCTTGTTCACTGCCATTCCTACCGCGCAGACGAGATTTACATGTTGATGCGTGTTTTCGACGATTTCGGAATAGAGAAACTAACATTCCAGCACGCGAATGAAGCTTACAAAGTGGCTCCTGAGCTCGCTGCATTTGGCGCAAGCGCATCTGTATTCTCTGACTGGTGGGCATATAAGCTGGAAGTATATTATTCAACAGCTTATAACGCTGCTATTCTAACAAAGAATGGAGTAAACACTTCTATCAATTCTGATTCTGGCGAACTTATTCGTCACCTTTATCATGAAGCGGCTAAAACTCAGAAGTATGGAAACCTAAGTGATAATGAAGCTCTTGCGCTTATCACGCTGAATCCTGCGAAGCAGCTTGGTGTAGATAACAGAGTTGGGTCCATCGAAAAAGGTAAAGATGCTGATATCGCCATTTTCGAAAACCACCCGCTTTCTGTTTACGCTGTACCTCAAATGACTTTTGTAGACGGTGTTAAGTATTTCGATATCACTGATCCTGTAACTGACAAGAGATTGTACATCAATCCTGAGTCAAACATCGAAGATGTAGTTCTCTACGAAACAGAAGATCACCACCTATGCATGAAAGATGCTGAGATGGTTGATTTCTACGAACTCTTCAATAACAAATAATAGGAATGAACATGAAAACAATTTCTAGAATATTAGTAATGCTGCTGCTCATTCCGACTATTGCTGTTGCACAGGAGGATGGAGAAAAAGCACGCGGAGGCAAGTTCGCTCTTACCAATGCTAAGATTTATACCGTTACAAATGGTGTAATTGAAAATGGTACTGTTGTGATTAACAATGGTATCATTGAAGCGGTTGGAGCTGACGTAGTTATACCAAATGATGCCGAAGTAATCGATTACCAGGGACAGTCTGTTTATCCTGGAATGATAGACTCTGGGACCCAGCTTGGTCTTCGGGAAATAGGATCTATTGCTGAAGCTCAGGATGTTCGTGAGTTTGGTGATGTGACTCCAAACATGAAGGCACTTACTGCAGTGAACCCAAATGCTGAAACCATTCCGGTTACCAGAGTAAGCGGGGTGACAACAGCCTTAACAAGTCCAGCGGGCGGTCTATTTCCTGGCACGGCAGCTACAATTAATCTATTCGGTTACACGCCGGATCAGATGTCAGCCGGATCTGAAGGTGTTGTGATGAACTTCCCTTCTTCAGCGCGCAGCTGGAGGCAAACAGCTGAGCAGGCAGAGCGAAGAAAAGAAAGAGCTCTCAAGAAACTCAGCGAGACCTGGGAAAAAGCGACTGTATATGCAGAAGTGAGAAAATCACCTGACGCCAAATACTATCCTGAAATGGATGCCTTAGCAGACGTGATCGATGGCAAAACAATGCTCTATATCGAAGTAAATGCAGCCAAAGATATTCAGGCGGCTATAGCTTGGATAAAAGACAACGAACTCGAGAAAGTTGTATTGACAGGCGTAGCTGAAGGCTGGAGAGTTGCAGATGAAATTGCTGAAGCTGGTTTAGCAGTTATTACCGGACCGGTTCTATCTACCCCAACCAGACAGTCTGATGCTTATGATATGGCTTACAGGAATCCAGGCATCATGCAGAAAGCCGGTATTAAAGTGGCCATCAGAACAAACGATACAGCCAACTCAAGAAACCTTCCCTATCAGGCAGGCTTCGCAGCAACCTATGGAATGGATAAAGACGAAGCTCTAAAGGCTATTACCATAAATGCAGCTGAGATCATGGGTGTGGGCGATCAGATCGGTTCTATTGAAGTTGGAAAGAAAGCAAACTTGTTCGTTTCAACAGGTGATCCTTTCGAGACTTCAACACAAATCATCAATGTATTTATAGATGGTTATCTGGTTCCAATGACTAGCCGCCAAATTGAGCTTTATGAAGAATTCCTAAATAGAGTACCTGGAGTTCAAAAGAATGAAGTTCAGATTGACGGTTAATTAATTGACCAACTAATTTATTAAGGCGATCCAATGGGTCGCCTTTTTTTTGCTCCATCAAATATTCACGATTATGATTTACATTAAAAGCTGAAAACTAATTGACGGGATTAGATCATGAAGAGAATCACAAGAAGAGATTTCATCAAGCAGAGTTCGGCATTAGTTGGCGCTGCTTCTATTGGGTGTCTGGGTTTATTGGATAAAGATGATGGCTCTGCGCCAAGAAAAGAAAAACTGGGCGTGGCCTTGCTCGGGCTTGGATATTACAGTCGTGACTTACTTGCCCCCGCTCTACAAGAAACCTCTCATTGTGAGCTTAAAGGAATTATCACAGGAACTCCGTCAAAGATTCCTGTCTGGCAGCAGCAGTATGATATTCCGGATGATAACGTATACAATTACGAGAACATGGAGGATATTGCTGATAATGACGACATCGATATAATTTACATCGTTACGCCAACCAGCACACATGAAGAGTTTGCCGTAAGAGCTGCAAATGCCGGAAAACATGTGTACTGTGAAAAACCAATGGCGATGACCGTATCCGAATGTCAGAACATCATTGATGCTTGTGAAAGAAATGGAGTATTCCTTTCTATAGGTTACAGATTGCAGCACGAGACCAACACCCAAATTATTTCCGGCTTTGCTGATGAGAAGACTTTTGGTGAAGTGATGAGCGTGACGGCACGTGCCGGATATTATTCTGTACCCAACGATCAAAGTAACTGGAGACAGATAGCGGCGATGGGTGGTGGCGCTCTTTATGATATGGGCGTTTATCCGATTAATGCCATTCGTTATGCTAGTGGAAAAGAGCCGGTGGCTGTTAAGGGGACCATGCTGAAGGTAAGACTGGAGCTCTTCCCGGATGTAGATGAAACTACACGATTCGAGATGCAATTTGCTGATGGAACTACGGCACTTGGTGAAACCAGTGTTGGTGCAAACTATAATCAACTGCTGGCAACGTGTGAGAACGGATCGTTTCAGCTAGAACCCTTCCAGGCTTATAGTGGAGTTCAAGGATCTGCAAGTAATGGAATTACATTATCTCCAATGGCCGCAAATCAGCAAGCTGTACAAATGGATAATGATGCAATGGCTATTAAGAACAGCGACGCTCCGCTTGTACCGGGTATCGAAGGTCTAAGAGACATCGCCATTGTTAATGCGATTATTCAGTCATCCAACACGGGTGGAGATTGGGTTCAGCTCTAGGATTGATTTATAAATTATAAGCGTTCTAACATCCTTAACTAATTACCGAAAATCCTCTTAACTTTAGGGATGTCAATTTTTCCAACCTACGATGTTATTGTTGTCGGCGGAGGTCACGCCGGATCTGAAGCAGCAGGCGCCGCAGCACAGCTGGGCGCCAAGACACTGCTCATCACCATGAATATGGATGCCATCGCCAAGATGTCCTGCAACCCGGCTATGGGTGGAGTTGCTAAAGGGCAGTTAGTGAGAGAGATTGATGCTCTGGGTGGACTATCAGGAATTGTTAGTGATCAGTCTGCAGTTCAGTTTAGGATGCTGAACAGATCTAAGGGTCCGGCTATGTGGAGCCCTAGATGCCAAAGCGATCGCATGCTTTATGCAAAGATTATGCGTGAACTGCTGGAGGAGAAAGAGAATTTACACTTCCGTCAGGACAATGTGGTAGATATCTTAATAAAAAACAATAAGATAGAAGGCGTAATTACTCAGGCAGGACAAACATTTTATGCTAAATCAATAGTCTTGACCTCCGGGACCTTTCTAAATGGTGTAATTCACATCGGCGAGGAGCAACATGGCGGCGGTCGTTCTGGTGAACGAGCTTCAGTGGGTATTTCTGCAGCGCTTGAACAAGCAGGATTTGAAGTAGGGAGACTAAAGACAGGCACGCCTCCAAGAATTGATGGAAGATCCATTGACTATTCAAAACTGGAAATTCAATATGGCGATAGTGACGCCTCTCCTTTCTCCTTCATGACGGATTCTATTCCGGAGGAAAAGGATCAGCTAACTTGCTGGATAGGTTATACCAACGAGGCAGTACACGATGAGCTGCGCAAAGGCTTTGACAGAAGCCCAATGTTTAATGGAAGAATTAAGTCCATTGGTCCACGATACTGTCCAAGTATAGAGGATAAAATCAATCGATTTGCAGATAGGGACAGGCATCAACTATTCCTGGAGCCGGAAGGCTGGAATACCAACGAAATGTATTTGAATGGTTTTTCAACTTCACTTCCAGAAGAGGTTCAGCATGAAGCCCTAAGAACAATTCCGGGTTTTGAAAATGCAGTTATGATGAGGCCTGGATATGCCATCGAATATGATTACTTCCCTCCATATCAGATTAAAAGAAACCTTGAGACAAAACTGGTTAATGGACTATTCTTCGCCGGACAAATCAACGGTACAACAGGTTATGAGGAAGCAGCTTGTCAGGGATTAATGGCTGGTATCAATGCTGCTCTATCTGTAGATGGAAAACAGCCTTTCGTTCTCCAAAGATCTGAAGCATACATTGGTGTGCTCATCGATGACCTTATCAATAAAGGTACTGAAGAGCCTTATCGCATGTTTACTTCAAGAGCAGAACATAGAATTTTACTCAGACAGGATAATGCAGATCTCAGACTAACGGAACTGGGACATAAAATTGGATTGGCTTCTCAGGAGCGATACGAAAGGTTTAAAGTAAAAAAGGAAGCGGTAGACAAGCTTTCTGATCTCTTTGCTACCTACACCAGTAGGCCAGAGACTATGGACCCAATGCTTGAAAAGCTGGGTACAAGTAAGTTATCGCAGCCCGTAAAAGCCAAAACGGTTCTCCTGAGGCCAGAAATTGGCATCCATGATATGCTTGAACATGACTCTGAGCTAAAGCGATTAACAGATAAAATCACTTCAGATCGGTATGTGCTGGAACAAATTGAGATTCAAATAAAGTATGCCGGATACATAGAGAAAGAGTTCAATTTAGTTGAAGAAATCTCTAAACAAGAGAATATGGCTATCCCTGAAAAGATCGATTACGAGAAGATCAAAAGCCTTTCAACTGAAGGAAAGGTGAAGATGTCGAAGATCAAACCAGAGACCATTGGCCAGGCTTCTCGTATTAGCGGTGTATCTGCCAGTGATATTTCAGTGCTTATGATCTATTTGAAAAGCTGATGTTTCACGTGAAACATCATATCCAGAAGCTCCCATATAAGCAAGAATGGCATCAGTTAACGGATGATGCTTTTAATAATTTTGAGAGGCTTGGTGATTATGCCGATCAATTACTCTGGTGGAATAACAAAGTAAATCTTGTCAGCCGCAATGTTTCACGTGAAACAATTCTGGAACATATAAGGCATTCCCTGACCCTCTCTCTTATTCCGATGTTCAATGATTATGACTATGTCATTGACACAGGAACCGGTGGCGGCTTACCTGGAATCCCTTTAGCAATAGCCTTCCCCGAAAAGAAATATCTCTTAAATGATATTGTAGGAAAAAAGATTTTGGCAGTAAAAGAGATGGTAAAAACATTACAGCTGAATAACGTTTCAACCTATTCCGGATCTATTGAAGCTATACCATTAGAGCAAAGTGAACTTGTTATTTCAAAGCATGCGTTCAAAATTAATGATCTGGTTAGGATGCTTGATGATCGATGGGAAGATATTCTGTTGCTAAAAGGAACTGAATTTGATGAGGAATTGGAGGGATTGGAAACAGCGCTGGATATAAAGGTTTATGATCTTTATGCTGAATCAAAAGATGAGTTCTATGAGGGAAAGGGTATTATTCATATAAGGAGGTCAGATGAAAAGTAATGAGCGAAGACTCAAGTTGATGCTTCTATTGCAGCAAAAAGGGAATCGCCTCACGGTTGATGAACTTGCAGAGAAATTTGGGGTAACAAGGCGTACTATCTTTAGAGATTTCAATGCTTTACAAGAAATAAATATCCCTGTTACCTGGGATAGATACTCTGGTTATGGAATGTTACCCGGTTATAAAGTTCCACCACTTATGTTTACCTCTAAAGAGATTGCAACAATCATGGTTGGCCTGGGTTTTGTTAAATCACAGGTGGATTCAACCCTAGTTCAGGATGCCCATAGTGTTGAATTAAAGATTAAGGATGTTCTTCCGGATGAGCTCCAGGTGCTTATGTCTTCCATGGAATCGGCCACAGTTGTAGATCCATATGTAAGTTTTGGAACCGAAAAGAAATCGGGCGGGAACTGGTATACCATCAATTCTGCCATCGCACAGAAAAAAAGACTGCTCTTTACTTATACTTCAAAAAGTGGCGAAGTGACACATCGGAAAATAAATCCGTACTTACTTGTCTACTTTGGCGACCACTGGAATCTTATCGGATTTTCACACCAACGAGGTGATTTCAGGAATTTTATACTTGATCAGATCTCTGATATTGAAATTTTGGACGAAAATTTCACCCCAGAGAAAAAAATGGACATAGAAGGGTTAATTTTTAGATCTGACGAACAGTCTCAAATCATTGAGCTACTAGTCGAAAAATCTATTTTAGCGCGGCTGAAGCGAAATTTACCGGCTAAAATTTTTAAGGAAAGCGCCCAAAAAAATGAAATAATTAAAGTGACCTTTAAATTTGACAACCTTGTCTATATTAATGAGTGGCTGCTTCAATTTGCTGACAAAATAAAAATTGAGTCTCCATCAGAATTGAAAAAATTGAGATCTGATTTGCTCAATAAAATGCAGGCATAAAAAAAGCCCCGATTAAATCGGGGCCCTAAATCTGCGCAGCTCTTAGATCTTATTCTTCAGCTGCTGGCGCTTCGGCTGAACCATCGGTCGGCTCTGCTCCTTCGCCACCTACAGTTGGATCCTCATCGTCTTCGTTAACCACTCGGGTTACCGCAGCAATGTTTCCTTCTGTATCCAGTCTCATCATTCGAACACCTTGAGTATTTCTACCCATAGTTCGAATTGATTTACAGCTCATCCTGATAACCTTACCTCTTTCGGTAATGATCATTAAGTCATCGCTGTCCGTTACTTCTTTTAAGGCAATTAGCTTTCCGGTCTTAGGCGTTACTTTAAGCGTAAGCACTCCCTTACCACCACGAGACTGTTCTCTGTAATCTTCAACCAGTGATCGCTTACCGTATCCATTTTCAGAAAGAGCAAGTACTGTTGCTTCATGTGTATTCTTGATTACAACCATGTCTACGATTTCATCATCTTTACCAAGCGTCATACCACGAACACCGGATGTATTTCTACCCATTTCGCGCACATCACTTTCGTGGAAGCGAATAGCTCGACCTTCACGGTTAGCAAGTATAATGTTTGAATCGCCATCAGTAAGAGAAGCGCCTAATAATGTATCGCCTTCTCTAATATTGATTGCAATGATACCATCTCGTCTTGGTCGACTGTAGGCCTCAAGAGAAGTCTTCTTAATCTGACCAGATTGAGTTGACATAACTATATAATTTCCTTTGATATAGTCCTCATCATCAAGAGTCTTAACCGGGACAAATGCCTTGATCTGATCTTCTTTTTCGATTTCGATCAGATTCACAATGGCACGGCCACGGGCAAGCCTGGAGCCTTCAGGTATTTCATAAACCTTCAACCAGTAACACTTACCTTTTTCAGTAAAGAAAAG
Source organism: uncultured Balneolaceae bacterium (assembly GCA_965659005.1). Taxonomy (GTDB): domain Bacteria; phylum Bacteroidota; class Rhodothermia; order Balneolales; family Balneolaceae; genus CAYPTY01. Next base: position 16,810 of record CBFHVG010000120.1, read on the forward strand.
GATATAGTTATGGTTCGTGGCTACGAACAGATGTTCTACATACTCCTCATCTTTTGTAGTCGTTCCTTTCACTCCTTTTCCACCACGACGTTGACGACGATACCCGCTAACTGGCATTCGTTTGATGAAGCCTTTGTTTGAAATTGTTACTACAACATCTTCATCGGCGATCATGTCTTCAATGCTGAAATCTTCAGCAGAGTAAACAATCTGAGTACGGCGTTCATCACCATAGCGCTCTTTGATATCTGCAAGCTCTTCCTTGATGATTTCGTACTGACGATCGCGATTTGAAAGAATCACTTTAAACTCAGCAATCTTGTCAACGATTTCTCTGTACTCAGTATCAATCTTATCACGCTCAAGACCAGTAAGCTTCTGAAGTCTCATTTCCAGAATAGCTTTGGCTTGAATATCAGTTAGAGCAAATTTCTTTCTTAATTCCTGAGATGCAATCTGAGGATTCTTAGAAGCTCGGATAGTTTTGATCACTTCATCAAGATTATCCAGAGCAATTTTAAGTCCTTCTAGAATGTGGGCCCTGGCTTCAGCCTGATCCAGGTCATGAATGGTTCTTCTAATGATCACATCAATTCGATGCTCAACATAGTGATGAATCAACTCGTTGAGCGCCATTACCTTAGGTCGACCTTTAACAAGCGCAAGGTTAATTACACCAAAGGTTGTCTGCATCTGAGTGTACTTGTATAGCTGATTCAGTACAACACCGGCATTTGCAGAACGCTTAAGGATGATCACTATTCTCATACCATCTCTATCTGATTCGTCACGAATCTCAGAGATTTCAGTAATCTTTTCCTGATTCACCAGGCTGGCAATCTTTTCAATAAGAGTAGACTTATTAACCTGATATGGAATTTCTGTAACTACAATCTGTTCACGGCCGCCACGTAATTCTTCAGTATTAGCGCGAGCTCTTAGGGTTACCTTACCGCGTCCTGTTGTATAAGCATCTTTAACACCTTCATATCCATAGATGATACCGCCGGTTGGGAAATCCGGAGCTGTGATGTGTTTCATCAGCTCAGTATTCTCTATTTCCGGATTATCTATATAGGCGGTAATTCCATCTACAACTTCAGTCAAGTTGTGAGGCGGAATATTGGTTGCCATACCAACGGCAATACCTGAAGCACCATTTAAGAGCAGGTTAGGTAATAAACCGGGAAGAACTGTTGGTTCCTGAAGGGTGTCATCAAAGTTACCCTGATAGTCGACGGTAGATTTATTAATGTCTTTAAGCAACTCTTCAGCAATGCGCTGCATACGAACTTCAGTGTATCGCATGGCAGCAGCAGAGTCGCCATCGACAGAACCGAAGTTACCCTGCCCGTCAACGAGAGGATATCTAAGTGAGAAATCCTGAACCATTCTTACAATGGAATCATAAACGGCGGTATCACCATGCGGGTGATACTTACCAAGCACTTCACCAACTATACGAGCACTCTTTTTATATGGCCTATTGTGAAGCATTCCCAGCTCACTCATTCCATATAGGGCTCTTCTGTGTACGGGTTTTAACCCATCGCGAACATCAGGAAGTGCACGTGAAACAATAACCGACATCGAATAATCGATGTAGGACGATTGCATTTCATCTTCAATCGTAACTTGAATTATCTTTTCTCTAGCCATTAATCAGCTGAAACTATTTGAGGTTTTAATTAAATATCGAGATTTGCGTACTTGGCATTTCTTTCGATGAATTCACGGCGAGGAGCCACATCATCGCCCATAAGAGTTGAGAACATCTTATCTGCACCAGCCGCTGATTCAACAGTAACCTGTTGAAGTGTTCTGGTTTCTGGATCCATCGTTGTTTCCCAAAGCTGATCAGGATTCATCTCACCCAAACCTTTATAACGGGAAACATCGAACTTTCTCTTAGCCTTCTTCAACTCACGAATAATTTTGTCTCTGTTTTCATCATCCCAGGCATAGTCAACTTTCTTACTTGCTGAGATTTTATACAGAGGTGGAGTTGCGATGTATACAAAACCATTCTCTATAAG
>CBFHVG010000121.1:0-6062 GCA_965659005.1 uncultured Balneolaceae bacterium
TGATGCATAGTGGAAAACCTATAAGGATGATAACCGTCAGTAAAGTAACCGACCATTCCGGAAGCTGTAAGATTGGAAAGACGGTTGCGATAATCTGAATCAGCAACCATGCCGTTATTGCATAAACGCCCGCAACCCTGATTACGTTACGCCTGCGTAACTCATTGAAAAATTCTTGAAACCTCATACTGATCTCACCCTTATTTTTGAACCCCCTAAATAAAACAAAAATAGAGCGAAATTGCTTGTTAATACCCTAATTAAATGACCCGGTTGAGGGTCGTCTTCTGAATCCATTTTTTTGTCTGTTTGTAACCAATGATGATCAATACCGTGTGATGTGAAAAATTGTTACACTTATTCCTATGGATACCATCTTAATTATCATCGGCGCATTACTCATTTTAATAGGCTTTATAGGGGCTCTACTACCTGTTATGCCCGGTTTACCCTTTTCTTACCTGGGTCTTGTATTACTACAATTCACGGATGCCGCACCTTTCAGTTTAAGCTTTTTTATCGTCTGGGCAGTAATAGTAATTGCCCTAATGTTTCTGGATAATATTATCCCTGCATATGGTGCAAAAAAGTTCGGGGGCACTAAATGGGGTGTTACCGGCTCTATGGTTGGGCTCTTTGTGGGTTTCTTCTTCCCTCCACTCGGATTCATTTTCGGTCCATTGATTGGTGCTTTTGTAGCAGAATTACTGGCTGGAAGTAAATCGGATAAAGCTTTCAAAGCAGCACTCGGTTCTTTTGTTGGCTTTCTTGCAGGTACAGGACTTAAACTTATCGCGGCTGGTGTAATGGCTTTTTACTTCTTCTCAAATATTAGTTTTGGGTTTTCAGTTAGCTAAATCGCACCTATTGCTATTTGTTGCTTTGAGAAAGTACCTTCGATAATGACAGATCAACAGAAAAGTAGTCTGATTGGGCTAATTAAAACTCAGATTGAGCAATGTGAAACAGGCATTGAGGAGTTGGAACAGCTTATACAACCAATCCCATTGGATGCTTCCATCGGTCGGGTTACACGCATGGATGCCATTAACAATAAATCCATAAATGAATCCGGCCTTCGAGATAAAAAGAAACTGCTTGAACGACTTAATAAAGCCCTTGAGAGGTCTGAGACAAAGGATTTTGGATTTTGCATGCGTTGTGGTAACGAAATTGCCTTTGGCCGCTTAGAGTATCTCCCATATACTACCCGATGTATAAAATGTGCCTCATAAACTGCTTCTTTTTCTGCTGAAATTTGATAAGTTAGCCCTATGAACGTACTTGGACTAGACATCGGGGGTACTGGTATCAAGGGGGCTATTGTTGATACCAAATCAGGTACTCTAATTACAGAACGACTTAGAATTAAAACTCCACAACCGGCAACACCTGAAGCTGTAATTGAGACAGCTACCGGGATCATAAAAGAATTTAACTGGAACGGCCCGGTAGGGGTTGGTTTTCCTGCCGCTGTTGTAAATGAAGTTGTTATGACAGCTTCTAATATTGATACATCCTGGATTGGTCTGAATGCAGCCAAAAAAATAGAAGACGCCAGTGGTTGCGCCGTCCATCTATTGAATGATGTTGATGCCGCAGGATATGCTGAGATGCGTTTTGGCGCCGGAAAAGATGATACCGGCATCATTTTAATGGCCGCTTTTGGTACCGGAATCGGTACGGCCATCTTCCAAAACAGGGTACTTCTGCCAAATACTGAATTTGGTCATATCATGATTAACGGGCAGAATGCTGAATCTTTTGCCAGCAATGCTACACGGGAAGCAGAGAACTTAAGCTGGGAAGAGTGGGGTGGACGTGTTTCAGAATATCTAAACCGCCTCACTTCTCTTGTCTGGGTTGATAAGGTGATTATGGGTGGTGGAGTTTCTAAGCATTTCGAATTGTACGAAGATTACCTTAAGACGAATATCTCCGTTGAACCGGCAAAGTTAAGAAACCATGCCGGTATCATAGGTGCTGCAATATCTGCTGAAAAAGAATTTTTAGTCTAATTCAGATTCTTTATTCACTGGTCATGATAAACAGCGGCTGCATTTCAAAGCTCTTATAGAAAGGTCTAAGTCTGTCTGTGTTATAATGCTTTTTCACATTTACCAGCTTTTTCTGTGAGGTAACTATGTCAATAGGAACATTGTCATAACGCCCATTTTTGAGAACAACGAGTCTACCATGCATGTTTTCAAGAATCAGATCTAAGGCAAGATTACCGTAAGCCATAGGCACAATGGAATCAATCGCATCTGGATCTCCGCCTCGCACCAGATAACCCAGTTTCTGATTGATCACATTAACCGTTCTTCCATTATTAAACTTGGCTGATCTTTGCTTTAATTCTTCGGAAACGAGATCACCAATACCGCCTAATTTCTTGTGACCATAAGCATCAGTAGTTGCATCCTGGAAAACCATTTCTCCACCCTCAAACATGGCACCCTCTGAAACGAAAACCATTGAGTAATTACTTGGGTTTTTCATTCTATCATGTATCATCAGCTCCGTTAGCTGGTCCATGTCAAACTTATGCTCAGGAATTACACATCTGTTGGCTGCCCCAGCCATTGTTGGTAACATGGCCGTGAATCCCGCATAACGTCCAAACACCTCCATCACCAGAAAACGCTCATGTGAACCAGCAGATGTTCTAAGTGTGTTTGCCAACTGTATGGATCGGGTTACGCAGGTACTGAATCCAATACAATAGTCTGTACCCGGAACATCATTATCCATTGTTTTTGGAATTGCAATCACTTTCACCCCTTGCTTTGATAGATGCACACCATAGCTAAGTGTATCATCACCACCGATTGGAATCAGAAAGTCAACGCCCAGCCATTCAAGGTTTTTTAAAACCTCAGGTGTCAGGTCATTCACCTCTTCAGAATAAGTATCCTTTAAATGCTCAGGAACAACAGAAGCCTTTACATGACTTGGCCTGGTTCGTGATGTATGCAAAAAAGTACCCCCGGTTCTACCGGCTTTATTCACAATTTCTTCTGTTAGATCTACAACATTATTGCTGTTATCATGCTTGGTATCTCTCACGATGTCGATCATACCACCCCAGCCGCGGCGAATACCAATAACTCTGTAACCCTCTCTTAAAGCCCGAATGGTTACACCCCGAATAGCTGGATTCAAACCAGGCACATCACCACCACCTGTTAATATTCCTATTGTTCCTTTGTAAGTAACTTTTTTGCTCATGCTCATCCCCTTATTTCACAGTTGAACTTATTTAAGAAGCTCATGTAAAGTTTTAATGAAAAGTATGCAAGGCGATCAACACCAATAAATTGAATATGTGTATCTTCGCCAAAATTATATTCATTGAAGAACATCATACTTTATATCATTCCGGTGGGAATCTGGGGTTCAACCTGGCTGGCAATTAAATATCAGGTAGGTGATGTGGATCCGATGGTATCTGTATCCTATCGTTTTCTTTTAGCCGGTCTTGTATTAATGGGGCTATGCTTTATCCTTAAGAAACCCATGAAGTTCAATAAGGAAGAACACCTTTTTATTTTACTCCAGGGACTGTTCATCTTCGGCTTTAATTACCTGCTGGTTTACAAGGCTGAACTATACCTCACCAGTGGTTTAGTTGGGCTTATTTTTTCCACCCTGGTAATCATGAACATCATTAACAGTAGGGTTTTCCTTAAAATCCCATTCGAATCTAAAGTTCTTATGGGTGGAGCACTTGGCTTGATTGGAATGGCCCTTGTTTTTCAAAAAGATTTACAGACCTTCTCTTTTTCTAATAATACTTCCATGGCCCTACTGATGGCTGTGAGTGGAGCATATGTTGCTTCTCTGGGTAACATCATTTCTGCAAGAAACCAATCAAAAGGAATTCCTGTATTGCAATCCAATGCCTATGGAATGCTTTATGGCGGCACATCAATGGCTGTTCTTTCTCTCATAACAGGGAAAGAATTTACTTATGAACCTACCTTCGGTTATCTGTTTTCACTTGGTTACTTAGCCATATTAGGGTCAGTTGTCGCATTTACAGCTTATCTAACTTTAATAGGAAGAATCGGAGCCAGCAGAGCAGGATATGTAATCCTTGTTGCTCCAATAATAGCTCTTACACTGTCGACCATTTTTGAAGATTACTCATGGTCGATGCTGGGAATAGTTGGGGTATTCTTAATACTTAGCGGAAATGCCCTGGTTCTCAGAATGAAAGCATCAACCTAGAATTTATAGAACAACCCCGCATTGTAGGAAGGTGAAGCCAGAATATTCTGACCGCTGAAAGCACCAAAAACTGCAACACTTAGTCCGAATTTATCTGTAAGTGAATAGTTCACTTCGGGACCAATGGAAAGAAATTCAAGGTTATTCGAGAATAGTCCATTTTGCGAAACGAATACACCCCCATTATTCAGAGAAGTGATATTATACACTTTCAATGATGCAGCCCATTTTTGATTTGGAATGTATCCGAACTCAAAACCGGCATGAAATTCATCTGAAAAATTATCCGTCCGATTATTAAAACCCACAGATGCTATAGTGTAAAAAGGCTTGGGGTAAAAGGAGTATCCGGCATGAAGGCGGATTAATTGATTGAATTCTCCATCCCCGGAAGTAAGAAGTTCTGTCCTGTAGCAATAAACTTAATGCTTTCACCGCTCAGGGCTGAAGCGGCACTATTGATGATTTCTGTATCAACAGATTCAATTCTTAGACTGATAAGTTCGTCTTCAAATTGATCCGTACCCACACAACCCATGGCGAACATGAGGATTACTATAATTATCTGTCTCAATTTCATATACGTCTTATTCATTATTTGAGACAAGAATATGTAGTCAGGCAAAATAAAGTATGACAAAAGTATAAAATCATCCGACTATTACTTCCGGCTTCTCTTTTTATAAAAGCTTTTTAAAGATGAACTCCCCATTATATATTCCTCAGATAATCTAAACACTCCCAAAATATGGCACGACTATTTGAACCCTTTTCAATCAAATCTGTAACCTCCAGAAACAGAATCATGATGTCGCCGATGTGTCAGTACAGTGCTGAGGATGGCTTCGTTAATGATTGGCATTTAGTGCATTTGGGTACGCGTGCGGTAGGCGGGGCAGGTATCATCTGCACAGAAGGAACTTCTGTATCGCCAGAGGGAAGAATATCATATGCTGATTTAGGCTTATGGAGTGATGATCATATTAAGGGATTTAAAAGAATTACGACTTTTCTGAAAGCAAACGGAGCGGTTCCTGCTATTCAACTTGCGCACGCAGGCAGAAAAGGGTCAAAGCCTAAAAACTGGGATGGACACCATCAAATGCCAGTGGGCGAGAATGGCTGGGAAACCCTTGCCCCATCTCCTATTCCGTTTAAGGAGGATGATCGTACGCCTATTGAAATGACTAAGAAAGACATCCAAAAGGTGATTCAGGATTTTAAAGATGCAACGCTAAGGGCTATTGAAGCTGGCTTTGATATCATCGAATTACATGGGGCTCATGGTTATCTGATGCATTCATTTGCTTCACCTGTGTCTAATCACAGAACTGACGAATATGGTGGTAGTTTTGAGAACAGAATACGCTTTATAATTGAGCTTACTGATGCAGTAAAATCGGTTTGGCCGGATGATAAACCTCTTTTTTACAGAATTTCTGCAAGCGATTGGCTGGATGATCAGGACTCATGGGATATTGAACAAAGTATTGAGCTGGCGAAAATTCTTAGGGATCATGGTGTGGATCTGATTGATGCTTCTTCAGGTGGTGCGCATCCAGACCAAAAAATTAAAGGGGGCGCTGGTTATCAGACACAGTTTGCTTCCAGAATTAAACATGAAGCTTCAATCGCTACAGGTGCCGTTGGACTCATAACCTCACCCTCTCAAGCTGAACACATTATTCGCACAGAACAGGCTGATCTTGTTTTATTAGCTCGTGAATTCTTGAGAAATCCTTATTTCCCTTTACAGGCTTCGAAGGAATTGAATGGTGATCATGAATGGCCCGATCAGTATATCAGGGCAAAGCGTTAATCGTAAATCA
>CBFHVG010000122.1:0-21007 GCA_965659005.1 uncultured Balneolaceae bacterium
TGCTGGTCCGGTATTTGATGAAGAATGCGTACTCCATGCTGAACTGGATTTGAATTTAATTCCAAAAGCCAGAATGGATTTTGATCCAGTCGGACATTACGCCCGACCAGACATATTCAAACTATTAAAAAGGTGATTTTCCGCCTCTTCGAGCTTTCTTGATTTGGATATTGTTCACTTTATCTCCAACCACAATCTGATCAACTACATCCATCCCATATATTACATCTCCTATGATGGTATATAAACCGTTTAGATGTTCAGCTGGACGATGCATGATAAAGTATTGCGATCCTTCCGTATCCCTGCCAGCTGAAGCAATACCAACTGTACCTCTTCTGTAAGTGTGTTCCGAAGCCTCCGTAGGAACAACATAATCAGGACCTCCCCACCCATTTCCTGTCTCAATATCACCGCCCTGAATCACAAAATTCTGAACAACTCTGTGAAAGGCTACACCATTATAATCACCAGCTCTGGCAAGACTATCCATTCCTGAAATTGTTGCCGGTGCAATTTGGGGATAAAGCCTGATTGTAATATCCCCTAAATCTGTCTTGAGCTGCATGACCGGACCTTCGCCTAAATCCGCAAGACGTTTCCAGTCCGGAGTCCTGAATTTGATATTTACTTCACCTTCAGATTCCACATCCCATCCCTGATTATTTAAAGCATTATTTAGTGCAGAGTTATTATAAGAAGCCATTGAATCAATAAAAGACTGAGATTCTTTCTGAAAACGATCATATAGGAGTTGACTTGAAAATTGATAAAGCTCGATATCGGCAGGCAGACTAAATCTCTCGTACATTCCCAATAGGCTAAAAAACTCGAAATCAGGAAAAGCAGCCTCATCTCTTAATAAGCCTAATGATGAGATTACAATTGATCTTGACCCCTCGTAAAGAACATATTCAATGCATTCCTGAACTTCTTCCAGATAATTCTCTTTGGATTCTTCTTCAGCATTTGCCCACCAGGTGTTAAGGGAATTAATAACGAAAAATAGTTTTAAATCGTCAGTCTTATAGGTATCCCAGCTTTCCCCTTTACAAATTACTGGGATCTCATTTGGTAATATTTCTGACTTGATCCGCAGATAGGTTGATGAGTAGTAGGTATTCTCATCAGCAAGTTCTTTAAATAGATCTAAATTAAGATCATTAAATCCCTGTATAGCAAGACTTCTCCCTGCTTCCAGTCGAATAACAGCTTCTTCGTCGTCTTTATTAATGATCTGATTTAGTTCTTCAACTATATTCGGATGAGCTTCAATCATATCATCAATACCAACCAAATTCCTCATCATTTCCACTCTGACAGACCTATTCTTATGATTCAATAGTTTCAGTATTACTTCTTCAGAATCATCATTAATAGGATATTGGGTGAGTGTTCGGCCAAGTTCAACGGCCAGATGAGTATCAATGTAGTTTTCCGGCCAGTTATTAAATGTCGAAGCGATAAAATCGACATCATTATGAGATAGAATGCGAATCAGAAATTGTTGAGACTTGTTATCGAAGTATTCCCAGCTTTTAAGTAACTGTTCGGAAAATACTTCACCTATATCTTTATCTGATCTATAGAAACCGTATAAATATGCTCTCTGAATTTCTGGCAGCTCTTCAGAAATGATCATTGGAATTAGTCTTTGCATCTGATCATTGGAAAGATCATTACCCATGCTCAACCTGCCGATTGCCAATGCTGCATTGTATTCGAAATGATATTCTTCAACTGACAATTGCCCTTCTTTATCAAAATCTTCTAGTCGAGAAACTAAAAAATTCAATGATTCCTGATTTCCGGCTCTTCCTAAAACCCTAACTATTCCAGATCTATATCTTGAGTCTGATTTATAATCATCAACTAGCCCCGATAATTGCTCTCCGGAAAGCTCTTTCATGCTTAATGCCATCCATGCTTGTTCCGTATTGACCTCTTTAACCCTTTCAATAAATGCATCTAAATCATCAACATCGGTGGAAATTAATGCACGCCAGGCCTGCTCAGAGACCATACTATCTGATGTAAATGATAATAAAGCTTCAGAATCTCTTGCGAAGGCAGCTTCATATAAATCCGGATAATGATTGAGGATTTTATTTTGATACTCTTGATCATTTTGTGAGCAAGAAGCGGTTAATATCACTAATCCGCATACAGCCAAAAGCTTACACATATTACTTACACATTTATTATTGAAGTTCATTCAAATTCTCCGTTTCTTTACACATATATCATACATTAATATCACTACGATGGATAACACACATTTGACCCGTAAACAAAAGGATTTTTTTGATTTCATCATAGCCTATAAAAAGGAACATGATGTGTGGCCTACATATCGTGAAATCGCAGATCATTTCGGCTATAAATCTCCCAACAGTGTAACACAGAATATTCAGGCCCTACTAAAAAAAGGGTATCTGGTAAAGAAAAATGATGAGGAGTACGATCTTCCACCTACACAAAGAGATTCTTTTTATGGTGATGAAGACCAATCCGGCATCCCAGTTCGTGGGTTAATTGCTGCTGGTTTTCTTCAGGAAGCAGTTGAAGCTGATTTAGGAAGAATCACGATGGAGTCTCTTTTTCCAAAGTTAGATAAGTTATTTGCTTTGCGAGTTTCTGGGATGAGCATGAAGAACGAAGGAATTCACGATGGTGATTTTGTTTTACTCATGGATACCGATGTCAATAATGGTGATATCGGAGCTGTTTTATTTAATGGTGAAACCAGCCTCAAGCGTATTTATTTAACAGAAAGTGGACTTAGACTGGAACCCGCGAATGAAGAATATGACGATATCATTGTTGAACCTGATGTCTTTGAAGAGGTGAGAATTATTGGAAAGTATGTTGGTCATGTTAACCGTGCAGGTTTCCAGAAAGTCGCTTAACCTCTTTTTTTATAGTGGCCATCAAAAACAGTGTTCCAGGTTTTGCCATCATCTGTTGATTGCTCCCATACCTGATTCACATAAGCTGCAGATTTCTTGTAAAAGGTGAGCTTATTCAGAACCTTTTCACCATTCTGGCCTATGGTTTCTGCTGTGTAATACATTGCCTTATCTTCTGCACTGTAGGTTCCTGAAAATTCAATGGGCACACCCGAATTATCAATCCATTTCTGTTCCCACTTACCATTTAAACGATTGAAGTAATTTAAACTTTTACCTGCGTAAACGCCTTGCGCACTAGTCCAGTTTTCTAGAAGAACACATCCGTTTAAAATGAGTTCAATCTTACTTTTACCCTGTGGCTGACCATTCTTGTCGCTGACATCCCACTCTCCTATCCAGAAATCGAATTGCCTGTACTCTGAGCTTTGATAACAAGGCTGTGGATTTTGCCCTTGTTGAGCATACGTGCTAAGCGTTGAGATTATACTTATTAGAGCGACGAGGAAGAATGTGCGCATAGTTATTCTTTTTGAGTTGAATGAATTTTACCATTAGCATCTTTTCTGGCATCATGGAGCTGTGAATCTTTAATCCAAGCTCGACCACCATCATGCTGAAGTCTTTTGTAGTTTTTGGTAGTTTTAGCTTGCTGATGTAAATCGGGTAATTTTTTCATGTCTTTGATATCGTTTATTTATAGTTATTTGTTGCAAGAATATGGAAATTTCTATTTCTCTTTTACTTTGTTTTCAAACAATTAAGCTATATCTTTGGAGTCTTTCGAAATTAACAAATGAAATTCCAGACACATGTACGCAATTGTTGAAATTGGCGGCCATCAATACAGAGTGGCAAAAGATGATGTGCTTTTTGTTGATAAACAAAATAGCAGTAAGAAAAAACTTACTTTTGATAAAGTACTACTCGTTAAAGATGCCAAAGGGAAAGTTACTGTTGGTACACCAACCGTTGAAGGTTACAAAGTAGACGCCACCCTGCTTGAAGATGTAAAAGCAGACAAAGTTATTGTCTTCAAGAAAAAACGAAGAAAAGGTTATAGAGTAAAGAATGGCCACCGTCAGCAACTTTCTCAAATTAAAATTGAGAAAATTGGCGCAAAGGCTAAAAAAGCGGCTCCTAAAAAGGCGGCAGCTAAACCTAAAGCAACCGAAGAACCTAAAGACGAAGCATAAGGCACTATGGCACATAAGAAAGGACAAGGCTCTACCAGAAACGGTCGCGATTCAGTATCTAAGCGACTTGGAGTTAAAGTGTATGGCGGCGAAACAATTCGCTCAGGTGGTATTATTGTACGCCAAAGAGGTACAAAATATCATGCTGGTGAGAATGTTGGTCGCGGAGGTGACGATACTCTTTTTGCAACAGCAGATGGTACCGTTAGCTTCAGAACAAGAGCAGGCGGACGTAAATTTGTAAACGTCGAACCAGCCAACTAAGAAATTCTGTTCTAAGACAAAAGCCTTAATTCCATGTGGAGTTAAGGCTTTTTTTATACCTTATAGCCATGTTTACTTTTACCATCTCTGACCTGAACGAAAAAAGAAGCATCCGTACCATTTATGGCATCGGACGTAATTACGTAAAGCATGCTGAAGAACTGAATAATCCGGTTCCGAACCAACCTATCATATTTATAAAACCTTTAAGCTCCCTATGCTTTGATGCTGATACTGTTTTAATCCCTGAACTAAGCAATGATGTACACCATGAGGTAGAACTTGTTCTATCTATTGGAAAAAAAGGCAAGCATATCGCTAAAGAGAATGCCCTTAGTTATATAGAAGCAGCCGGTGTAGGTATTGATTTCACCGCAAGAGATATTCAAGGTGAAGCCGCCAAAAATGGGCATCCCTGGGCAGTTGCAAAAGGATTTGACACATTTACAGCCCTAAGCGAGATGAAAAGCTTATCCACCTTTGATGGCCTTAATGATTTGTTGCTTGAATTGAAGGTCAACGATGTAATTAAGCAAAACGACAGTACATCCCTTATGATTTTTGATATTCCAAGTATCATCTATCATCTATCAAAAGTTGTAACCCTCTATCCTGGTGACTTGATTTATACAGGAACACCAAGTGGTGTATCACCTATACAAAAAGGTGACCGAATTATTGCATCACTAAATAATGATATTCGTCTCGAGTTGAATGTAGACAAGGAATGAGAGTATTACTTTCTCTTTACATACTAATACTATTCTCTTCAAACGCTCTTAGCCAGAAGCAGGATTATCTCTGGCCAACTGATGCAAGTACTTTTCTAAGCTCGACATTTGGAGAAACCAGGACAGCTCATTTTCATGCAGGCCTCGATATAAAAACTTGGGGAAAGGAAGGCTTTAAAGTATTTGCCACAAAAGATGGAGTACTTCACCGAATAGGTTTAAGCGCAAGAGGCTATGGTAAAGTAGTTTATCTAAAACATGATGATGGCACTTATTCACTTTATGCTCATCTACAAAGCTTCACCCCAATCATTCAGAACCTGGCAGATTCCATTAGGTTTAGAGATTACAGATTCGAAATTGATGAATATGTTGAAACAAAAGGTATTCGTTTTAATCAGGGTGATGTAATTGGTTTAAGTGGATCATCCGGAATTGGCCCACCTCACCTGCATTTTGAAATTAGATCTGAAAATGAAGCTCCTTTTAATGCTTTAAGCACTAATCTGGAAGTCAAAGATACTCGCCCACCAATATTACACTCCATTCTAATAGAACCACTGAATGCAGAAGCTTCAATCAACGGCTCAAATGGTGTAAAGATCTTAAGACCAGACTATAAGAGTGGTTATTACGATTTCGGAAGCATTGAAGTTAGTGGGGATATCGGAATTGCATTGGATACATATGATGAAGCTGACTTAGTATATAATAAGTATGCAGCTTACGAACTCCTTATGATGCATGGTTCAGATACACTTTTTCAGTCAAATCTGAATCAATATGATTATGAACATGCTTCAGACCTATTTATCGATCGTGCCATAGATCCAAGAACCGGCCGAAGAAGGTTTCAACGCTTATACAATCAGGAAGCACTTTCAGTTAATTTTAATAACCCGAAATATTGCGGATGCTTACCAAATTCGGATGAAACTGAAATTATTTTGATTGCAAAAGATTATTACGGGAATGAATCAAGGGGAAGATTAAGGATCGAACAGACTGTAAATCAGCCCAAACAAAAAGTTTCTCTCAAAACGCTCGCAGTAGATTCATATAAAGACAATTACTGGTCAAACAACTGGATTCTCGGCCCCAATAGTTATTATGACTTATATGAAGGTTTGGGAATCCCTTTTAGCCCATCACTAAATCCACATTCTAAATCGAATAGTTTTTATTTCAGTAATCAGCATGGTGAATGGGTTCATCAATTACATTTTATACCGGATCAAGAACTTACATTTCAGTCAACTGATCAAAAATTCAGTTTTCATTTCTCTGATTCTACTTTCTTTGATACCACCTCTGTATTAATACCTTCAACTAATAATGAAGAATTCAGAACCGAGATCACTCTCTATCCTCTTGATTACATAAGTAAGAACAAATTTGATATTGAATACTATGTCGATCCTGATCAACCTAATGCAGATCAATTAGCATTGTATAAGTACGACCGCTTCAATGATGAATGGGATGTGACGCCTTTTATTCGTCGAGGAAATACTATTCACGGTAGAAACAATGAATTCGGCACTTATAAAGTTTTTGCTGATACACTTTCACCAGAGATAGGCAAAGCCTCAATATTTCGAAATGAGTCTGGCCAATGGCTTGTGCGTGTACAAGTTGAAGACATAGACAGCGGATTAAACTACCATACATCCAAAATAAGTGTCAATGGAATTCGAGGTATTGCAGAATATGATAAAGAGGATGACTTTATCATTTACTATTACCCCAACTTCAAACCATTAAAAATGAATTTAATTCAGGTTGAAGTTGAGGATTATGTAGGAAATAAAACATCTAAGGATTTTAACCTTAGATTCTAATCAGATGTGCGCAATACAGCTGATTTCTACCATTACATTCTTTGGCAGTGTTCTAACAGCTACTGTTTCTCTGGCAGGTGGATTTGACTCGAAGTATGAACCATAAACCTCGTTCACAAATCCAAAGTCGCTCATATCGCTAAGGAAAATTGTGCACTTTAATACTTTATCAAATGAAGTTTCGGCGGCTTCAAGAACGGCAGAAAGGTTCTTCATCACGCGCTCAGCCTGTTCGCTCGCAGTTTCACCTACAATTTCCATGGTTTCAGGATCTAATGGTATTTGTCCTGAGCAATAAAGCATACCATCATAAATTACAGCCTGGCTATATGGGCCAATTGCTTTTGGTGCTTTATCAGTGTGTACAATTTTCTTCATGTTCATTTCTTTTGAGTTCAAAATTTAGGTGTAAAGCTACTTATATTGCACATAGATTATGTTATCTTTACTTTTACAAATCTAAACAATTCAATCTCTCTACAAATAGAAAATAAGGAATTATGAAAAAGGGAAAATTTGGGATTTTGTCTTTTGTTCTTCTGGCAGTTCTAGCCGTTAACTGTGGACCAGGCGGAAATCCGTTTCTGAATGCAGTTCAAGACAATATCAAATCCAATAACTATGACGAAGCTCTTGCTTATACAGATTCAATTCTAGCTGAAAATCCTGGGTCAGCACTGGCTTACTATTACAAAGGTGAAACTTACGTAAAACGCGCAGCATTAAACGATGATGTTTCTGGACGTTCTGCTGATTATGCTATGGCCTATACTAACTACCAGAAAGCTGTGGAATTAAATGATACAGCTACTGTGAAGGTTGGTGAAGTTGACAAAGTACCAGAGCGCATTGGATTATTCTGGGGAACTGAGCACAATGCAGCTATTCAGATTGCTACCGATGACTCACTGGCTTTTGATGGCCCTTCTCTTGAAATAGCTGCCAGTCATTTGGTTAATGCTACTTCTATTAATCCAGACTCTACCTTCTCATATGAAGTACTTGCTGAAGTATATCGCAGACTTGAAAATTGGGATGGTGGTGCACAGGCATTAAGAACAGCACTGGAAAAGAAAGAAGTTGCTCCTGCCTCAGACTACGATAGACTATCTGTATTCTACAGTTATGCTGGTGATCAAGAATCAAATGTTGAAATTCTTGAAGAAGCACTCGAAATCTATCCAGACAGTGTATTCCTAGTACAAAAAATTGCTGATGCATATATGCAAACAGACAGATCGAAAGAAGCAATTGATGCTCTTTATAAGCTCATTGAAGTAGATCCAGATAATGCGACTTATCGCGTTGTTGCAGGTACACAGCTTTACAGATCTGCACTAAGAATGGCAGAAGTTGATTCAGCAGATCAAAATGAAATTGATGATTTAACCAGTAAAGCTGAAGTTGAACTGAAAAAAGTTATAGAACTGGATCCAGAAAACTACAGCGCTTACAATACCCTTGGTGTTTTATTTCAGAATAATTCTGCTGCTTTGTTTGATGCAAGAAATGCTGAGTCTGATAATGACAAGGCCTCTGAGCTAGACACACAAGCTAAAGATGTTCTTGGTGTAGCTGCGGGTTATTATGAAAGAGCAGTTGAATTTGCTCCAAATGAACAAGAAGCCAAAAGACTTTGGGAAGTTCTTTTTAGAGTGTATACTACTCTCGACTGGAAAGAGAAAGCAGAAGCTGCTATGGAAAAAGCAGGATTCTAATCATATAAAAATGTCGAAATGAACATAAAATCTTATACCCGATTAGCAGGCTATATGCTTGCAATCGGGTTTTTTGTTAGTTGCGCCGGGTCAAAGGGTCCAACTATCGCAGAATTAACTGAAACAGGTCAATACGAGCTAGCTATCCAAAAACTGGATCTGGAATTAGCTGCAAATCCAGAGAACAAAGGGGATTTATACATAGAAAAAGTCAAAATCTACGGATTATGGGCTGAATCTATTCCGGCAGCAGCTGACCGTGATAGTGTTTATACCGAATTTCGATCAACCGTCATTGAAGGAAGAGCCAATGGAGTGCCTGCTGAATTTGGTGGTTTAGTAAAAAAATACTGGGACTTAGAATATCAATCTGGAATTGATAGATATGAGGAAACTTCGGCTGGCACCCGTTATTCTAGTGCAATTGCACATTTCGATAACGCGATAACCATCGATGCTTCAGTTTTAAGTAGCTATAGATCCAAGTCTGTTGCTCAACTTGAGATGGGCGATGCAGAAGCTGCTCTAGCAACTTTAGAGGAAGGCACGATTTCAGCTACTGATGTTCCACAAGAAGTATACGATGACCTTGCTTATCTATACCTCAAAAATAATGACACTGATGCAGCTTTCGAATATTATGATAAAGCTGGTGTGGATATCGTTAATGACAAAAATATCTCATACAGTTTTGTTAATGCCCTCATTAATCAGCAAAAACACGAGGATGCCGTAAGATTACTGGAATCACTAGTGGACTTAAGTCCAAATGATGCACAGCTTCAGAATGTATATGGAACTGAGTTATTTATTATCACAACCGGTATAGCTGGTGAATTGAAAGCAGCTTACACTCAAAATGATTCCTCTTTAGCTACTCAGCTAAGATTTGAATTAGAAGGAAATGGTGAACTTGCTGAGGATAATTTAATCCGTGCTCTACAGATGGATCAGGGTAACGAGGATTACATTGAAAGCCTTGCTGTATTCTACAATAATCTTTCTGCTGAGTACTTGGAATTATTTGAAGTTGCCTTTGATTCTGATAAATCAAATCTGTTTAGTAGAGCAAATGTATTAGGTGGCTTTGCCATCAATTATTACACACAATTATCAGAACTAAGACCTGATGATGCTGATATAAAAGCTAAGCTCGATATCCTGAAACAGGTATTCAGTAATTAATAAGCCGTTACAACCTTAATGAAATTCAATACAAAGGCCATTCACGCTGGCCAGAAGCCAGAGGAAACCAGTGGGGCTGTAATGCCTCCAATCTTCCAGACATCTACTTATGTACAAGAAGCTCCAAACGTTCATAAGGGATATGATTATGCAAGAGTAGGAAATCCAACCAGATCAGCTTTAGAACAACTCATTGCAGGGATAGAAAATGCTGAAGAATGTGCCTGTTTTGCGAGTGGCGTCGCAGCCATGGACGCTCTCATGAAAATGTTCAGACCTGGTGATCATGTTATTTCTACAAATGACCTCTATGGTGGTTCATACAGATTATTTACTCAGGTTTTTGAACCCTTTGGTATAACTTTCTCATTTGTGGACATGACCGATATGAATAATATCGAAAATGCTATAACTGAGAACACAAAACTGATCTGGATTGAAACACCTACCAATCCTCTTCTTAGAGTCGTGGATATAAAGGCCATTACTGATGTAGCAAAATCACATGATATCCTTACTGTAGTTGATAACACTTTTGCATCGCCATACTTACAACGTCCACTTGATCTGGGTGCTGATGCTGTACTTCATTCTGCAACAAAATATCTTGCTGGTCATTCTGATGTAATACATGGTGCTATCGCTAGTTCTAATAAAGAAATTATGGAGAACCTGAGATTTCAGGTTAAAAGTACTGGCGCTGTTCCCGGACCAATGGATTGTTATCTAACTTTAAGAGGCATTAAAACACTTGGTGTTCGTGTACAAAGATCTGTAGATAACTCAATGGCTATAGCTGATTTCCTAGAGAATCACCCCAAGGTAGATCATGTGAATTACCCTGGTCTGAAATCTCACCCGCAACATGAACTTGCTGCAAAACAAATGGATGGCTTTGGTGCAATGATGTCTTTTACATTGGTTGACGATTCTATTGAAGCAGCGGTTAGTTTTATGCAAAAAACTAAGATCTTTGCTCTGGCTGAAAGTCTTGGTGGCGTTGAATCATTAATTAGTAATCCTGCCTCTATGACTCATGGTTCTATACCAAAAGAAGAAAGAGAAAAAGTAGGATTGAATGATTCACTCATAAGAATTTCTGTTGGAATAGAAGATGTTGAAGATCTCATTCAGGATTTAGATCAGGCTTTTTAATAGAGCCTGTTTTTTTAAGCGCACAAAAAAGCGCTTCCAAAAATAAACACACTTTAAAATTATTTGATCATGAAAGAAGTAGTAATTGTTGAAGCAAAGCGAACTCCAATTGGTGGATTTGGTGGAAGTCTATCCTCATTTACAGCACCTGAACTTGGTTCTATAGCCATTATCGAAGTAGTTAAGAAGGCCGGCATTAAACCTGATGATGTGCAGGAAGTAGTTATGGGTAATGTTCTATCAGCCGGTATTGGACAAGCACCGGCGCGTCAAGCTGCTTTGAAAGCAGGCTTATCCGAAAAAACACCCTCAACTACAGTAAACAAGGTATGTGCATCTGGAATGAAGGCAATCATGATCGCAAATGATCAAATTGCCTTAGGTCAAAATGATATTATGGTTGCCGGTGGTATGGAGAGTATGAGTAATGTTCCATATTACCTTCCAAAACAACGATGGGGTTCAAAGTATGGTAATACTGAAATGCTTGATGGCATTGTTCATGATGGGCTCTGGGATGTTTATAACAAATACCTGATGGGTAATGCTGCTGAACTTTGTGCTTCCGAATGTAATATTGGACGCGAAGAACAAGATGAATTCGCCATAGAGTCTTATAAAAGAGCAATTGAAGCCACTGAAAAAGGATATTTCAAGGATGAAATAATCGAAGTGAAAATCACAGACCGTAAAGGTAATGTGACTATGGTTGATACAGATGAAGAACTTGGTAAAGTTCGATTTGATAAAATTTCATCACTCAGACCGGTATTTAGCAAAGATGGTACAGTAACAGCAGCTAATGCATCTAGTTTGAATGATGGTGCTGCTGCTGTTCTCATGATGTCTGCGGACAGAGCAAAAGAACTAGGACTCTCACCTATCGCTAAAATCAGATCACATGGTTCTGCAGCTAAAGCACCTGAATGGTTTACAACTGCACCGGCAGATGCTATTCCAGTGGCTTTAAAAAGAGCAGGTCTTCAAGTATCTGACATTGATTTATTTGAAATCAATGAGGCATTTTCTGTTGTTTCAATCGCAAATAACCAAATTCTGGAACTGGACCCTTCTATAGTTGATATACATGGTGGGGCTGTAAGTTTAGGACACCCAATCGGTACATCAGGAGCCAGAATTGTTGTGACTTTACTTAATGCATTAAAACGCACAGGTAAGAGCCTGGGTTGTGCAGGAATCTGCAACGGCGGCGGCGGTGCTTCTGCCCTTGTTGTTGAAATGATTTAATCGATTCGAAATATAGCCCTCAAAATCGAGGGCCATTTTAAGGAAAAGTGTTGACATTTAGTCTCTCAGAAGCTATCATTTCACAAAACAGCAACTAATCTACTTCTATATCTCGAAAAGCTACTATTCATTCTAAGAACAACTTAAACGAACGAATACCGTTCTCATTTTCAAACGAGATATACATACTTAACTAATCATCTAAGCCCGAAGTACGCCTATCAGAATACCGCTACTAAACTGTAATTAACTGTTCAACTTAAACAGTATCGATTGATGTATAATCGACGTGTATTAGCTGGTTTTTGGCTGTTCCTTTGTATCACCCTTCTAAGTGATGCATCAGTAGCACAAAAACTTAATAAAACTTTCGAGAACAGCTCTTTCATTGAATATGAGCTGACTAACGATAGTATGTCCATCGCTCCCGCTTTCGAATTGATGGCCGACTATGCTGAAGGAAATGCTGTGCAGATAATTGAACAGAGTGTTAGGAGTGCATCTTTCATTCCTAATAATGTGCAGGCTTTAAGAGTTGCCTATGATATTGGTGTTAACACACCTTTGATTGAATCGCTGAATCCCGGAACCGTTAAAGGCAAGAGAACTATTTCTGTTCGAGTTCATGTAAGCCGCTGGGATAGTCTAAATAATCAATTATTGATTACTGAGAGTCTCAAATTCAGACTTCTTAAATCACAAACACAGACATCATCAGTTCCAAAAAGATTTAAAGCAGCATCCGATCACCCTCTGGCAATTGGTGACTGGTACAAAATCCCGGTTAGCAAAGATGGTATATACCAAATAGATGCAGCATACCTTGAAACACTTGGAATGGATGTCTCAAATATTGATCCAAGAAATATTCAAATTTGGGGTACAAACGGATTTGAAATCCCTAGGTCAAATGCAGAAGCCCGCGTACCATTTCAGCAAATACCAATCCTTGTTTTAGGTGAAAATGACGGCACCTTTAATGCTGACGATCGCATTTTGTTTTATGGAGATGATACTAATCAACTTTACTGGGATGATACCAATCAAAGATATTTCCCTGAGGTCCATTCTTACAGTACACAAAATTTCTACTACCTCACCGTTGGTTTGATTCCAGGTTTCCGAATGAGTGAGGTTAATACCGGATTAGTACCTTCCAGAACAGTTACTCAGTTCCAGGATTTAATATGGATTGAAGAAGAAATCAGAAAAGCTGATCCGGGGTTGAAATCCGGTCGTGAATGGTTAGGCGAACGCTTTATCGCCAATGAAAATGGAACCTATAAAACCGTTTTACTGGATACCATCCCTGGCATCATTGAAAATCAGCAAATAGAATATTTTGCCAATTATGTTGGTCGATCTATTCGAAGCATGAACTTCCAGACTACCTTGAATGGGACAGATCTTGGAACTGTGCTTATATCCCCAATTGCAGACTATAATTCTGAGGAAGGGTCTGCTGCAAATCAACGTCGCTTAAGTGCTACACCAGACGTAAGCTTTGCTAATGATATCGTTGATATACAGGCTCGAATTAATCATAGCGATGGTAATACAGAGGGATTTATTGACTGGATAAGATTTTATGCACAAAGAGAATTAGTAGCAGAGAATAACCATCTTTATTTCTTTGGGCCTCAGGATGGGAACCTGAATAGTATAGCCGAATATCAATTAACAGGTTTTAATGAGGCTCCAATTGTTTTTGAGGTATCCACTCCTGAATCTCCAAAACTTATTTCAAGCACTTACAATGGTGGGGATGTAGATTTCATTTATAATTCTGATCCTGAAAATATATTTATTGCTCAAAGTACTCCTTTTAGACCAGCAGCTGGTTCAGTAGTTGAAAATCAAAATTTATCCGGGGTTAATATTAATCCCGATTATATCATAATCACTTCTGATCGATTCCTTGAATATGCGAATGAATTGGCTGAGTATCGTCAGCAGAATGACGGTTTAACACCGATAGTTGCAACTCAGAATCAGATCTTTAATGAGTTCTCATCAGGTAAAACAGATATAACAGCCCTTCGCGATTTTGTTAAGATGTTTTATGATCGTGCTCTTGCTGAAGGAGTTTCTACCCCTAGATATCTTCTTTTCTTTGGAAATACTACTTATGATTACAAGGGCTTGGTTCCAAACAGCCTGACTAACGACGTAGTCACTTTTCAGAGTCAATCTTCATTGTTCAGAACCAATACCTTTGCTACGGATGATTATTTCGGAACACTCGATGATGATGAAGGGAATCCATCAGAATCCATAACCTCAGACCGCATTGATCTTGGTATTGGAAGAATTCCTGCTGAAACATTTAGTGAGGCCAGAATAGCCATTGATAAAATCAAAGCATATGACAATCAGCAGTTTGATGGCGACTGGCAAAACCTGATTACCTTCGCAGCTGATGATGATTTTCCCGACACTCAAAGAAATAGAGACCTTCACGTATTGAATGCTGAAGGCACACTCATTCGTATGGATGCTGATGCCGCCTCAATTCGATTTAAGAGAATTTATACCTTCTCCTACCCTGCCGAAACTACAGGGGCCGGACGTCAAATCCCCCAAGCTTCTCAGGACCTAATTAATACGATCAATCAAGGTACACTACTATTCAATTACTCAGGGCATGGTAATGAGCAAGTTTTAGCAGATGAAGAATTATATGTTTCTGAATTCAATGAGCTATTTACCAACGATGATCGCCTTACCATTTTTGTAACTGCTACCTGTCAATTTGGACGCTATGATGATTCTGATGAACAATCAGGAGCTGAGAAACTAGTTTTTAATCCTAATGGTGGAGCAATTGCATCATTTACGACAACTAGGGTTGTATTTACAGGAGCAAATATATCAGGATCAAATAACTTCGGTTTGAATATCGCTCTTTCCCAACAACTGACGGGAAGAGATGAAAACAATCGTCCTTTAACATTAGGTGATGTTTACTTCAGAACGAAGAATACCAGTCTGGGCGGATCCAGAAACACGAGAAAATTCATTCTCATTGGAGATCCTGCTACAAGAATCAGATTACCTGAACAACAGACTGCAATAACTGCAATTAATGGTGATACAAATTTCGAAAGCAATGACTCTCTTCAAATCAGAGCATTGGATATTGTTGAATTGAATGGTGAATTAAGAGATCAGGCCGGAACTACTCTTTCAGATTTCAATGGAAACCTAACGGTTACCGTATTTGATGCACCCAGAACCATCAGACTACCAGACAGAGATTGGGTTCTTGACGACAATTGCTTCCTCGATAATTGTGAGTATGTAACGCAGAACGACTTAATTTTTAAAGGAAGAACCAGAGTTACAAATGGTCAATATCAGACTCAATTTGTAGTTCCAAAAGACATCAGTTTCTCAGAGGAGGATGGCCGTATTCTCCTTTTTGCTACTAATGGAGAAAAAACCGCGGGTGGAGTTTATAGAGATATCGTTTTTAATGGTATCAACCCAGATGCGGTTAATGATGGTGAGGGACCATCACTTGATGTATACCTAAACGACAGAAATTTTGTAAACGGAAATCTGGTGGGCGATAAACCAACGCTCATCGTTGAACTATCAGATGAAACAGGAATAAACACTACAGGAACAGGAGTCGGGCATGAAATAATAGCTACAATCGATACACAACCACAATCAACAGTAGTACTCAATCCCTTCTATGAGGGGAACCTTGATGATTTCACAGGTGGCCGTATCGAGTACCCTCTGGATGAACTTCCGGATGGTAACTTTACGCTAACCGTTCGAGCATGGGATGTTCAGAATAATCCTTCTGAACAGACTATAAGTTTTGAGGTAGCATCGTCCCAGGATTTAAGTGTACGTAACATATACAACTATCCTAATCCGATGAA
The DNA here is from genome assembly GCA_965659005.1 of uncultured Balneolaceae bacterium. Classification (GTDB taxonomy): domain Bacteria; phylum Bacteroidota; class Rhodothermia; order Balneolales; family Balneolaceae; genus CAYPTY01. The sequence goes on from CBFHVG010000122.1 coordinate 16,144, forward strand.
TAATCGAACTCAATTTACTTTCGAACATAATCAGCCTGGTAATCCGTTAGATGTTCAAGTTAAGATATACACTCTAAGCGGAAGACCGGTGCAACAGATTAATCAATCAATCATAACAAACAGTAGTTATGCCAGTATTTCATGGAATGGCCGCGACCGGGATAATGATCGCCTGGGTAACGGTACTTATATTTATGTGCTTAGGGTTGCAACAGATACCCCCGAAGGAAGACAAGTCACTGAAAAAATCGAAAAACTCGTAATCATCCGTTAAAATCTTAATTAATTAAGTATATTTGGACCCGTTTTAAATTAGAGATAAATGAGAAGAATACATCACTTATTAGCAGTTATTGTGATTAGCATGGCACCGCTTTTAGCGAGTGCTCAAGTTGGTATCACAGGAGTTCCATTCTTGCAAATTGAACCCGATTCAAGAGGCGCAGGTATGGGTAATACAGGTGTTGCCATTGCAGATAATTCGGCAGCCTTATTTTGGAACCCAGCAGGTTTGGCATTCCAGAGAGGAAGTCAGGTTAGTATCACGCACTCTAACTGGTTACCTAATTTCAACGTAGGATTGTTCTACGACTACCTTGTAGGAAAAACTTACATCGATGGGATTGGTACGATTGGTGGACACATCACATATCTCAATCTTGGGGAGCAATTTCAAACTTCCGAATCCTCTTCAGAGGTTATTAACAGGTTCAGAAGTTATGAACTGGCTGTTGGTCTATCCTACGGTTTTGAAGTAAGTAAAAACTTTGCTGTAGGTACAGGATTCAGATTTATTTACAGTTCACTTGCTGATGGTGTTGTTGGTGGTGCCGCTGGAGCTGTTGGGGCTCAAGAAATCAACCCGGGTTCAAGCGTTGGTGTTGATCTTGGTTTCCTTTACAAGACAGATCCTTTCAATTTGGGAACACGCGAAGCCAGGTTTAGCTTCGGTACAAATATCTCGAATATCGGCCCTGGTATTCAGTACACTGATAATGCCCAGAAAGATCCACTTCCAACAGTTTTAAGAGCAGGTTTTGCATTTGATCTGCAATTGGATGAAGAAGGATACAATACGATCACTATAGCAACTGATGTATCTAAAATCATGGCTCGTCAAGAAGAGGTTATCGTTAACAACGATACCAGCTTCAAGGCAGTGAGTCCAATTGAGTCAATTTTCAAATCTTGGGATAGTTTTTCAAGACCTACAGGACAAGGACAGTTTGCAACACTCGATTTATTTCAACAGCTGATGTTTGGTGTTGGAGCCGAGTATTGGTACAACAAACAGTTCGCACTGAGAACCGGTTACTATTACGAAGATCCTAATAATGGCGATAGAAAGTTTCTGACATTTGGCGCAGGTCTTCGCTATGATTTCTTTGGAGTCGATTTTAGTTATATACAAACGCTGGAGTCAGATCACCCTCTTGCAGGAACACTAAGATTTAGTGTGCTGCTGAATTTCTGATTCTAGGTAATGCGATATAAAATAGTATCACCAAGGCTGGTTTTAGGTTTAACCTTCTTCCTCTGCCTTTTAGCAGGCTCACCGAGTGATGCTCAGGATCGATTTAAACCTGTGCGTTCTCATCCCATTTCTGTTAGTACAAATTTTGATGTACTGCCTGCAACCGGTGCTATTGATATTGTAGCTATTCGAGTAGAATTTCAACCGGATACCAATCGTTTCACTACCGGAAATGGAACATTTGAAGATGGATCCCTGCCCTTTCTGGAAAGCAGACCAGATTTCAGAATAGAACCACTTCCTCATGATGATAATTACTTCGAAGCACATCTCGAATTTGTGCGCAATTATTTTGAAACCAATTCAAATAATCAGCTAACAGTTAATTACAGGTTAGAACCCACTATTTATCGATTGGATAAGGAAATGGCCGCCTATTCTCCTACTGGAGTCGAATTCAATCCAATTCCTATCAAAAATTTCTTAATTGATGTATGGAATGAGGTTGAAGAAAATGGTGGATTAGATCTTACCGGACTTGATCCTGATCGAACGGCTTTTGTTATTTTCCATGCTGGGGTTGGACGTGATATTGAACTTACAGGAACATTGCTGGATAGAACACCTCAGGATATTCCATCTCTTAGTTTTAATGAAACGGCCCTTATTGATATCATTGATGAACCTGGTTTTAACGGTTTCCCTTTAAATAATGGCTCGTTCCTTATAAAAAACTCACTCATTATTCCCAGAACTGAATCGAGGACTGGTGAAGATATCAGTGGTAATGAGTTTGTCATTCCCCTTTCTATTAATGGATTACTGACGGCTTCAATTGGAAGTTTTCTTGGTTTGCCCGATTTATTTAACACGAATGATGGTCGTCCTGGCATCGGGCGTTTTGGTCTCATGGATGGAGCTGGTTTTTTCTCATACAATGGTCTGTTTCCTCCAGAACCTTCTGCATGGGAGAGATTAAGACTTGGCTGGATTGATCCATTTGAAATTACTCCGGGGACAGTAAGTACATTTACACTCCCCATTCGATCATTAGATAATGCAAATTCAATAGCCAGAGTGAATATCACTGATGATGAATTTTTCCTGATCGAAAACAGACATAGAGATCCGGATGGCACTGGTGTAATTCTTACCACCAGGAAACCGGATGGCACTGAGGTTCAGCAAACTTTTACTAATCTGGATGAGCCTTTTACTTTCCAGGAAGCCGATTTTGATACTCTGCTCGAAGGGGGAGTTATTGTGAACGTTAGTAATTACGACTGGAGTTTACCCGGCGGGTTAGATCGCGGTGAGGACGGTGAAATTGGAGGTGATGATGATCGCAATTTGAATGGAGGAATCCTGATCTGGCATATAGATGAAGCCGTAATTCGCTCAACCATTCAGGACCAGAGAGTTAATGCTAATCCAGACAGAAGAGGTATTGACCTCGAGGAAGCTGATGGTGCTCAGGATATAGGAAGACCAACCAGCTTACTTATTTCGAATGAGGAAGAATTTGGAACACCATTTGATTTCTGGTGGAGCGGAAATAACGCTAGAGTAATCTTGCAAACAGGCCGTGAAGAGATTTTATATCCGGGTGAATTTAGCCCAACTTCAAATCCCACGAACGACAGTAATTCCGGAGCTAAATCCTTTTTCCGAATCTTTGATATCTCAGACAATTTGCCAGTTGCCAGTTTTAACATTGAGGAGTTTATCCCTGAGAATACACTATTAACTCCTGTTATTAATGAAAGTATTGGTTCTGGGTCATTCCTAACCGAAACGAATGATTATTTCGACTACTTCCCTCTGCAGCTGGATGTCTACGAGTCACCAACCGATACAATTCTTATTATTCCATCTCAGAGCGGGACTTACATAAAGAATTTAACCCAGAACGATCCAGTTGAACTCTTCATTGGCACACAATCCCAACAGCCATATACCGGTTCAAAGCTCATAATTGCTGGCAATCCATTAGTCACACCGACAGTACCTACACCCGTTGGTGCATATAGCTGGGACGACGTAACGAATCAATTCGTTCAGGATTGGACTGCTTCTTTTTCTCAAAATGTTGGTTTTCTTAGCTCACAAAGTGATGACACACTTTTTGCAGACCTTACAACCGAGGCTGTTCTTATTTCAGATGGTACAGAAATTTCAACAGGCTCAATTCCTTTCCAGAGATCTGAAATCATTAATGGTGTATTTTCAATGGCCTCAGGGAATGAGTTTAGTTTTTCAGATCAGGCTACTTTACTACCGATAAGTTCATCAAATCGTTTTTATACAGGCATTATAAACAGTAACACTAGTACCGCCTATTTTGCTTTTGAGGATAATCGTTTTTCATTATTCAAAAACGGCAATACCTCAACTATTTTCGAAGAAGAAAAGCCAGAATGGCCTGCAATAACAGACAATTTTGAGTTCTTCTACATCAACAGAACAACTAATGAACTACAGGGTTTCAATGAGAACGGTGCTTTTCTTGATGGCACTCCCATTTTTGCTCCGGATGGAGTTACTTTTGCAGGCACCCCTTTAATCGCAGATTTTGATTCTGATTCAGATGGAAATGAGTTTCTAATTTTGGGACAGGATAGTTTAAATGTCAACATCTATGCTTTTGACAGAGAAGGAAATCCAATCGATGGTTTCCCTCTATTAATTGGGAGTAGCTCATCTACTAATGCACAACCTATTCATCCTATTATATACAACAACAGACTTTATGCTGTAAGTCACAATGGTACACTTAGAAGCTGGTCTTTCAATAATCTAACAAATGTTGAGTGGGCAAGTAGATATGGTGATTTCAACCTGAATAAAGTATCTGCTCGTATAACAACTGACGATTCAGGTAATCAAGCAAGTTTTACTATTCTAAATGATGAGGAAACCTATAACTGGCCAAATCCTGCTCAGGATCAAACTAATATCAGGTACGAAATAAGTGAAGCTGGAGAAGTTGAATTGACAATTATTACTCCATCCGGTCGTCAGATCTTAAAGCAGACTATTCAAAGTAATGGTGGTGCTCCTGAAGAATATCAACTGAATACAACAGGATGGCAAAGTGGTGTTTACTTTGCCATGGTGAAAGCAACTGTGAACGGTAAAAGTGAATCCAAACTCATAAAGATTGCAATCCTGAAATGATGCGAAAGATCACATATAACCTATTCGCATTGATGCTTCTTCTTCTATGTAATTCTGTAGTTCAGGCTCAAACGAACCCACTCTTCTACGAATATTCATATAATCAGTTAGACTGGTACCATATTGAATCAGATCATTTCAACATCATTTTTCAGGAAGGAAATAGTAGATCTGCACAGGTCATCGCTCGTATCGCTGAGGAAATATACCCGG
>CBFHVG010000123.1:0-18674 GCA_965659005.1 uncultured Balneolaceae bacterium
CAGCTGCACTACTGATCACAATAGCGACTGATATAATTCCACCAAGAATAATTGCTGTAGCATTCTCTTTTCTTAAATCCGAAAGTTCACTGCTATCCCTCCACTTTTCTTTAACAGATGAAGCATGCAAAAACAAATTATATGGCACTACCGTCGTGCCAATTAAGGCAATAGCCAGGAATAAATCATCACTACTCGTTTGACTGAAAATGAAACCAGATAAAATATCACTTACTGATGGTTGAACAATAATTGCGGTGAGAACAAATACAATACTCATCAGTCCAACCAGAGCAATCAGGAATCGTTCAATTCTTTTAAAATTACCGGAGTTCAACAACCAGAAGGCTATTGCAAAGATGATTAAAGGCCATATCTGAATCTTCATGCCTAAAAATTCAAATCCAGTTTCATCAAACATTGCATTCATGCCCAACATGGCCCCAGAAATATTACCAGCCTCGTATGCTGCATTTCCAATTACAATTGCAGATAGTATTAAAACAATAGAAGTCCATTTTAGCCAGGGTGTCTCCAGTTCCTTTCTAATTGCTTCTCCTAAACCATTTTGACTAATGAGACCTAGACGTGCTGTCATTTCCTGTAGAACGATTGTAGCGAAAACGGAGAATAGCAATGCCCATAGCAGACTGTATCCAGCATTCACTCCTGCAAGAGTACATACCGTCAATGTTCCGGGACCGATAAATGCCGCTGTAATCAGCGTACTTGGACCAAAATATTTCTTAAGATTCATTATTCAGATTGTGTTAACACTAATGTAATTAAAGCCTATCTAAATCTTAATTTTTAAAATTGGACACATCTTTTAAGTTCATTCCAATTAAATGAAGGCAATCAGTTTTGAATAAAAAGCATACAAAAGAAGATATTCTTGATGTGGGGATCCGACTCTTCAGAACATCCGGTTACCATAAAACTGGAATACAGGAAATTCTGAAAACTTGTGAAATGCCAAAGGGATCTTTCTAAAATTATTTTGCAAGCAAAGAGAGCTTCGCTTTAGATTGCATTCGAAAATACAGCTCAGAGATAAGAGAAAACTAGGAAGCTATTGAAGAATCAAATGACATTAATGGTGAGCAGAAAGTTAATTCCGCATTCAAGTTGTTGTTTAATGATTACAATGAAGGAAATTTCGAGCTCAGTTGTTTACTTGGCAACCTTGCTTTGGAAATGGGTAGTATAAATAGTGAAGTTGAAAAGGAAATAAATGAAGCCTGGCTTGCTAGGAAAGAAATTCTAAGACACATGATTCAGGATGGACGTGAAGAAGGATCTTATTAAAACCGATTATCTTCAAGTGCGATATCACATTTTTTATTCGACATGTACTATGGGATTATAAATCGCATAAAAATTGAGCAAAGTAGTCTTCCCATAAAGCAATTCTTTAATGTCTATATCCCCAAGGTTCAGGAAAAAGACTAATCAGGGGTTGAATACTTTCAGTAAGAAAACAATCAAAACTCCTGTTATCGATACGTAAAGCCAGATTGGAAATGTAAATCTGGCAATTTTTCGATGTGTTTTGAACTTACCGGCAAATGAAAAATAAAAAGTTGTAAGTACAAGGGGCACAACAAAGAGAGATAGGAAAACATGAGTAATCAGAATAAAAAAGTAGATATATCTGATAATTCCCTCAGCTTCAAATGTAGTATCACCCTGAAAGGTATGATAAACGATATAACTAACTAAGAAGAATGATGAAGATATAAAGGCAGCTACCATCATCTTCATATGCTTTTGATAGTTCTTCTGTTTAATTGCCTGAATACCAAGAACTAATAAAATTGTACTAATACCATTAAGAGTTGCATTAAGATATGGTAGATTCGATGTCCATGACATCGAAGTTTCAAAGCCTTCATTAAAATAAATTAGCCAAACCAGAAATAAGGAGGCAATAATACTAATTCCCAGAATTATGCCGATGGCTAACCTGCTATTCAGGTTTTTTAAAACGGCTATTTGATCAAGTTCCGAATAGCTGTCTGACATGAGTTTATTTATTTAGAATTCTTGGTTACGCACAGAAAGTAAGTAGCTATACAAAAAAAAGTAATGCCGCGTTCTTTAAACTATAACTTAGATTAAATCTAAGTAATTTTTTTTGCCCATTATTGGTTGTACAGCAACGATTTATGAGTATAATAAAGCTTTATAATGTTCATAAGTGCCAAGTAAATCAGATTAAGAATTGATAAGGTATTTTTTTTCAAACTCATTATATTTTGCCGTCGCGTTGATAGAGGGCATAATCTGGAACACATAGCGTCTTATGGTTATCGATTTAAATCGACTATTATATAGCACTAAGAGATTTCCACTACACGCAAATAAGATCAGTTCCCAAGCAGAACATTTAAAAATTTAAGAAAAGCTATATGGCTCAGATTTTTCCTAAGTGGGTGAATGGTGTACCCCGCAAATTGCTAATTGGATTAATCGTAATTGTTAATGTTGTAATCCTCGGTGTTTGGCATTTCTTTTCTCCCAAATACACTGATGTTGGTTATGCTCCTGAACAACCTGTTCCTTACAGTCACAAACTGCATGTTGGTCAGTTAGGGCTTGATTGTCAATATTGTCACACTTCTGTATTTGAATCAAAGCAAGCTAACATTCCAGCAACTCAAACTTGTATGAATTGCCACAATCAGATTAAGACTGATAGTGAGAAGCTTGCATTGATAAGAGATAGCTGGGAAACTGGTGAAGCAATTGAATGGATTCGTGTACATAATCTAGGCGATTATGCTTATTTCAACCACGCTGCACACGTAAACGTGGGTGTCGGTTGTGAAAGCTGTCATGGTCGAATAGATAAAATGGAAGTGGTATACCAAGCTAAAGAACTTTCAATGGGCTGGTGTCTGGATTGTCACCGAGAGCCTGAAAATTACATCCGTCCTGTAGAGGAAGTCACCACTATGGGTTATGAAGCTGAAAACCAGGCTGAGTTGGGTAGAGCATTAGTTGCTAAAAACAATGTCCACCCTCCTCAATACTGTCAGGGCTGTCATTATTAATTAGGATTTATAACACAACACTATTTTCACAAAGAATGAGTGAAGTAAAAAAGAATACTTACTGGAAAAGCTTAAACGAACTCGCACAGAACGAAGAGTACGAGAAGTTTATGCACCGTGAATTTCCTGAGAATGCAACTGAATTAACTGATGGTGTTTCAAGAAGAGGTTTCCTTCGAGTAATGGGAGCTTCCATTGCACTTGCAGGTTTTGCTGCTTGTCGTCGCCCGGTTCAGAAAATTCTCCCCTATTCAAAACAACCCGAAGACATTGTACCGGGTATCCCTCTTTATTACGCAACCTCATTCCCATTCCAGGGTAACTTAACTGGTCTGATCGTTGAGAATCACGAAGGCCGACCTACTAAGCTTGAGGGTAATGACCTTCACCCTGCAAGTAAAGGAAATACGAATAGCTACATTCAAGCAGCTGTACTTGGTCTTTATGATCAGGAAAGATCCAGAACCATTATGATGAATGGTGAGAAATCCAATATGGATGATTTCTCTTCATTTGTTGCTGAACATTTTGCAGATAGAAACAAGAAAATTGTATTCATTTCTGAAGCAAATTCATCTCCTACATATAATAGTGTAAAATCTCAGGCACTATCGAAATTTAGAAATGCAAGCTGGGTGACATATGAGCCATTTTCAGAAGAAAATGCATTACTCGGTACAGAGATGGCCTTCGGTGAGCAGCTCAGGACTTATATGAATCTTGAGAATGCAAAAGTTATTCTGTCTTTGAATGACGACTTCATGGGTGCTACTCACTTTAATAATGTAGATTATGCATCTCAATTTGCTAAAGGCAGAAAATCAGTTGATGAAAATGGTGAACTGAACAGACTATATGTTGTTGAAGATTCATTCTCAGTAACAGGGTCAGCTGCTGATAACAGATTGAAGTTGAAAGCAAGCCAGGTTGAGGCATTTACTTTTGCTTTAGCAAATGAGCTTTCATCCAGAGTGAGTGGACTAAACGCTTTTTCTTCTGCTTCAAACGAATATAATGGACACAAGTGGATCAAAGCACTTGCCGATGATCTGACTTCTAATGAAGGGACATCAGTTGTTACAGCTGGCGTTCAACAACCTGCACAAGTACATGCGGCTGTTGCTGCAATCAATGTAGCACTTGGCAATCGCAATGAAACTGTTTCCTACCACAGAGTTGATCATATAGATGATTCATTATCAACTTCAGCATTTGAAAATGCTGTTTCATCTATTGATTCTGAGACAACTGTAGTTCTTGTCGGAACAAATCCAGTTTATACAGCTCCTGCTAACCTAAATATGGGTGATGCACTTAAAAAGGCTGATGTTGTGATCCATTTGTCAGATTATGCTGATGAAACATCAAAACTTGCTACCTGGCATGTTAACAGAGCTCATTTCCTCGAAATGTGGGGTGATGGATACTCATATACAGGTAGCAGATCAATAATTCAGCCTCAAATTGAGCCACTTCATGGCGGTTTAAGTGAAATTGAATTCCTAAATATGATCGTTGATGGGTCATTTACTAAGGGATATGACCTTATCCGTGAAACTTGGCAAGGTGTTTACAGATCAAACTTCGAAAACAAGTGGAGAACAATTCTTCATGACGGAGTTGATGATAATGAAGGCTTTACCGCTGTTAATGCAAGACTTTCCAGAAGATTCACTTCTTCTATATCGGGTTACCTGAATTCTACTCCTTCAAGTGGTATTGAAGTGGTTATTCGTCCTGATAACTCAGTTTTTGATGGAAGATATGCCAACAATGGATGGTTACAGGAACTTCCTGATCCAATGACCAAGATCACATGGGACAATGTGGCTCTCATGAGTCCTCACACTGCTGAGGAAAATGGTCTGGAAAATGAGGATCTCATTGATATAACCGCTAATGGCAATACTCTCACCCTTCCGGTTTGGGTTCAACCTGGTCATGTTGATAATTCTGTAACGCTGAATGTAGGTTATGGAAGAACTGGACTTGGTTCTGTTGCTGATGTTGACGAAAATGGCGGTGGTGGCTTTGATATCAACAATCTTAGAAGCACTGATGCTCCTCTTTTCTCATCAGCAACCATCAGTAAAGCTGACGGAACTTATGAAATTGCATGTGTTCAGGATCACCACTCACTGGAAGGTCGCGATATTTACCGCGAAGCAACCGTTACTGAGTACAATGAGAATCCTGAAGTAAACTCATTTAAGAATATCCACACCTATGAAGTGCCAGGCATGAAAGAAGCCGAGGCTATAGGTGAAGATGTACCTATTTCTCTCTTTGACGAGCAGACATTCCCTGAATATGAGCCTCAATGGGGTATGGTAATTGACCTGAACTCTTGTTTTGGTTGTGGGGTATGTGTTATTGCTTGTCAATCTGAAAATAACATTCCTGTTATTGGTAAAAGAGAAGTAAAACGTGGTCGCGAAATGCATTGGATCAGAAATGACCGATATTTCGTGAGCAGTAGCGAAGGCCATGGACACGGTGAAGGTGGAGCAGGCGCTTCTGATAGTACCGATGCTGCAAATGATGAAAATCTACGCGCAGTCCATCAACCAGTACCTTGTATGCATTGTGAGCTTGCACCATGTGAGCAGGTTTGTCCTGTAGCAGCTACAACACACTCTGAAGATGGAATGAATCAGATGACTTATAACAGATGTATTGGTACAAGATATTGTGCGAATAACTGTCCTTATAAAGTGCGTCGATTCAACTTCTTCAACTACGCAAAAGAATATCTGACAACCGGTGACGATCCGGAAATCATCCAAATGGCGATGAATCCAGAAGTAACTGTTCGTTTCCGTGGGGTTATGGAGAAATGTACTTATTGTGCACAGCGCGTTAACCGTGCAAAAATTGACACAAAAATTGAAACAGGATCACCAAAACCGGCTGATGGCACCGTGGTTACAGCTTGTCAACAGGCTTGTCCGGCTGACGCCATCTACTTTGGAGATTTAACTGACGAAAACAGCGAAGTGACTAAAATGAAGCGTTCAAACCGTGATTATCAGGTACTTGAAGAGCTAAACACTCGCCCAAGAACGTCATATGCAGCTAAACTTCGAAATCCTAACCCGGCATTAGCTTAATTTTTGGAATAATCTCATATGAGTAAGACCTACGAATATATTCCCGAACCAGCCCTTGTAAAAGGGAATCATGATTTTGCCAGTATTACAAAGCTGGTAACGGATGTCAACCTACGCCCAACACCTAAAGCCTGGTACCTAGCATTCGGATTTGCAAACATGCTACTCTTTGTAATGCTTGCAGCTATTGTTTATCTGATCTGGGAAGGTACAGGTATCTGGGGTTTAAATAACCCTGTTGGTTGGGGATGGGCAATTATCAACTTTGTATGGTGGGTTGGTATTGGTCACGCCGGAACCCTGATTTCTGCCATCTTATTCCTTTTCCGTCAGGATTGGAGAACCGCAATTAACCGTTTTGCGGAAGCGATGACTATTTTTGCCGTGATGTGTGCCGGGGTATTCCCTGCTATTCACGTCGGACGTATCTGGGTAATCTACTGGGTATTCCCTATTCCAAACCAGATGCAAATGTGGCCTAACTTCAACTCCCCTCTTCTATGGGATGTGTTTGCAGTTTCTACCTATTTCACAGTTTCTTTATTATTCTGGTATGTAGGCCTTGTCCCTGATTTTGCTACACTTAGAGACAGAGTTAAAAATAAGATCGGTAAAATTGCTTACGGAATTGCAGCTCTTGGCTGGACAGGTTCTAACCGTCATTGGTGGAATTATGAAAAAGCTTACATGATACTCGCTGGTCTTGCGACTCCTCTAGTACTTTCTGTACACACGATTGTATCCTTTGACTTTGCGGTTTCACTTATACCGGGATGGCATACAACAATCTTCCCTCCTTACTTCGTTGCCGGAGCTATTTTCTCTGGTTTTGCGATGGTACTTACACTCATGATTGTAGCACGTAAAATCTACAACATGAAGGATATCATGACTGATGATCACATCGAAAAAATGAACATCATTATCATGGTTACTGGTACAATGGTTGGTTTTGCCTACATGATGGAATTCTTCATTGCATGGTATAGTGGCGTTGAATATGAAAAAGCAATTTTTATAAAAAGAGCAACAGGACAGTATGCATGGGCTTACTGGACAATGATGACCTGTAACGTGCTCTCACCACAGTTTTTCTGGTCAAAGAAATTAAGAAGAAACGTAGGCTTCACCTTCTTCATCTCAATAGTTGTAAACATCGGTATGTGGTTTGAAAGATTCGTAATTACGGTAACATCTCTTTCTCAGGATTACCTGCCATCATCATGGGATTACTACTCCCCTACTATTTGGGATATGATGACTTACATTGGAACTTTCGGTCTATTCTTTACCATGTTCCTTCTATTCCTACGATTCTTGCCTATGATTGCCATCGCTGAGGTTAAAGCAATACTTCCTCAGGCTGATCCGCATAATTATAATAGTGAGACTAAGGAATTCGAAGCACCAAAAGTTGAGGTGCCAACACCTAAATCTAAGGAGGTAGTAGCATAATGAGTACTACAGATAATAACCTCTACGGTATCTTAGCTGAATATAAAAATCCAAAAGAGCTAATGGACGCAGCTCGGAAAGTGAACCAGTCTGGTTACACTAAATTCGACACCTTTAGTCCTTTTCCTATTCATGGTATTGATAAGGCAATGAGCCTCAAGAAGTCTAAACTAGGCTGGATTGTAATAGGTCATGGTATTCTTGGATTTACTGGTGCTTTAACAATGATGTACTTCATGTCTGTAATGGATTACCCTATCAACATAAGTGGTAAACCATTTTTTAATGCACCTGCTTGGGTTCCTATTACTTTTGAACTTACCGTTCTGCTATCCGCATTTGGAGCAGTATTCGGAATGTTCTTCCTAAATGGTCTTCCAAGGCTAAATAACCCATTGTTCAATGTAGAACGCTTCAAGAAATCAACGGATGATGGTTTCTTTGTATGTGTTGAAGCATCAGACAAACAATTTGAATCAGAAAAAGTCAGAAAGCTTCTTATGGATGCGGGTGCAACCCACATTGAAGAGGTTTACGATTAATAACGCTTGAATCGAAAAGATTTATGACATCACGACTTTCACATAAAATTCTAACTTTGGCTGCAGCTGCTTTTCTATTTGGTGCATGTCAGGGTCAGATATCTGAAAAACCACCTGTTCATCCTCAAATGAACATGGATCAACAGGATAGAAAAGAAGCTCAGGAAGAAAATACTTTCTTTGCTGATGGCCGCTCTATGAGGCAACCAGTTGAAGGAACAATTGCCAGAGGTTATAAAAAAGATGATTTAGCTTACTATGAAGGTGTTGACTCACGCGGTAACTGGATTGAAGAAATGCCGGTTGACGTCACTAAGGATCTTCTTTACAGAGGAAAAGAGCGTTATGAGATATTCTGTACTCCATGCCATGGCACCATAGGTGATGGTCAGGGTATTATTATGGTTGGAAAGTATGGTTATGTACCTGCTCCATCCTATCACGACCAAAGGTTAGTTGATGCACCCGATGGCGAACTTTATTCTGCTATTTACAATGGAGTAAGATCAATGCCTTCTTATGCAACTCAGATTCCGGCAGATGATCGATGGGCTATTGTAGCTTACATCAGAGCATTGCAGAAAAGCCAGAATGTGGATGAAGATCAAATGCGTGAATACGGCGTAGATCTGGCAGCATTAAATGCTGATTATTCAGCAGAACAGAGAAGACTAGCTGAACTTGCTGAAGCCAGAAAACCAAAAGAAACTCCTGAGCCAACTGCTGATTTGGGTAAAAACCTGATTACACAGAATGCTTGTGGAGCTTGCCACAACGAAACTGGTGACCCGGGTGGAATTGGTCCAACCTGGAAAAATGTATTCGGTAGTACCGGTGAGGTGATTACTGATGCAGGCGAAACAATTACTGTGACTAAGGATGCGGATTATATTATTGAATCCATTGTTAATCCTGGTGCAAAAAAATCAGTTGAATATGCTCAGGGGGTAATGGCTCCTTATGCTCTGGCCGATTTTGAACTGGAAGCCATTGTAGAGTATATAAAGACACTGTCTGACAATTAATTGAAGGTGTAAGAAACAAATGAGTAAACCTGTAATAACCGACTCTTTAGAATTCCCATCAGACAGCAATATAATCCGCTACGCTTATGTATTAGGTGCTGTTGGTATTATTGCAAGTATTGTTGGGTACACTTTTGATAGTGACCAATTCTTTTTCTCCTATCTAACCAGTTTTACCTTTTTTACTGGAATTGGATTATCTGCTATTCTGATGGTGATGCTTCACCACATTACACGTTCTTCATGGGCAACACCTATGAGAAGAATTGCTGAGTCATTTTCAGCAAACATGTATATCTGGGCTATTTTTGTTATTCCGATCGTTCTTGGTATCCACAATCTATTCCACTGGAGCCATATTGAGGTTCTCGACCCTGCAAATATGGAATACGATAAGATTCTAAAAGGAAAATCAGCATACCTTAATGTGCCTTTCTTCATCGGAAGACAAATTCTATACTTTGCTATCTGGGGATTCCTTGGATATCGACTACACAAAATCTCAGTCGATATGGATAAAACAGGTGACTGGGGTTTAACAACGCTATTGAGAAAGATTAGTGCTCCCGGTATTCTTTTATTTGCACTATCTATAGCTTTCGCCGGATTCGACTGGTTGATGTCGCTTGACCCACACTGGTTCTCAACTATGTTTGGTGTCTACTTCTTCGCAATGAGCTTTCAGGCATTCTGGCCGGTTATGATTCTTACCATTTTCTTCCTGCAAAGAAATAATATTCTTAAGAATACAATTGGCAAAGTGCACATCTACGACCTTGGTGCTTGGTTCTTTGCATTTACCGTATTCTATGCTTACATCGCTTTTTCACAATTCCTACTGATCTATTATGCTAACCTCCCTGAAGAAACTCTTTGGTTCTACCATAGAATGGAAGGTGGCTATAAATACATTATGTATGGAATTCTGTTATTCAGATTTGTTTTGCCATTCCTGGTACTTTTAAATAGAAGTGCTAAATACAATAGAACAGTACTAGCAATAATGTCAGTAATCGTTCTCTTTGTTCACTTTGCAGAACTATACTGGATCATCATGCCAACATTCAATGAGCATGCTATCCATTTCAGTTGGATTGATATCACAGCATTTTTAGGACTAGGCGGAATATTCTTTGGAATGTTCTTTCAGAAGTTCAGTAAACACAGCTTGATCCCGATCAATGATCCAAAGCTTGAAAAATCATTAAGTAAACACTATCACGACTAACTCTATGGCATCAGGTAAGAAAAACAGCCCTGAATTTAAGGCTAAAGTCGGCTATGAAGCAGCAATATCCAGCAAACAAGTGCTTTCTGAACTCGCTAAGAAGTATAAAGTAAGCGAAGAAGAAATCATTGAATGGGCAACAAAATTTGGTGGTGTCCACACTGTTGGTGATGCGCAAGCAGAAGATCATTCGCATGGACACGATGACCATGCTGCTCCCGAAGGCATCGACTTCACAATAGAAAGCGCTGACGAAAATCTACTTGTATCTGTTGAAGATGGTATTCAGGATGAAAACCTGAACTATGGGAAGCTTGGAATGTGGATTACAATTGGAATTGTGACGGTGATCAGTCTTGTTATTTTGGCAATGCAGATATCGGATTATTATCAATTCGAAAAAGAAATGGCTGCAGCCGGACAAACTGAAAACCTTGAAGTTAATAGGATTTCTGCCGAGCAGACTGAAGCTCTGAATTCTTTTGGTGTTGTAGATGCTGAAAATGGAGTTTATAGTGTTCCTATCGACTCAGCAATCAGTTTGATTGTAAATCAATAATCAATACATGAGTTTTAACGCACTGTTTTTTTTATATGTACTAACAGTGTTGCTGATTCCTTCCCGAACAGAGGCACAAGTTACACAGTATACCGCCCCTGCTTATGAAGGCATCGATATAAATGAAAAGCTTGGGGAAGTGATTCCTCTGGATGTGAAATTTGCACTCTCTACAGGTGATTCAATCACCATTGGTGAGTTAGTCCAGCAGGGAAAACCCGTTCTTTTAAATCCTTTGTATTACGAGTGCCCAATGCTATGCGGTTTGGTGGTTGAAGGTGTATTTAACGCCGTGGATCAGGTTGAATGGTCTCCTGGTGAAGATTATACAGTTATTTCCTTTAGCATCGATCCAAAAGAAACTCATGAAGTAGCTGCTAAAGCTAAGATGAAGTACCTTTCCCAACTTGAGGAATACAAAGCTCAGGATGGTTGGTATTTTCTTACCGGAACAGAAGAAGCCATAATTGAAATGACAAAGTCTGTTGGTTTCAATTATACTGAAATCGAACAAACCGGTGAATATGCTCATTCAGCAGCAATCATGTTTCTAAGTCCGGATGGCATGATCACCAGATACCTATATGGTATCAATTTTGACGAATTTGATGTCAGAAATGCACTCTATGAGGCAGCTGACGGAAAGATAGGCAGTACAGTATCCAAAGTGTTAATGTATTGCTACCAATACGACCCGAGTTCTGATAGTTATGTACCTGTCGCCATCAATATTATGAAGATTGGCGGCTTTGTAACACTATTAATTCTCGGTATATTTCTCAGCCTTTTATGGGTCAGAGAAAAGCGCAAAAAACAATCACTTAATTTCAATCAACACTAATGGGAAGAATTTTTGACTTCATGCTTCCGGAGGCGAAATCGCCTACTGCTTACAGCACTGATGGTCTATTCCACTTTATCAGCGAAGTAAGCCTGGTTTTACTAATTGGTATCACAGCCGCATTGATCTACTTTGCGATTAAATACCGCAGAAAATCAGACGACGATGCTACCCCGGTAATCAGCCACAATAATACCCTTGAAATCACATGGTCAGTACTGCCAACTATTGCCGTACTAATTGTTTTCGGATGGGGTTATAGCGGATGGCTAAACCTAACTACACCACCTGAAGATGCTTATGAGATTCAGGTAACCGGTCAGAAATGGAATTGGGCTTTTAAATACAATACCGGAGCAGTGAGCACAAACGAACTGCATGTGCCTGTAGACAGACCTGTTAAACTGGTAATGCAATCAAGAGATGTTCTTCACTCCTTCTATGTGCCTGAATACAGAATTAAGCATGATGTTGTGCCGGGCAGATATACCACTGTTTGGTTCAATGCCCAAGAAGTTGGTGAATCACAAATTTTCTGTACTGAATACTGCGGTACTTCACACTCTGACATGCTTGCTAAAGTGATTGTGCATGAAGAGGATGACTTTGACACCTGGCTTGCTACAGCTGTTATTCCTGGCTCTGGTCAATCTCCAGCTGAATATGGCGAGTCTCTTGTGAACTTAAATGCTTGTATTACTTGTCACTCAGTTGACGGTTCCGAAAAAATTGGACCTACATTTAAAGGACTATTCGGAAGAGACGAACAATTGACTGACGGATCAACTGTCACTGTTGATGAGAATTACATTAAAAACTCAATCCTTAATCCTGGCTCACAAATAGTAGCAGGATACGATAACGTGATGAGTAACTACACAGGCGTGCTCGACGACGAGCAAATCAACGCAATTATTGAATACATCAAAACACTGAATTAAGATGAAAGCAGCAGATCTTAGTCAAAACACAAAAACACTTCAGGTAAAACGCTTCGAGCCAACTAACAATCCGAAGAGTCACTTCCTGAATTATGAAAAAGGCATTTGGGCTTGGATGACCACTGTCGATCACAAGAAAATCGGTATTATGTACCTGGTTTCTGTGATCTTCTTCTTTGCACTAGGTGGTTTCCTTGCAGTGGCGCTTAGAACTGAGCTATTCACTGCCGCTCGCACTTTTATAGATGCAGATACCTACAATCAGATTTTTACCTTGCATGGTGCCATAATGGTATTCTTTGTACTGGTTCCCTCAATTCCGGCAGCCTTGGGTAACTTCGTCCTCCCTCTTCAGTTAGGGGCTAAAGACGTGGCATTCCCTCGTTTAAACTTATTGAGCTTCTACATTTATGTAATTGGAGCTGTATTTACTTTCTATGCTATCTTTAATGGTGGTCTGGATACTGGTTGGACTTTCTACACACCTTACTCAATTGAAAGTGCTACAGCTGTAATCTCTGTAACATTGGGTGTATTCATACTTGGATTCTCATCCATCCTTACTGGGACAAACTTCATTGTGACTATTCACAAACTTAGAGCTCCTGGTATAACATGGGATAAACTTCCTCTTAATATTTGGGCACTCTACGCGACTTCCATCATTCAGGTTCTTGCAACTCCGGTACTTGCTATCACACTTCTGCTTCTCACTATGGAAACAGTATTGGGTATTGGTATCTTCGATCCTGCAAAAGGTGGTGATCCGGTTTTATTCCAGCATTTCTTCTGGTTCTACTCACACCCTGCGGTATACATCATGATTGTACCTGGCTTCGGAATTATTTCAGAAGTGATTACAACCTTTTCAAGAAAAACGATTTTTGGTTACTGGGCTATTGCTCTTTCATCACTCGCAATCGCATTCATTGGCTTCCTCGTTTGGGGACACCATATGTTTACCTCTGGTCAGTCTGCACTGGCAACCACCGTTTTCTCATTCCTGACCTTCTTTGTAGGGATTCCAACAGGGATTAAGATTTTTAACTGGGTAGCTACACTATACAAAGGCTCCATCGAAATGAAGACACCAATGCTTTATGTTTTCATCTTCCTGTTCTTATTCTCTATTGGTGGATTTACAGGAATTATGTTGGGTGCACTTTCTGTAGACATTCACTTACATGATACTTACTACGTTGTAGCTCACTTCCACTATGTGATGATGGGCGGAACATTGATTGCCCTACTGGCTGGTGTTCACTACTGGTGGCCAAAAATCACAGGTAGAATGTATAACGAGACACTCGGTAAAGTAAGTGCTGTACTCATTTTCCTAGGCTTCAACATCACATTCCTTCCTCAATTTGTTATGGGTGCACAGGGAATGCCAAGAAGATATTATAACTACCTGGAGCAGTTCGAACCATTCCATCAGATGTCAACCATTGGATCTTATATCCTTGCTGTAGCCTTCTTGATTATTGCTTATTACTTACTGGTATCACTTTTCAAAGGTGAAAAAGCATCGACTAATCCATGGGGTAGCCGCGGACTTGAATGGCAAACGAATACACCGCCATCACAGCACAATTTTGATTACACACCAGTGATTGTCAATAAACCTTATGACTATCACAAACCAATGGAAGAATTCCAGCTTGGTCTGGCTGAAAACCATAACGGTCACGGTGAACATGCCGAACCGACTAAAGAAACTGTCGCATAAAACGAAATAATCAACACTAATGGCTAACAACACAGCATCAGCGCACGACTCGAATGTCGCTCACCATTTTGCGAGTGCAGATCAACAGTTTGATTCTGCAAAAATGGGGATGTGGGTATTCCTTGTGACTGAAATACTATTCTTCGGCGGATTATTCTGTGCCTATATCATATTCAGAGCATGGTATCCGGAATTATTCATTGAAGCAGCAACTAAACTGAACACAACTTGGGGAGCTGTAAACACAGCTGTTCTAATTGGTTCATCGCTTACCGTTGCGATGGCTATTCGTTCTGCACAATTAAATCAGAAAAAAGGCCTGATTATTAATCTTTGGATCACTTTTGCTCTCGCATGTGTGTTCATGATTATTAAGGCTTTTGAGTACTCGCACAAAATGCACGATGGAATCTGGCCTGGTCAGTATTACACTTACGAAGGCCTTGAGCATCCATTAGCCGGTATTTTCTTTAGCATCTATTATATGATGACAGGCCTTCACGGTATTCACGTACTAATTGGTATGGGACTCATGTTCTGGTTAATAGTTAAAGCCGGACGTGATGAATTCAGCAGTGAATACTACACACCTGTTGAGATTGTTGGCCTTTACTGGCACTTGGTGGATCTGATCTGGATCTTCCTTTTCCCACTATTATATCTAATTGACTAAGGAGGAATCATAATGAGCGCACATTCAGGACATCATGTTTCTACAGCAAGAATGCTTTGGTTCGTTGCCATCGGGCTATTCTTCCTTACATTCGTTACAGTTGCTGTAACCTATATTGAAATCCCAGAGCCATTTAACTTAGTTGTAGCTCTTGGAATCGCATTATTGAAAGCCTTTCTTGTAGGAGCTTTCTTCATGAACCTATGGTTCGACGTAAAATTCAACACCATGCTGTTGTTTGCAGGTGTACTTTTCTTTATTCTGATGTTTACGATCACATTACTCGACACTATGTTCCGAGCTAATGTGGTACCGTCCTTTTAATAGGACTTATCTCGTATGGTTTAAACCCCAGCCTTTGGTTGGGGTTTTTTTTGCTCCCTGAACTATTATCGAAATACACTTATGGATCTTACAAAAACTACTTTTGGCCCCTTTGAACTATTTTCCCTGAGAACCGGTGACTTCCGTCTTGATGGTGGCGCCATGTTTGGTGTTGTTCCAAAAACACTGTGGAATAAATCTTTGGAAGCAGATGAAAACAATCGAATTCCGATGACCATGAGGTGCCTTTTAATCAAATCAAATAATACAGGTAAGGTCTATCTGATTGATAATGGAGTTGGGGATAAATTTGATGAAAAGATGGCGGGTATATATGATCTGGATTTCTCGACCTATACACTTGATAGATCACTGGAATTTCATGGCTTCGCCAAAGAGGATATAACGGATATCATTTTCTCTCACCTTCATTTCGATCACTGCGGTGGATCAACCTATTTCGATGAAAATGGAAGCCTCAAATATGCTTTCCCAAATGCGGTTCATCATGTCAATGAGAAGCATTGGGAAACGGCAACCAATCCAAATAAAAGAGAAAGAGCTAGTTTCCTAAAGGAAAATATCGAGCCTCTTAAAAGCTTTGACAAGATGAGTATGGTGGGTGATGACCATCTCTTTGAAGAAGGATTATCAACGATAGTAGTAAACGGACATACATTAGGACAACAGCTTCCGGTTATTCAGGCTGAAGGTAAAACAATTGTTTTTATGGCTGATCTTCTCCCGACTCATGTTCATGTGCCTCTACCCTGGGTTATGGGCTATGATATGTATCCAGCACAAACACTACTTGAGAAAGAAGATTTCCTGAATAAAGCCTCAGAAGGAGAATGGTTTCTCTACCTGGAACATGATGCGCATGAAGAAGTGATTCAAGTTAGTTCTGATGGCAGGAGATTCAAGGTATCCAATAAACTTTTACTAAACGAAATCTAGCATTTCAGCAATATTTACCATTTTTAATCGGTTTATTTCAGAGAATACCTTTTCTTACCTGAAACGATCTCCCAAGCTTTGAAGCCCAACTCTGAATCCATAATTCATATCCTGCAGAAACAGCATAATCAGCTGACTAAGTATAAAACTGCAACTATGTTTCTGCTACCCTTATCTCTATTCATACTTTGGGTTATTGGGCTGATTTTTCTTGAGACTTCACAGTACTTTTCCTCTGTCTTCAAAATCGCCTACCTGCTTGGTAGTTTAGGTCTGGCTTGTTTTGTGGGCATTTATATCAAAAGAAAGTCAATTACTCCTTCTTTTACTGAATTCTATAGAGATTTTGGTGGGCGCTACAACATCAAGGAATTGAACTACGCTATAGATCTCACGAATAAAGCATCAGGGAATCCAGAGCTATTAAAAGCGGCCATTGAAGATAATCTCAGACAGGTTGCATCCACCGAGATGCAGTCAGCTTTAGCCGACTATATGAAAAGTATGCCAATGCATAAATTTTATAGATCAGCTCTTACAATGATCGGTGTCTCCTTTGTATCATTAATATTTGTACTCAATGGAAATTCAGATGCTTCTAATAGGGCACTAAGCTTCTGGCAAAGTTTCGATAAACCAAATCCCTTCCTTTATACAATTACACCGGGAAGCCAAAACATTGAACAAGGGAGTTCAACAGTAATTGGTATTAGTTTTAGTGGTAATATGAAGCCTGATGATGTCCAACTGGCCATGAAAACTTCTATTGAAGAGAATTACAGGCTCTTTAATATGGTGGGAAATGAAGGTGGCTATGAATCGCTGCCCATCGAGCTAAATAGTGATTCGGAGTATTTTATTCAGATGGATGAGTTCAGGAGTGAGAGCTACAACCTGAATGTGCAATTAAGACCAAGGTTTAATGCACTAAACCTGGATATTATAACGCCTTCTTATACCGGCCAAGCAGATAGAAATTATGCTTATCCCTTTTCAGAGATTAATCCTCTAAAAGGTTCTGATATTTTAATCACCGGTCAATTAAATAAGAAAGTAGATCAGTACTACATTACCACATCTCTTGGGGATACCCTTCAGGGAGATTATAACGATCAGAGTGATCTGATCACTGCCCGATTTAAGTCACTTAGTTCAGATACTTTATCATTTTTCCTAAAAGACTCTGATGGGCTTGAAAATTCAAATCCATTCACATTTGTAGTCAATCCAACTGAAGATGCTTATCCATTTGTGGATCTATTTGAACCGAGAAATAACCTGGAACTAATCGATCCCAAAAACATCCTGATTGGATATAATGCTTCTGATGATTATGGATTATCCAGTGTTGATTTCGTTTATGAGGTTAAGAAAGCATTTGTTAACGAAAGCATACCTGTAAAAGAATCAGCAAAAATCCCATCGGCAAACACTTCTGAGAGTTTCACATGGGCAGTGGACTCTCTTAATTTAGGACCCCAGGACCAGGTTAATTTCTGGATTGAGGTTAAAGATAATGATGGGATAAATGGGTATAAAACTTCGAAGTCTCAGGTATTAAGCATCACAATACCATCCCTTGTGGATTACTTTGATGAAGTAAATGAAAAAGAAGATTCACTCGCCACATCACTTGAAGAAGTATCTGAAGAATTTGAAGATCTAAGTAGTCAGTTTGAAGAACTAAAGGAAGAATTAAGAGATAAACCTCAATCGGCATTTGAGCAGAAAAATGAGGTAGAAGAGTTAAAAGATCAGAAGAAAAAGATTGAAGATCAGCTGGCGGAGTTGAATGAAAAGTTTGAGGAACTCAAAGAAGAGTTAAAGGATAACCAAACTCTTTCTGAGGAAACAATGGAAGCTTATGATGAGCTTCAAAAGCTATTGGAAGAAATTGATGATCCTGAATTGATGAAAGCTCTTGAAGAGCTACAACAGTCCCTGGATTCCTTTTCACCTGAACAACTCAGGAAAGCACTGGAGAATGTTGAGTTTAATGAGGAAGCATATAAAGAAAGAATCGAACGAACACTGGAGCTATTCAAGCAATTGAAAACAAGCAGTGATCTTGAGAAGATTGCAAAGACAGCGGAAGACCTGGCTAAGCAACAGGAAGCTCAGAATAATAATCCAGAAGCTGATATTGAGAAAGCAAATGAGAGTCTTCAGGAGCAAATAGAGCAGCTTGAACAACAAATTAAGGATGTTGACGAAGATCTAACTGATCAATCGAA
>CBFHVG010000124.1:0-4376 GCA_965659005.1 uncultured Balneolaceae bacterium
AGATAATCAGAGTGCTATTTATTATCGCTTCGATGGTTTTTATGGAAGAGGGGCTGATGATATTGCCATGTTAACCAGAATTGACTCTGGGGCAAACCCGAGTGGTCCCATCAATCGAAATAGTAACGATGACGAAATCCATTTTTTAGCACAATTAAACTTGGGCTATGTCATAAAGAAGGATATAAGGAAGCTTAGGTATGTTACAGGTTTAGATATTGGTTACGCATATCAGGAACAACAAACACAAGGGTTTGATGTTCAAACTACTTCTTACTTCAAGCAAAAAAGAGAACAATTGCAAAATATCCTAACTTTAGAAATGCCCTTATTTGCTGAATTTGAAATTAGTTCTGCATTTTCAATTTGGGGCGGTACCAATTTAAGCTACACTTATATCCATGAACAGGATAAATTCGCAGAGCAGAGATATGCATTACTGGCAACTGACATACTCGGGTACAATGATGACACAGCACGTTCATTCTCAACATTTACGAACAATTACCTGGGCATAAACTACAAGCATGAATCTGGATTTAGAGCAATACTTAATGTCAGAGACAACTTAAATAATCCTGAAGTTTGGCGAATAAGTGTTATCTATCCACTTTAAAGGGAAGATCAGGGTTTCTTGTAATATTCACTTCTATGGTATCTGCTGCTATAGCACCGAAAATCCCAATACCACCTTCAACATTGTAAACCACATTTTGAATTTCTCCCGGTGATATGGTTGATCCGCCTAACTGAACATCCTGAGATGAGATAAAATCGATCAGATTGTCATCAATAGTATTAGCAATGATTTTATTCTGACCATAGAAAGCCAATGCAATCCAGGGATAACGAATGGTTAGTGTTCCATCAGGATTGATATCATAATTCCCTTCATTAAACAGGGGTGATGAGTTATTTACGAAATCTTCAAGTTCAGCATTATCATCACTATCGAATAAATCAAAATAAACCGGGGTCAGATTCTCTACAGACGGTTCAAGACTAATCGTATTGAAGATAAATACGCTCTGCCTACCTGGATATTCACTACTTGTGATATCAATGGATAACTGATCAGTAGATTGATATGCAATCTCAGTTGGAACAGTATTGGCAACTTTAAAAGTATCAGGAACTACGGTAGTAGATCGGATTACTGTCGGTTCATCATCGAATGATACATATAACTCATAATATCTTAATGGTTGCACTGAATGCACTATATCAGGTTGATAAATACCGGGTTCAGAGATTGAATAGGGAATTGTTTCCTCTACAGCGGAACCTGCCGAACCTGATAGTAATCGAATTTCAACATTAGCGTTGTTTATAGCCTGATTTTCAAATGAGTAAAATTCATCGATTTCAGAAGTAATAGAGAGTCGCACTTGTTGAAGAGGGCGTTGAGCAATCATATATGATTCAATTATATACTGTTGCTCCAGATCGTCTTGAGGATAAAGATCGCATGCTGATATAACAGCTAAAAGAGTGATGATAAATAGGATTGAATACTTCATGATTTAAAAATTCAGAGTATATGATACAGTTGGAAGGATAGGAAGAAGATTAACTTCATTAACGTCTATCGGATTTTCTTCAAAATCATAGTTTAAGAACCAGACATTACGTCTTGAATAAACATTTATAATTTGAAGCTGCCATTGAGTTTGCCCAAAGCCAAAAAAGGTGGCATCCTTCTGGAAAGCGATATCCAGACGATGATAACTTGGCAATCTCGATGCGTTTACACGACCAACTACTAAGACATCCTGCTCTGTGTCTGTAAATGGTGAATCTATTGTTTGATATCTGCTTTGAGGCAGTGTATAGGCTTGACCAGTGGCATAGTTGAAACTAGCCGTAAATTTCCAGGTGCTACTTAACCTGTAGGATCCAACAAGATTTATATCATTTCTGCGGTCATATTTTGGTGGATAAAACCTAGCTGAAGGAGTTGGGTCTTCAAGATCTAGATTAAATCCCGGGTACTTTCTCCATGTGTAAGCCAGAGTGTAGCCAAGGAAACCTGTAAGTCTGCCTGCTCTTTTTTCAAAGAAAAATTCTGCTCCATATGCATTGCCTTCACCGAAACGAAACACATCGGCGTAATCTAACCCGGCCGCATCTTGAATGAAGGGGTCAAGATCGAATAAATCGTTCATGGATCGGTAATAGACTTCCACATCAAAGCCATAGCCAGAGAATGGAACTGTTTTGGCTCCAAGAACAAATTGATCACCATAAGCCGGTGGAACTCCATCATCTGAGGTCAGCCAGATATCGAAGCCGGAAAAGGCCTCGTTTGTGACAAGGGTGAGGAACTGGTTGTACCTTCCATAGGCAGCCTGCAGTCTAATTTTATTATTGGGTCTGAATTCAGCAGATGCCCGAGGTTCAACCCTCAGATAATCACCCTCAGAAAAGTAGTTTAAACGGGTACCCAGAATGAATTCCCATTTATCTGCAGGTTTCCAAGTGTCCTGTAAATAAAAGGATCCATATTGAGACTGTATACGAGATGTGAAGGTTTGCTGACCATCAAAGAAGTCAACTAGCTTCAAGGTTAGATTTCCAGCCCAAAATCCAGTACTGAAGAGGTGTTTATCATTTAGGAGATATTCAACATCACCTTTAATTGAAAAATCCCAAACATTATTATCTCTTTCTATTGGAGTAGATGCGATCTCAAGAAGAGGAACACTGAAATATCTGGAAGCTGTAGCAGTGAAATTTGAGAAAACCTTATCTGAGAAAATGTGAGTCCAGGTTCCGCTTAATGTTTGATTACCGTAGTTCAAGTCAAAGCTGGCGTCATCGGCAAAGGGTATCCCAACATTATCCTCGCCCGAGTAAAAGGATAAGGATAGCTTATCATTCTCACTAGCGTCGAAGTTAATCTTACCATTGATATCTAAAAAGTAAAATCGATCGGGTACTCCATCCGTTGAAGATCTAAGAGCAGAAAGCAGTGGTTCAAGAGTTGAGCGTCTCAACGCAAAAGCGTATGAACCTTTTGAATAGGGGCCCTCAACACTAAGCCTTGAAGTCAACATGCCAACAGTAAGTGACCCTTCTCTTTTCTTGCGGTTTCCATCCTTATTGTAGATATCCAGAACTGAGCCAAGTCTTCCGCCATACGGCGCTGGGTAGCCACCTTTGTATAATCTTACATCTTTAACTGCATCAGGATTGAAGGTGGAAAAGAAACCAAAAAAATGGGATGGATTATAAACAGTAGTTCGATCCAGTAAAATGAGTGTTTGATCAGGTGATCCTCCTCGTATGTATAATCCACTCGAAAAGTCAGAAGCAGCTTTTACCCCTGGAAGTAATTGTATTGAACGAAATACGTCTGCTTCAAAAACGGAGGGCAGCTCTTTTATGAGTGCAGTTGATATCTGAGCCACTCCAATGTCTTTGGCTTCTTCCTGTTCAGCATCTGCCTGAACGATAATTTCCTCACCCACAAAATTGGCTGGATTAAGTTCAATATCTAAGCGTAGATTTTCACCCTCAACTATTTCAATTCGCTTCTCATACAGGTCAAACCCAATATATGAGCAAACGATTGTATAGGTACCAGGCTCAAGATTGGTAATTACATAAAAACCGGCATTATTGGTTGAAGCGCCTTTCAGGTTTTCTCGAATAGCCACATTAGCGGATATGAGAGTCTCACCTGAGTTTACATCACGAACAAAGCCGCTAACTGATTGCTGAGCATGTGATTCAAGAGAATGAATCAGGGGTGTTAATAATATTAAAAGAGTTAATAGCCTCTTAAGTAAGATATTGGGCATGAATAGCTTAGCATTAGATTTCACGGCAGTACACGAAAAGTACGGAGCTTTGTTTTAAATAGATTTAAAGAAATAGAAATCAATTCATTTGAATAAACGTTCTAATAGTTGAAAGAAACAGATCAGTAATAAAGATCTGACTTAAAAGTTGTATCTTTTGTGTTGTTCTTTGATTTAATGGGGGTGTACTGGATTCGACGGGATGAGTACATTCACAGGTTGCATGTCGAGCTTGTCCAATTGATCTCGTAAAAAATCGATTATGGATTAAAAGTAATTAACAACGATTACTCATACCGCCTAGCTGCGTAAGCAGACCTGGCCGCTCTCTAACACGTTTGCCTGTTAGCAGTTAGTAAGAGCGTCGATTATGACAGGATAGTCTTTTGCGGTGTCTGTACGTAAAAGGTGAATTTTTCATAGACTAGTTTGATGCTGTTAGTATCCGGACAATGTATCAGGCGAAATTCTAAACGGTTACTAAACATGTAGAGGCTTGTAGTTTTGCCATTTCGGACCGGGGTTCGATTCCCCGCACCTCCACTTTTTCAATATTTTTTCCCATCAGATTTT